>CAZKQI010000043.1:588-10091 GCA_964554855.1 uncultured archaeon | reverse complement strand
CTCTGTAAGTCTGAATTCCACCTCGCAGTATTGTAAAAGAAGACGAGAGGCTCATCAGTAACTGAAGCCGAAACATGTAGGTAATAAGAAGGATCTACATTCACACCTAAAAGACCTACATTGTAAATCTTCCTATAGTTCATATTTAAGTTTCCTGTCATTGTATCTCCACTAGCATTGACAAACCTCGAGTCTGACTCTGATTTAGTATAATATCTATCATCATGATTATGATCTGCTAATGCAAAATCACTTGCATGTTTCCCATCTAACATATCTGCATCCAGACCGCTTCCATCTCCTTGGGGAGAAATGTCATCTGGAGAATGGGTATGTGCTTCTGGTGGATAAGTAGAAGGTTTATCTGGAATATTATCCCAAAAAGGAGTAGACCAGAAATCGGTTATATCTCCTCTTGTATGTGTATGATCCACAGGAGCAAAGTTTGTATCTACATAATTTTTTGTAGTAGCATCAGCTGGATCTGTTGGATCCTGAAGATTCTTTATTTGATGATTATTCATGTCTAAATCTTCTGCAGAAGGAGTAAGAACAATATGTCTTGAGTCATCTGTCCCATAATTCCAAACTAAGAAATCTTTTGAAGTATCATCTGGATTTTGTAGACTCCAGAGTTTGCTTACCGAGGTTGTAGGTGCTGATGTTTGAGCGGACAAATCTAGATATAATACATTGCGGGCAGGGTTTATCTTAAAATCTAAAGGGCCATCAATATTTATTTTTGCCGTTGTTACCGAACCATCAGCAATTTTTTCGGTTGTTACACTACCATCAGGATGATCTATAGGAGTTGCTGTTCTATGAGCTTCAATATCACTTTCAAGCTTTTTCTTTAGTTTATTTAGAAAATACTTTAACTTTGAAAATGTTATCTTCACACTATCACCTCCCAGTGAGATTCTTTGATTACATTTTCATTTTCATAAGTATAAGTCTTTTTTACGGTTGCAACTATACCTCCAGAAGAGTTTACAATAGTAATCTGTTCAACAGTCAAGTTTCCATTTTCATCATATTCATATTTCCTCTCCTTAATATATCCTTCTACTAATTGATAGTTTGAACCATTCCAAGCATAAGCTTTGAAATAAGATTCATCATACTGGTATGAAATGTCATTTATGTCTGAATTTACATTTTGAAGTGTTGATTCTTTAGCTAAAGCATCAAATTGACTTTCTGGTAAAGGATAATTTTGAGGAAAGTTTAGAACTTTTACATTTACGGTATTATTTACCCTTTCAACAATAATTATAAACCTTCCTTCTTCATCCGTCTTCCATGATTCCAATATCTTCTTTATTTCTTCCAAAAGAGGGATTTCCTTTTTTGGGACTCTTATCCCTATCGTCATAAATACCCCCCCTTTATTTCATGTGGAACACTACACTTTAAAAAGCATTTCTGATAATGATATGTTATGATATCACTTGAGTTAAGGATTGAGGAACTTATAAGGATGATACTACAAAAAGAGGTTACAAGCTTTACACTAAGTTATAAGGATGGAAATCTGGTATCAATAATATTTGAAACACCGCAAAGGGTTAAGTTCAAAATAACACTTGAATATGATGCGGAAGGAAACTTGACTAAAATATACTCAGAGAATGTTTCAATAGTAGGGGAATTTAGATGATGGCTCTTTAACATGCGGTTCTACGGGTAATTTGCTTATTTTTGTTGCTTCTTTACAAAGCTCTTTGTAAATCTCCTTTATCCTTTTAGGATACTTTGTAATCCAAAGCTTTTGAGCTTCATAAACATTTAAATCTTTCTCTATTACCTCTTGAAGCCACTCTTCCCTTGCTCTTAATTGGGCTTCAATACTCAAAGCTACCTTAATCAATGCTATGGCTTTTCTCCTTTGATGCTTATCCTTCAATACTATCTTAGTCAAAGCATCCATACAATAAACCTTTATGGCAAATATATTTTATAATTATTACTATCTGGGTAGAACAATAAAATAAAGTAAAACAAAGGGTTTCAGGTTTAAGATCCTGTAACTGATGTATACATGTCTTGAGCGCCAGCCTCTGCGCTTGCTTGAAGCTCATCTGCCAAAGTATCAGCCGTTGTAGAGTCAAATCCTAGAACTGTCTGCAATTTTGTAGAATACTCAGATTTTATGTTTGCTACCTGTGTGTTATAGTCATCTTCTGTTATTATATCGAACAATTCAGCAAGTTTAAGCTCTAATATCTTTCTTCCATACTCCATGCTGAAAATTGTAAATGTTGACCTCTTATGATAGTCATCTGCACTAGCTAAATGTGTTAACTCTTTGCTTCTACAAAAGTCTACCAAATGTTTATTACCTATGTATTGGAATCCTATTTTCTTCTTACCTTTTCCTTTTATACCACTTGCCCAATTTTCTACACCATTTTCTACGTTTTCCTTCCAATCTGCATAGACAACTGTCTTAAATCCCAATTTCTGGTTTGATACCCATGTGGATGGAGCGCCTGCGTTTGCATACTCTTGATTTGCTAGATCAAATATTTCATTTAGCTTTGTTTGGTCTGGTATTGCGCTCAAAAGGTCTTCCTTCCAATCATCCTTCCTTATGTCTGCTATTTCTTCATATTTTGCCATCACTTTCTCTTTACTAGCCGTAGGTTTGTAAATACGATATGGCCTACCCATAATTTAGTATATGCTGATAAACTATATAAGCATAGATCTAATGATGACGAAAACTTTATTAAGGTTGATGATGATGATGATATCATGGGGAGGGATGCTGTAGTTATCGGAGGTAAAAAGGAAATAGAGAAACACTCAGCATTGTGGTATATACTAAGAAGAGGAAAGAACATCGCGGAAGCAATATGGAAGATAAAGAAAAAAGGAGGAAAAGACTACATAAGGACGGACTACAAATGTAAAGAATGCGGAAGGAGTTTGTATTTAGAAGTAAAGTTAGTAGGGGGGAAAATTTTCTGGATTTGGACTTGTAGGAAGTGTAAAAGAGACTACGGAGTAGAAAAACCCTTTCCTATCGGGGTGAAGCTAGAATGATGGGTAAGTTTGTATATGTAAAGCTATCCAAAGAGCTTAACAAAATTACAAAGGAATACAAATTTAAGAATAAGAAAGAGGTATACAACAAAATTGAGAGGTTCTTAAGGAACTTAGGATTCAAGAAGATAGAAGAAGTAACCAATAAAGAGGTCATAATGTTCCATCCAAATTTCAGTATGCTAAATGATGATGTAAGGAAAAAGCTATTCCTAAAAGTGATTCAAGCAATGAAGGAAAAAATAGACACTGTCACATTTCCAAATGTTGACTTTGGAGTATGGTATAATGAATACTTTGACATAATAGTTTATGTTACATACACCAAACTTCAAGATATTGAAACGGGAGAATTTATAGATAGTTTCATAGTATTTGGACTAAATGACTATTTTGAAGCCGAAATAAACAATATCTTTAAATTTGTAGAAAGGAGTTTGGGTGATTTAGATGAAAGAATTGAGTCCGACGGCTAAAATGATACTTTATTTTATTGTAAAGTATAATAGACCTCTAACCACAAGGGAATTAATATATTTCACTGGGAAAGCTGGGTCAACAGTAAGAGGAGCTATTTATGAGGAGCTAGTATTAAGAGGTTATTTAATAGGTCACTGGTATGGCAAAAAGAGGGTTTGGTTATTAAATAAAAATAAAGAGGGGATTCTGGATGAACTTATCAAAATTGCCGAAGAATTTGGAGATAAAAACATTGCTGAAAGACTTAAGGAAGTTAAAGAGAAAGCTAAAGAAAACAATAAGTGATTTAGATAGAGTGATAAAAAACTTTGATAATGTTGTTGATGACATAAAAGAAGTGTTAAAAAATGCAAAAGCTCCAACAACATACATGGAAACTATTGTCATACTTCACTTTTTGGGAAAAAGAGGACTAGAATCGGCTAAAGAAATCCTAGAAGGATGGTTAATGGGGGTGTTGGATTTTGCCAAAGAGATCGAGGAGGAGGTTAAGAGAAAGGGGGAGACCTAGAAAATTAGAAGATAAAGAGCTAGGGAAGACGAGACGGAGACCCGAAAGGGTCAAGAGGTCATGGCTTGAATACCTCAGGGATACTCTTTCTGAACATGACTTTAAAAACTTTATCAGACTATGGAGAAAACTTCATGCTTATTATAGGGTTTCATGGAGATGGTATAAATATTATTTGGCTAAGGTTAAAAGGCTTGAAAACATGCTTTTGAATAGACCAGAGCTAAGAAAAGTGAAGGAAATTAGGGAAAGACATGAGGAACTTTCTCAAAAAATGATAAAACACATGCTTATTGTTGAAATGGTAAAGGCTTTTAGAGAGGTAATGGAGGGAGAAATAATCGATATGTTTCCTCAAATGTATCAGGAAATGGCAAAAAGGACAATTAAACAATTAACAAATAGAATAAGGACAATCTTAGGACTTGAACACTTAAGGTATGAATGGGTAAATTGGACATTTCTTTCGGAGGAAAACATAGCAAGACTTATTTTATATGCTATTCAAGGGTTAATTCAAAAAATGCATGTTGTTGTTTTGACGGTAGAACCATACACAAGGAAATACGGTAGGAGGATGGATACTAAAACCCGTTTTGTAACTATAGGAGTAATTTCGGGAAGAACTCCGAGAGAATGGGTTAATATCTTGATAAAAGCATGGAGAGATCCAGAGGGTTTTGTATTAGAGCATTTTCCAGACACTTATAGAGAGCTTAAAACAACATTGGGAATAAAGAGGATATTGTTTAGGGTATATTTCAGACATAGAAGGACTATAAGACTGAAATATTGAAATGGTGAGGTTTGCATGCCTGCGGTCATCGGTTTGAAAGAAAAACCTGAAATCATTTGTTTTAATCGTGGGACTATTGAAAGATTATCTAGGTTCTGGTGGCTTAATACAATAGCCAAAAAGCTAGATGTCGATGTTAAATTCGAACATTATTACCCACAAATGGGTTATTTTGCTTCTGGTTTGGTTAGAAATAATAAAATATATGATTTTGATTTTAATAACTATTTTCTAAGAGCTTTGAAGTATATAATGGAGGACACCGTATTTTTCAAAGATGGTCTACCTTTTGTATATAATGAAGATGTGGAAAAGTTTGATTATCTTTTCAGACTAAGAATAAATAACCCTGATGAAAAAAGAATTTTGGAAATGGCTAGCCAAAAAATAGACATCGAAATTGAGAAATTAAACAAAGAGAGGGAAAGACTAAAGAATGAAGCCGTTATAATTGTTATCGGAGGAGACTCAAGCAAATACTCTATTATAAGTGATGTTCTTTATAGTTTTGAACAGGAAGCCGATTTGGTATTTAATGAAAAATATAAGACATGGGAAGATAGAATAAAGGGAGAGAAGCTATATAAGAAAAGACTAAATAAGGTATTAAAGGACTTTGGAGATCTTAGTCATATATCGATAAAAGAATCTCCCTTCATTGCTAAAGAGATATATAAGCTAGGTTATAATGTTTACATTGTTAGAAAATATGATTTTCTAAAATATGCGTGGTTATCTAGCATAGGATACATGAAAAGGAAAAATTCTAAGTTATGGTGGCTTATAATGTCACTTTGTGCGGTAAATAATGCGGTAACAATAGCAAAAGCAAAAGCCGAAGGAATAAAGGTTTATAATGTCTATGTTGATAGTTTTCAGGTAGATTCCAATAGATTTAATAAAATTGTAAATAGGGAGATTTTTCCGATAAAAGTAGACAAAGAGGGTAGACACTATGCGTTAGTGTTACCTCCTCTTTACTACTTAGAGAAACCAACAAGGTTCTTTGTTGAACAAACGGGTTATGACGCCGAGAGATTTTGGGATTTACTATTAAATGGTGGAAAGATAGAACCTAGTGATTATAGAGTATTTTTCGAATTAAAGGGTTTGTGTTGGAGATATAGAAGTATTTGGCATGATTGGATAGATTTGTGGGAAAAGGAGGTAAAACCTCAGGAAAAAATTGTTTTCTACAACAAATTTAGAGCATGGAACGAAGAATGGGCAAAAATAGACATTAAACACATGAATTATAACAAACTACATGAGAAAGTGGAGAGAATTCTAAAGCTATGATACAAAAAGGGTTTATAAATAACAAAACCGTATAAAGGTTATATGGTAAGTGTGTTATTGTTAAATAGATTAGACAAAATCGCGGGTTCTCTCCAACAAATAGAAAAAACCCTTCAACAAAAAGCCACAAGATCAGGTTTTTCGATAGGAAAATCTTTGTTGGGAATGATAGGAGATGCTGTTTATAGAATTGTTGAGGGATTTTGGGCTTCTTTCATAGGAGCTTATTTCCTACCTAGAGCCGTTGATAAACTAAGGTTTTATAGGACTTTGGAAGGAACGGTATTTGAAGAGCATGCTTTAAGAGAGCTTGCAGGTTTAATTTTCAGTGTTTCACTTCTAGGGATGCGTTCAGAGGTAGCCGAGTTCTATTTTGAAGCAATGTCTGACGCATTTACGGATATTTTCGAAAGAGCATTTAAGGGAGCTTTAGAGTGGAAAGCGAAGACACTTTTTGGACAGGAAAGCTTAGATGATGATGAAATTAAAGACTGTCTTTCTACGGGTTTGTTTAAACCGAAATTTGCTAGTTATGTAAGTATTGCTTCGGGATTGTTCAATTCTGCGGTTTATGTTGAAGTATTAACGGGTTTAAGCTATGCTAGAGAAAGACAATATAAACATATACATGACTCCGTCCTATTTCATATAATCACACTAAATGAAGCATGGGAATATAGGTTCGAATGGCAACTTGAAGAGGCTAGGGACTCTTTAAGGGACATGTATAAATGGACTTTTGGACAAGTTAAGGATAATTTGACAAGGATAATATATTTAACGGCTTATGCTGAAAGGGTTTATGATCAATGCATTTGGCTTGTAGAATCTTCCGAAGAGGTAACGGATGACCTAAAAGAAGCCGTTAACACTTTGCTTGAAGATCCTAAGACTTTGTTACAAAGAGAGTATGAAATTGCGGAGGGAACAATACAAACCTACTATGACAATGCTTCCGAAATAGATACAAAGTATAAGGAGTTTATTAGAGATAAGTATGCTCCTTATAGAAAGAAGATTTACAAGCAATTAATAGATATTTTGGAGAAAAGCCTAGATAAGATGGAAGAATATGCGGATGAAGTTTTAACAGTGATAAATAGGATGAGAGGAAGCAATCTCCAAAGAGGAGAGGAATTTGTTGTTGATGCTTTATAATAAGGGTGGTGTGGTTTGTCCGATGGTGAGAAAAAAGATCCGTGGCTTCCTGATAGATGGAAGGTTTATGAATTGATAAATCCTGATGCCATAGATTGGTCTAGTCTAGACACAGCAAAACAAAGTTTAGAAAATCAAAAATCACAATTAGAGGAAAGGGAAAAGGAATTATGGAAGTATCTTCCTATAGATCTAAATCTTGTGAGAATGAGGATGTTAAAAGAAATAAGTATTCCCTCTTTGGATGATTTCAGTATAACTGATAGGGATATGACATTTGCGGATTCTACGGTATGGAGTTATCCTGATATAATGGAAGATTGGACACCAAAAGAGAGAAAGTTTGATTTGAACATAAACTTTGTTGAAAGTGTGACTCCTCCAACAATTTCCGATATTGTGGGGGCTTTTGGAAGTGTTATAAATGTATGGATCGATATAATATTTGAATTGTTACCTGATGATGTAAAGGATTTGGCTTTTATATTATTTAACTCTGCGGGAGTTCTTCCTCAGGGAGTTTATCAGTATGTTGTGGCTAAAGCTATGGCAACACTTTACGGAACGGATTGGTATTTATTATGGAGGTTAAGGGTAAAACTTCCGAAAGTCTATAAGCATGGGTCATTTTATGCTTCTGCGATTTTGCTAGGATTTCAAGCCGTAGAACCTAGCTATTTTGAAGGGATTGAGGGAGTTATTGATATAGAAAAATTTGATAGAGAAATAAGAGAGAAAAAGGCACAAGGTCTTAGTATTGGAGACATATTTCAAGAAGCTTATGAAAAAGCAAAGAGTGGACAATTGGATACCGAATTTGCTAAGCTTGTATCAGATTATACAAATTATATAATAAGTCAATATGGATTTCCTGACGATGAATATAAGTATGATAGGGCTATGATAAGAATCTGTGGGATGCTAGCTAGTGTTATAACAGCTATGCATTATGACCATAAAGCCGTTTGGGAGTTCTTGAGATCGGGAGGACAAAGATCTACGGAGATTTTAGATAAGATTAGAAAGCTATTTTCAGATATTATGTATATATTTGGAGCAAGCTTTAATGCATATTGGAATCAGGTTATAGACTTTCACTATTTGGGTGATCTTTTGGTTCACATTCCTTTTATAAGCAAAGCTACCCATGACGAATTAGTTTCTCGGTATCCTGAAATTCAGGATGTGATTAATGCGATAATGGAGAATACACCAACAACAACGGAGGAAAGAGAGCTATTTTCAGCATATCAGACTTTAACATTGGCTACTTATGATATACTTGAAGATATTGGAGGAATGTTACCTCCAAATGTTGATATTATGCCATTAGGATATTCTGATGTGATGGAAAGGATTGATGAATTACTACCTCCAAATATTGATGTTATACCATTAGGATATTGGGATGTGTTGGATGAACCAATTGTTACAGGATAATAACAAATAATAAACAATAGAGAATATTGTTGTTTTTTCTTTGTTGTATGCTTTTATATTAGACGGTTATTGGAACATAGCCTAAAACATAGAATCCTGTTCTAACTTCGGCATCTGAGTATATACCTGTGTCTAACTTTACTCTTAGTCTGAAATACATGTTTCCATCTATTATGTTTTCATTTATGATAGCTATTACCTTGTCCTTATAACCTTCCTGATCCTGAAAGTAAAATATGTTTATCCAATTTCCTTCTTGATCTTGGATGTCAAACCAAACATAATAGTGATCATCACCATGAGCTTTGTATAGATCATAAGGTTGGACTAAAAGGATCGCTGGTGTTGAAATATCCCAAATTTCTAGTCTTGCCTCTGCTTCTCTTAGTTTATTTTCTCCATATTCTCTAGCATAAAGCTCATATGCTAATAAACCGTCAATTTCAACCATTTCCACTGAATCCCAATTTTGATGTAGACATGCACTAACTGAATTTATGTTATCTTTTGTGAAGTCTATACAATAGAATGTTATATCGATGTCTTTAGACCCTTGATCAATTCCTCCGTATTTTGCGGAAAGTGTGAGTTTTCCCATGTTTGTTGTTGAGTAGTTTTCTGCAAAAGCCAATTCAAATGTTATTGTGTCTATCTTTTCAGATTCTGGGTTTACGGTTATCGTTTTGCTCCCTGATAAATCACTCGGTTCTTTTGCTGAAATTGTCAGCTCAAGGGTTGCCGTTCCGTAGTTTTTAACCTTAACTTTTGCTA
>CAZKQI010000043.1:0-578 GCA_964554855.1 uncultured archaeon | reverse complement strand
CTCCTATTAAATACATATGTAAATTGTTAAGTGATTGGAGAGGATTTATATTAAAGTATTCCATTTATTTTTTGAGGGATTGGTTTATTATTGCTTCAAGTTTGGAAACCCTCTCCGAAAGATCTAGAATTTTATCTTCAATGTTATCAAGTTTTCCCAGAATGTGATCTGTGAGCTTTGAGAGATGGTTCTTGAGGATGTAATATATTAACAATGCTAGAAGACCGATAGCCCCCCAAGTTTGTGATATGCTAATAATGGCTTCCTCGAGCATGTCATTTATAAACCTATATACTATTATAACCTTTTCTATATTGTATTTACCACTTCTCCATGATATATGTATATATCACTCAGTGATAGTAAAGTGTCATTACCACTATCCTATAATTACAAATCTTGTTGAGGTTATATATAAACTTTTCTACAAATCAATCTCTCAATCTCTTTTATCTTTTCTTTGTTTCGTTGTTCGTTGTTGTGTTGCTTTGCTCAATTAAATTCTCCTTCCTTTCCTTCCTCCTCCTCCCGCCCGCGCTGTCGTCGTCGGCTCAGAGCGCGGAGACGACGACGACGAC
>CAZKQI010000042.1:0-10956 GCA_964554855.1 uncultured archaeon | reverse complement strand
TGAATATATCTTCCTTAACAACCCTTATAACATCCATTAGAGATAGCATTCCAACTGGTTTACCACCTTCCGCAACGATCACTCTTGCCAAGTTAAAATGTCTCATGAATTCAATTGCTATACTTAAACGGGTTCCCTTCTGAATCATAATAGCAGGTCTTGTAGCAATATTCCATACAGTAGTTTCTCTTGGATCTTTACCTCTTGCAATCACTCTGTATACAACATCTCTTATAGTTACAACACCGTAAACATCTCTCTCATCAGTTGGTTTTACTACTACAGATCTAATCCCTTTCTCAAGCATTAATTTCAGAGCTTCTGCAATTGTTGTACTCGGCTCAACCATAACAAGATCTTTGTTCATTACCTCTTCAACATTCAAATCTGGAATGACCATACTACTTATCTCTTTGGTAAAATTTATTTCTTTCCTTTTTCAAAAATCTAAGTGTGATAAGTCTAAGTAAGATGGTAAGGGGTAAAGCAACTGTATCGAAAGTTTTGACATACAAAAGTGATGAACATATTCCCAATAGACTTAAGGAGTTGAGAAGAGATCTTAGACCTGTTGTTGTATGGAATATAACTGCAAGATGTAATCTAAAATGTAAACACTGCTATGCCTACACTGAATTGAATGAAGAAGTTGAAAAAGAAATTGCCATGAGAGTTGTTGATGAGTTAAATGATTTTGCCTTATTGATTTTATTTAGTGGGGGAGAACCTCTACTCAGAAAGGACTTATTTGAAATTGCAAGTAATTGTAAAATTCCAAAAGTGCTTTCGACAAATGGAACATTGATTGATCATGATGTTGCAGAGAAATTGAAAGATGTTGGTTTTAGTTATGTTGGCGTAAGCTTGGATGGTCTGAAGGATGTTCATGATAAGTTTAGGGGTTTAAATGGTGCTTTTGAAAAAGCTGTCGAAGGTTTGAAGAATTTAAAATCTGTAGGTATATTGAGTGGTGTAAGATTTACTTTGACCAAATTTAATGCTGAAGAAGTTGATAAGATTTTGGATCTCTGTGAGAGTTTGGAAGTAGAAAGGTTTTGCTTGTACCATTTGGTTCCTTCTGGAAGAGCTGATTTCAGTATGGATATATCAAGAGATTTGAGAAGGAAAATAATTGACAACCTTTTTGAGAGAGCTTTTGAATTTGAGGGTGAAATTTTGACTGTTGACAATCCTTGTGACGGAATTTACTTCTGTTTAAAACTTAGAGAGATTGACGAGAAATTGGCTTATAAGGCCTATGAATTTCTGAAATTTAGGGGTGGAGATAGAAGTGGTAGGAATTTGGTTAGCATTGATCCATTTGGAAATGTTCATCCAAATCAGTTTTGGTGGGATTACAACTGTGGAAATATTAAAGAAAATAGCTTTAGAGAAATATGGTTCAATGACAGTCTTTTGAAAACCTTAAGGGGTAGATGGATATTGAGGGGGAGATGTGGAAGATGTGCATACAAGGATGTTTGTGGTGGTTTCAGATTGAGGGCTTTGAGATATGGAGACCTTTGGGGAGAAGATCCAAGTTGTTACTTGAGTGATGAAGAAATATCAAGAAACTTGTTTGAGTAGAGCTTAAATATCATCCCCCGATTTTGATTTTATGGAAGAGCCTTTACCTGAGGTAAATATAGGAATGGTTGGTCATGTTGATCATGGTAAGACGACACTTGTTTACGCTTTAACTGGTGTTTGGGCGGATAGGCATAGTGAAGAATTGAAGAGAGGTATAACCATAAGGTTGGGTTATGCTGATGCAACTTTTAGGAAATGTCCAGAATGTAAAGAGCCTGAAGCTTACACAACTGAGAAAGTTTGTCCGATTCATGGAGTAAAAACTGATATATTGAGAACAGTTTCATTTGTAGATGCTCCCGGACATGAGATGTTGATGGCAACAATGTTAAGTGGAGCGGCATTGATGGATGGAGCTGTTTTGGTAATTGCAGCAAATGAGAAATGCCCGAGACCTCAAACAAGAGAACACTTAATGGCTCTTGAGATTATAGGTGTTGATAAGATTGTTGTTGCCCAGAACAAAATAGATACGGTTAGTAAGGAGAGGGTGTTAGAAAATTACAGAGAAATTAGGGAGTTCGTTAAGGGAACTATTGCTGAAAATGCTCCAATAATACCAATATCTGCACAGCAGAAGATAAACATTGATGCATTGATTCAAGCAATTGAAGAAAAAATTCCAACTCCAGAAAGGGATTTAAATTCTCCTCCTCTCATGCACATTGCAAGAAGTTTCGATGTTAATAAACCTGGTATTAAGCCTGAGGATTTGATGGGCGGTGTTGTTGGAGGATCTCTTGCAAGAGGTAGATTGAAGGTTGGAGATGAGATAGAAATAAGGCCGGGAATAAGGGATGAGAAGGGTGTTTGGAAATCCCTTAGAACTGAAGTTATGAGCATAATGGCATCTGGAAGGTTTGTTGAGGAAGCAACTCCCGGTGGATTGATAGGTGTGGCAACTAAGCTCGATCCATATCTCACAAAGAGCGATAGGTTAGTTGGAAATGTTTTGGGCATTCCAGAAAATTTACCAGATGTTTTGAATGAATTTACTATGGATGTAAAGCTTTTGGAGAGGGTTGTTGGGTTGGAAGAGGATGTTGAAGTTGAAAAGATAAAGATGAATGAAGATTTAATGCTTGTTGTAGGAACAGCTGTTACCGTAGCAAGGGTTACCTCTGCAAGGGATGATATTGTTGAGGTAAAACTTAGAAGGCCAGTTTGTGCTGAAAGAGGGGATAGAGTCGCCATAAGCAGAAGAGTTGGGGGGAGGTGGAGGCTTATAGGTGCTGGAACAATAGCATGAGATGTGCTGTAATAGATACAAATGTTCTAATGTATTCTTTTCTTGAAAAGGTTGACATTTTTTCACAGTTAATGGAGTTGGGCTTTAAGAAATTTTATGTTCCTTCTAAAGTCGTTGAAGAGTTGGAGGGATTAAAGTTATCTCTCAAGGGAAAGGAGAGACTTGCCTCAAAATTTGCATTAAATTTAATTGAAAGATACTGTGAAGTTGTGGATGTTGAAGCAAGTGGAACTGATTTGGCACTGCTTGAGCTTGCAAAATCAAAAAATTGTGTTTTGATAACGAACGATAAGAGCTTAAAGAAGATTGCAAAAAGGCATGGAATTAGAATTGGTTATTTGAGAGAAGTTAAGAGAATAGAGATAGAGGACGAGGAATTATGAACAATTTGCCCTTATCAGTTGATTCGTAAAGTGTGCCCCTAAATATTCAAAACCTTTAATTAACCTTAGCCCTCTTTTAGTAAGATCTAAAGCATTATGGATTTTAATTTGATTTCTGGGCATATGAAGTTAATTTCAAGGGCTCCACATTTAAATCCTAAGCTTTTAAGAAGCTTAGTTAATCTAACTTTACATTTAATTACACTCCTTTCTGGGTAATCATATTCAGACCATTTAGTTTTAATGTCTACGAGCAATCTTTTCAATCTCTTAAGTGTATTGTGGCGATTTTCCATTTCAATTAATGCTTCTTTCAATGCTTCTTCAGTACTGTTTTTTGTTGGCTTTCTAAAAAACTCAAACCATCGTTGAATATCATAAATGCGAGATTTGAACTGTTGTCTATAGTAAGTGCTACCCCCTACATTCCTTTTATTCTTATCACTCATAATATCTTCAGCTTTAGATTTTACAAATTTAATTTTTCTATATATATCTAAATTAAGATATTCTTCAAGACCATCCAAACCTTCCTCCTTTATAACAACTGTAAATAGATCTTTTAGTAGATTATAGTGGTGAATATTTAGAAGTTCGCCCTTTATAAATTTTACATCCTCCTTTGGAACCACTAGAAGATCAAAAGTACGAAAATTTTCTAGTATAGCTTTTTCAAGCGGTGTTAGGACAATTCTATCATTCACATATTCCTTACCAGTTCCGCTATAAAAACTACCATGATAATAAGCTTCTAGAAACCAAACTACATATCCCTTGCTTCTATAGTAACTTCTAGCAATCCATTCCCCAATCTTCCCTTTTGTTATTTTCTCTAAGTCCCAAGGCTTTATTATGTCGAACTCTGGCATGATATCCTCCTAAACTCTTCTTTCTTAGATATTAGAACATTAAATTTGAATTTTAATATGTAGTGTAAGTCTTCGAGGAAATCCAAGTCAGAGGATAGATGCTCTATTATCTTATCATATTTTCCTTCACTATAAAATTTTGGGATCTCATCACTTTTATGTTTTATTTCTCTAATTTTAACCTTTCTTCTTTTGATTTCTTCTCTGAGTACTTCTTTAATAGCTTTATAAACATTCTCGGCACTTAAACATCCAAATCTGAAGTCATTAAGAGGCAGAAGAACTTGTCTTTCGTCTTCAATAAAACAATCGTGCCACAACTCAAAGCACTTTGCTACATCCATGTTAAATTTCATCGCCTTGTGAATTAGAAGCGGGACGTCAAACTTTAAAATGTTAAATCCTATGACCCATACAGTCTGTTCTTTAGGATTTAAACTCTCAAGAAATTCATAAAATTGCTCCACAACACTCTTCTCTCCAAGCTCCCACTCTTTCCAGATTTTTCTAACTCCGTTAACGATACTAACGCCAATAGCGATTATTTTATCCTTAATGGATGTTCCCAAGGTTTCAATATCAAGATAAAGCATAACCATTTAACCAGCCTCCAGTCATGAACGGAACTTCGTGAGGAGTTTACTGTTTTACGAACCTCATCCCCATAAGCCAGTTCACACGCCCACTATTTGTTATCTTTTTCGGAACTCATAGACTACTTTCAAACTAGCCTTATAGCTGTCATTATGCTATGCATTTCTAAATTTAAAATATTTAAACCTTGCTTTTTGGGAGAGGTCTTGCGAGCGATGGGAGGATAAAGTTATCACACAATTCAAAATATCCTTCTATATAGAACTTTACGGTTAGGGCTGAAATGATTGCATCTATTTCGTTGTGATCGTCAGTCTCGGGAAAATCCAAAAATTCCTTAAGACCCTTTACTATATTCTTCCTACCTTCCTCACTCCTCTTATTCCATTTCCATCCCAAAACGTATCTAGTTGCATAGGGATAGACTTCATAAACTTTGGCACCTCTCTTTTCGAATTCTTCAGCAATCTCTACTCCAATTTTATGAATTTTCTTAAGAAATAGTGGTGGAATAACCCTTATTCCCATATTCAAAAGCTTTCTCTCACATTTCCTAAAACCCCTCTCTGGTAAGTTAAGTGGGGCATCTATACCCACGTATTTTACTGGTAAATCGAATCTGAGTTTTCCCAAATAAACTATTTTATCATTCTTCAAAACAGCCATAAAACTAATTTTTCCTACATCAATTCCCGCAATCAAATTCTCAACTCCTCCTTAAGTTTTAAGGCTCTTTCAATTGTTTTTTCTGTAAACCAAGCAGTTTCTGGCTTTTCCCTCTTAAGCTTTTCAAGTTTCTTCATAAAATGTTCAAACGAAATTTCACTATCACCTTCCACAAGATTGTCAGCCATGCAAACAATCTTTTCCTCAAGTGTTTCTGGCATGTAATCCCTATCAACATTCAATCCCAACTTCTTAGCTTCTTCCTTCTTTATTCCACATGCAAAATGTCTCTCAGCAATTCTTACAATTTTCTCATCAAAGCCCTCTCTTCTAAGTATTTCTCCAGTATATATGAAGTGTTCCAAGCCATGTGTTATAGCTCTACCTATATCGTGTAGAAGAGCACCCAACTTTATTGCATTTTTATCAACTTCAAAACGATTTGCAATTTTTAAAGCAACTTCAGAAACCTTCATACAATGTCTTCTCACATTTTCAGCTAGTTTATATTTATCCCAGATTTTGTACACATCCATGGCAAGAAGGCGACCGAAAATTTAAAATGGTTGTCGGATTAAAATCATGTATAAAATATTGGGAGGGATAGAAAAGGAATGAGTGATATATGTCCGATTTGCGGTTTGCCGAAAGACATATGTGTATGTGAAGAAGTTGCAAAAGAACAGCAGCAGATAAAGATAAAAGTGGTTAAGAGGAGATACGGTAAGGAAGTTACGATAATAGAGGGAATAGATGGCAGTCAGATAAATCTTGAAGAGCTGGCAAAATTTCTGAAAACTAAGTTGGCTTGTGGTGGAACTGTCAAAAACGATGTAATTGAACTGCAAGGCAATCACGTTGCAAGAGTTAAGGAATTGCTTATAAAGAAGGGTTTCAATCCTGATCAGATAAAGGCTTGAGCTGGGAAAATAACTTGTATATTGTGCCGTGGAACCTTACAATCTCTTTTATTCTTTGCATCAATGTTTTCCAAGCGTATTCGTCAACTTCGAATTCCACATCTTCATACTCAACATCCTTTAAAATCAGCCCGTATGCAGGAGCTGGCTCAACTCTTTCTCTGTATTTTTCGGGATTGAGCAAATCTCTAAACCATTCTACACTCCTATAACCACTTCCTACCTCACTTAGAGCTGAAGCTATACATCTTACCATATTCCAAGTGAAGGCATTGCCTACTATTTCAAATACTATAAAATCGCCATCCAACCTCAATTCAACATTGTATATAGTTCTGATACACCTTCGCTCTCCAAACTTCTTAGTAAAGTTAGAAAAGTCGTGAGTCCCCAAAAGAAGTTTAGATGCTTTCCTCATTGCAGAAATATCGTATCCTTCAGCTGGCATGACGTACATGTAAGTTCTGCTCTTAGCTTTCCTTGGATTGAAATCATTGTCAACTTCACACCATGCCCAGAAAGTTACATCTTCTGGAAGATGTGCATTGAAAACTCTGGGAAATATTGGTTTTTCCAAATTTATAGCTATAACTTGACCAAATGCATGGACACCAGCATCTGTTCTTCCAGCACATCTGAGTTTTGTCCTCTTGTAATCTATACCTAAAGATTTGAGGGTTTTGTATATTTCACCAACAACAGTCCTAACGTTGGGCTGATACTGAAAGCCGTGAAAGTTTGTTCCAACATATGCTAACTTGTAAGCAATTCTCATGGACTTCTTTGATTTGAATTGAGAATATTTAAAAGTTCCTCAACCTTCTCGTATATTATATCCCTTACCTTCCTATAGAATTTCAGATCTTTGCCCATAGGATCTGGTATATCCCAATATATCGTTTTATCTTTGGGAAAATTTCCTTCACACATCGCAACTATCAAATCTGCATTTTCTATCATCTCTCTTGTTAAGGGTTTGGGTTTACCATTCCAGTCTATCCCTATTTCTTTCAAAACTGCCTTAGCCTTACTTGAAATCTTTTCAGCTGGCTCAATTCCTGCACTTTCAAATTTCAGATTACTTAAGTGCCTTGCTATAGCTTCAGCCATCTGGGATCGTGAAGCATTACCTCTGCATACGAATACTATCATAGACTTTGGCTATACCGTATCCAACATAAATTATTTTATCTACACCCATAGCTTCAATCACCTCTTTTCTATGAGTAACTATTACAGCTGTAATACCAGCACTCCTTACAAATTCTCCGAATTTCTTAGCAACTCTCATAGCAGTTAAAGAATCGAGATGGGATGCAAACTCATCTATCAATATCAAGCTTGGTTTTTCAGCTAAGAGGGATGCCAACTTAGCTCTTTCCTTTTGTCCCGTAGAAAGTTCTCTGAACTTAGCTCTATACAAAACAGCATCCGACAAACCACATTTATTCAAAATCTCAACAGCAACATATATATTACCACACTTTTTATATATGTGTTCAATTATGCTGTCATCACCGAAATCTGGCTCTATTTCCTGAGGAATTAAAGCAGAAATCTTACATCTTTCAATCTCTATTTCCCCTGATGTAGGTTTTTCTTTACCAGATACTGCATTGTATATCAATCTTAAAAGAGTTGTTTTACCTGCTCCACTTGCACCTATAACTGCAACAACTTCTTTCGGCTTTATCTCAAAGCTTGCATTTCTTATTACGCAACGCTGTATGATCCTTGACTTCACACCGAAAGCTGATAACAGAAATCTTATCTCTTCACTCACACTCGACAAATCCAATCTGTTTTCGAAAACTTTTGTAACATTCTTGAGTACTATTGGCTTTCTCAATTCCTCAACCTTCCCATACCTCGAAATGCATAGCTTACCTTCATGCATTTTAGCATACTTATCACTCTCAAAAAACATTTGAAGGCATTTTCTTGCCTCTTCGCTCAAAGGATAGTATAAAACGGGTCTTCCAGATGCTGTATCCCATACATACTTGAATCCCACCTTTTCGAAGAATGGATTAAATCTTGCCATCTGAGCAATTGTCTCAACCAAATGTTTTTTCTTTCTCATTTCAGGAACTCTTCTCTCTTCAATCCACTCCAAAGCTAATTTCACAGCTGTAACTCCTATTCCATCAGAACGGTAATCTGGATGGACAACAACTCTCGCAATTCTTGAGCATGCAGTATTACTTATATCTAAGGCTTTTATGCTTGCCGTTTCCCATAACTTGTGTCTTGCAATCCTCTTACTGAATTTCTTCTTTAGCTCCCTAAACATCTTCTTCATGAGAAGTTCTGGACTGTAAACTGGATAAAACCACTCTTTCGGAAATACCTTTTCTCTAACATTTCTCTCAATAGTTCCATCTGGTAATCTTCGATGCATTAATGGAATTGGGGGATCAACTCTAACGTAAGCTAAAAATTTTGGCTCATATTCTTCCCTGTTCAAAAGTTCTAGCACGAGGAAACGGGAAGCTGGAGTTGATCCCTTTATTTCTGCAATTGTCAAATCTTCTCCACACTTGGGACATTTGGGCTTTGTATTTGCTTCAACTATTTCCCCACATTTCTCACATCTCCATATTGCAACCTTCTCCTTTTCAGATGCATAGTGAAACTGCTCAAGCTCTGCAATAGCCTCAAAATCTGATTCGAAAACAGCCTCTCTAGCCCTTATTCTATATCTATATATCTCTTCACCAAATGGACTATATCTTGGCAAATCCATCTCCTTAACCCAATAGGGCCATATCTTTATCTTTTCTCCATCGTAGAACTTATAGAGTTCGTAATCTTCAAAAAGAAATGTCTTGACACCTCTTATCTCTTTCGGTTTTGATTTGGGAATCAATTCAACAATTTCATCAACCTTTATCCATTTCGAAATCCCAGCCAAATATAGAATGTATCTCTCTCCTTCGCATTCAACCGTAAGAGTTTCAAACCATCTGTTCTTGTACTTAGGGATTTCTCTTTCAACAACTCTGCAAATCATCATGTAATGTTGTCAAAGATTAAAATAACGTTTTGCAAATTTTTTGTGATGAGAGGTTTAATAGTGAGAGAGCCTTATGCATCAATGATAGTTAAGGGATTGAAAGTTTGGGAAATAAGGAAGAAGAGAACAAATGTTAGAGGAGAAATATACATTATAAGTGGGAGTTATGTTATAGGAAAGGTTGAACTTGTTGATGTTTTAGGTCCTTTCACTGTTGATGAACTTTCCGAATATGAGGAAAAGCACAGAATTAGTTACGAAGAATTAAAAAGTTATGCTAGAGGTTCTAAGCTTTATGCTTGGGTTTTAGAAAGTGCTAAAGAGTTTAAGAAACCTTTAAAGGTTAGTATTCCCAAGGGAGCACAGATATGGGTTAGGTTGGGGAAAAGTGATAAACAAATCTAGACAATTCAATTTTATGAGGGTAATAGCATTTGTAGGTTTACCTCTGAGTGGAAAAACTACTGCATCTAAGGTTGCAGAAGATATGGGGATTCCAGTAATTTGTATGGGTGATGTTGTTAGAGATGAAGCTAAGAGAAGAAATCTTCCTTTAACTGATGAGGTTTTAGGTAAAATTGCAAATGAATTGAGAGAGAAGGAAGGAATGGATGCCATAGCTAAGAGATGCATACCTCTGATAAGGGAGAAGGGGAAGGATTTTGGTGTAGTCGTTGTTGATGGTGTAAGGGGTATTGCGGAGGTTGAGACTTTCAAAAAGGCTTTTGATGATTTCATCCTTATAGCAATAGATTCTCCCCTAGAGTTAAGATTCCAGAGAGCTTTGAAGAGGAAGAGGAGTGATGATATTGAAAGTATTGAGGAGTTGAGGGAGAGGGACAGAAGAGAGCTTTCTTGGAATTTGGGAAAAGCTTTAGAAGTAGCAGACTTTACAGTTGAGAACAGAGAGAGCTTGGAGGATTTTAGAGAAAAAATTAGGGGAATTCTCGAAAACTTAGCTAAAAAGGTGGAAGTGGAGATTGAAACGAGGATAAATCCGACTGAAGATGTTGATAAAGTCGTTCAATCCGTGAAAAACGTATTTCCAGACGCAGATGTAAAGATAGAGGGAGATATTTTAAGAGCAAAAGCATGGGACTTGAGAAAGTTTAGAGATTTGCTTAGGAGGCAGAGAATTTTGGATACGGCAAGAACAGAAATTCTAAAGGGTAAAAGCGATAATGAAACTACTGTATACATCAACAAGCAGATTGCATACATAGGAAAGGTTAATTTTACGGATGAGAATGCAATACTTTCACCGATAAGAGTTACTTTCAAGTTGTATGGAATTCCATTTGGCAAATTTTTGGATTACATAGCACCTCAAACAAAGGCTGGAAAACCGATAAAAGAGGTTGATAGATTAATTTAAAATTTATAATTCGGGCAATGTATAATCCCAACGTCAACTGTGCATATCACATTTTGACAAATATCAGCATTGATATTGTTTTAGATTCGCTAACAAACGCCTTAGGTTAAAACGTCGTAACAATCGATGGTTAAGAGTACACTTAGGTATATATGATCAAAATATCTGTTTATCAAAAAGGAGATAAGAATGTTCATTTTCCTTAAGCCAGGGCCCGGATTTGAACCGGGGTCAGGGGATCTGCAGTCCCCCGCATAGCCCCTCTGCCACCCTGGCTTGATGAATGTATGATAT
>CAZKQI010000041.1:0-11332 GCA_964554855.1 uncultured archaeon | reverse complement strand
TTGCAATCACATGCTCTTCCACAGCACCTTGCACACCAACAACAGCTATCCGCATTTTGATACTCTCAAACACCTCTCTCTTGCATCCTAACTTCGAGCTGTGAAACTTCCAGTCCCTTCATTGCCTCTCCTAACCCCTTACTGACCTCAGCAATGACATCTGGCTCATCCCAGTGTTCTACAGCCTCAACTATCGCTCTCGCATAACCTTCTGGATTCGAAGACTTGAAAATCCCACTTCCAACGAATACACCATCCGCACCCAACTGCATCATGAAAGCGGCATCTGCAGGTGTTGCAATTCCACCAGCAGCAAAGTTAACTACTGGTAATCTCCCAAGCTTTTTTATCTCCATAAGCACTTCATAAATTCCCTTAACAATCTCTTCAAGTGTGTATTCCTCATAAACTACATCTTTTGGATTTATTTCATCTTTTAATCCCATCTCTCTCTTAACAATCTTTGCAAGCTCAACATATCTATTAGCGTAGTTCTTAGCTACATTATATATATCTTCTTCATCCATCTTCTCTATTTCAGCTATGGCATAATTCATAATTCTCATGTGCTTTACAGCCTCAACGACATTACCAGTTCCAGCTTCACCCTTTGTCCTTATCATTGCAGCACCTTCCCAAATTCTTCTTACAGCTTCACCTAAGCTCCTCGCTCCACATACGAAAGGCACTGTAAATTTTCTCTTGTCTATGTGGAAGAACACATCTGCTGGAGTTAGGACTTCGCTTTCATCGATCATGTCAACTCCTAAAGCTTCCAAAGCTCTAGCCTCTGCATAATGCCCAATTCTGCATTTTGCCATTACTGGTATAGTTACAGCATCCATTATTTCCTGAATCTTCTTTGGATCTGCCATCCTTGCAACTCCTCCAGCCATTCTGATATCTGCTGGAACCTTGTGCAAAGCCATTACAGCAACTGCACCAGCATCCTCAGCAATCTGAGCCTGTTCAGCATTTGTAACGTCCATGATAACTCCTCCTTTCTGCATCTTTGCAAATCCCCTCTTCACAAGTTCAGTTCCAAATCTCAATTCTTCAAGCTTCATTGTTCAATCGATAATTGAACAGATATTTAACTTATTTGGCGAAGAAAGTTGACGATAATCTCCCCATTCAAAACTTCTGGATAAAAAGATACACAATAAAAATCTCTTCCCTTAACCTTAAACATGCAGACTTCATCTTTATGAAGTGCCAAGCACTCCAAGTTATCATTTATATTCTTCAATGAGAATTTTTGGAGAAAATAAGCTTTCCAATTTCCCTTCTTTATTAGAGGATTATCCTCAATAACTTTAAACTCGTAAATGCCAATCTTTTTATTTTCTACAATTTCATTAGAGAAAATCTTAGCAATTATATTAAATCCTGCACATATTCCTAAAACCTTTCCACAAAAATACTTCAAAGCTTCAAATCTCTCAAGATAGTTCATGTAGTCAAGATCCTTTATAGCAGTTCCACATATTATAATTCCATTACCCTTAGGCTTGAAGTTCCTATAATTTATAATTTCACACTCGTAATCCTCTCTTTTAACTATATCAACAATAGGTCTAACGAATTCCTCCTCGCTCAATCTGTATTTGCAAGTTGAAACAACTGTTATCATACAAGCTCAGCCCTCTCAATTATTAAAGTTGCATCGAAATAATTTCCAATGATCTTACTTTCTAAAATTTTTATCCTCTTTTTGAATAGAGGCATGTTCAAAACAAAAGTTTCAAATTCCCCACCTTCTCCAGCAGGATTAACATAATTTTTAATTTTTTCAAGTTCATCCACAATTTCATTATCTATCTTTCTACCCAAAAAATCCCTGCTCAAACCTGCAACTCTTGTAAATATGACATCAAAATCTTTCTCCACTATCTCTCTCAAAATAGAAATCTCATCTCTAAGCCATAAAGGATTGAAGCACCATAAATTTAACTCATCACAAATTCTCTGAAATCTTGTAGCCTGATAAACAGATTTTATTGCACCACTAACAACACCCTCAATACCGTATTTTTCTTTAGCAATCTTCAAAGCACTTTTTAAAGCTTTTAGACTACTGTATTCATCATCTTCACATCTCTCAACTATTAAAGGCAAGTTCAATGCCTTAGCTTGAAGATAAACTAAATCAATATTTGGATAGTGGAACAATACGCTTTCTTCAGATCTTGGCTTTAAAGATACCAAGCAAGATACGTTCATCTCATCGAAAGCCTTTAGCAAGGCTAGATTAGAATCCTTTCCTCCCGAGTAGAGTACACAAACATTCATGTACATAAATTAGAACTTACCTTTTTAATATGAACGTATACATCTAATAATGCCAGTATTGATAATGAGTGGTGGAGTGGATAGTAGCACATTGCTCTGGTATTTAATGAGAAATTATGATGAAATTCATGTGATAACTTATATCTACGGTCAGAGACATGCTAAAGAAGTTGAGCATGCAAAGATGGTTGTTGAAAGAGCTAAGAAAAAAGCCAAAATTTATCATAAAATAGTAGACATATCATGCATTCATGACTTAATTGCAAAGGGAGCTTTGACAGGAAATGAAGAAGTTCCTGAAGGTTTTTATACTAATGAGAGTCAAAAGGTTACAGTAGTTCCGAACAGAAACATGATTCTTCTGGCTATAGCAGTTGGATATGCTGTTAAAGTTGGTGAAAAAGAAGTTTACTATGCAGCACACAAATCCGATTACGCAACTTATCCAGATTGCAGGAAGGAATTTGTTAAAGCATTAGATATAGCAGTTTATCTCGCAACAGATAAGCATGTTGAGATTAAAGCTCCTTTTGTTGAGATGACAAAGGCTGAAATTGTAAAATTGGGTTTAGAATTGGGAGTACCATACGAATTGACTTGGAGCTGTTATAGAGGTGAAGAAAGACCATGTTTAAGGTGCGGAACTTGTCTAGAGAGAACAGAGGCGTTTCTGTTAAATGGAGTTAAAGATCCAGCTTTGAACGATGAAGAATGGAATATGGCATTGAAGTACTACGAAAACCTAAAACAACCTTTATAAATTGAGCTTCAATCTTTGATGCATGGTTGAGTTTAAGGTTGTAATATCTGATCCGAAAACTGGAAAGGCTTATCAGAAAGTTGTAAGTGGAGCAAATGCCAATAAGCTCATCGAAAAGCAGATTGGAGATATAATAAACGGTACATTGGTCGATTTACCTCCAGATTACGAGCTTCAGATAACTGGAGGAAGTGATAAGGACGGATTTCCAATGAGACCAGATTTACCGGGAACTGGAAGGAAAAGAATTCTTCTTTCTGGTGGTGTTGGTTACAATCCAAAGGAAAAGGGAGTTAGAAGAAGAAAAACTGTAAGAGGTAGGGTAATATCTGCTGACATAGTTCAGATAAACATGAAAGTTGTTAAGCATGGAAAGATTCCTTTAGAAGAATTTTTCAAGAAAGAAAAATAAAATGGCTCTACTAGATGATAAAAAGAGAGCCAGAAATTTTTATAAATACTTTTCAAAAATTTATGACATAGTCAATCCCTTCTTCTATTCGAACGAAATGAGAAAGAAAGTAGTTGATATGGCGAATTTGATGGAAGGAGATTTAGTTTTGGAGGTTGGATGTGGAACAGGATTTACAACCTATGAAATAGTTAGAAAGGTTGGGGAGAAGAATGTTGTTGCAGTAGATTTAACACCTGAACAGATTGTTAAGGCTGTGAAGAGATTTCCTGAAGCTAACTTTTTGAGGGGAGATGCAGAAAATTTACCTTTTAAAGATAATGTTTTCGATGCATCCATTTCTGCTGGTAGTATAGAATATTGGCCAAATCCAGACTTAGGAATTCGGGAGATGGCAAGAGTTACAAAGCCAAATGGTAGAGTGGTTATTTTAGCACCAAGAAAACCAGATAATCCATTTTTTAGGAAAATTGCTGAATCTATAATGCTCTTCCCATCAACACAACAGTGTATAGCTTGGTTCCTCAAAGCTGGACTTGAGGATATAAGATACGTTGAAATTGGTCCCTATAGATTCTGGAGTAAATTGGTAGTTATAGTATCTGGCAAAGTTCCCCAGAAAGATTAATAATGAATTATGTAATCTATGAATATGCTCTACCAGTGTAAGGTTTGCGGTTACGTTTACGATGGAAATGATAAATTTAAATGTCCAATCTGTGGAAATGAGGATTTTGAAAGGATAGACTAACGTTTAAGAAACTTGATACTATCCGTATAACCCAATATAACCTCATCCACATTACAAAATAAACCATTCTCGACAACACCAGCAATCCTATTTAGTTCAACTTCAATCTCCTTTGGATTTTCAATCTCACCGAAATCACAATCAACTATAAAGTTACCATTGTCTGTTATAACTGGACCAATTTTTCCGCTCCCTTCTCTCAAAATGCATAATCCACCCATTTCTTGCAATTTTCTTTTAACGTAACCGTATGCAAAGGGCAGAACTTCTATCGGAACAGGAATACTCAATTTATCTGAAAACTTCTTACCTTCAGCAATAACTACAAACCTCCTAGATGCCTGAGAAACAACTTTTTCCCTAGTTAGAGCTCCTCCACCACCCTTTATGCAGTTCAAATTTTCATCTATCTGATCTGCCCCATCTATACATATATCCAGCTCTGGATATTCCATAAGATCAACAACATTTATACCAGCTTTTATGGAGAGAAAATAAGATTGATAAGAGCTTGGTACACCATATACAGTAATTTCCTCTTCTTTTATCCTTTCACCAAGCTTTTCCAAGAATAGAGCTACAGTAGTCCCACTACCAATTCCCAAAACCATACCATCCTTAACTAACTTAACTGCCTCAGATGCAACTTTCTCTTTCTCATTCATTTAACCACCTCTCCAAAGATGAAAAGTCTACATTGGCTGTTAAATCTACACTTATCGGTGTTACAGAGATAAGTCCTCTCCTCAAAGCGTAGATATCAGTTCCTTTTAAAGCATTTTCAACTTCAACACCGTAAATCCAATAATATTCTCTTCCACGAGGATCGTACCTCTTCTCAACTCTAGTTCTGTACAATTTTCTTGCCAATCTGGTAACAACTATTCTCTCATCGATTGCCTTAGAAGGTATATTGACATTTAAAACGTCCACTCCTTTAGGCAAACCATCTTTCAAAACCTTTTCAGCTATTTTCCTCAAAACCTTCTTAGCCAAGCCAAAATCGAAATCTTTTGGAAAAATCTCAAATTTTTCATGATCTGGCATTTCTAAGGATATTGCTATGGCTTTACTACCCTGAGTAGCACCTTCCAATGCTGAACAGACTGTGCCAGATGTTGTTATTGCTTCAGTTGAAAGATTTTCACCTAAATTTATCCCAGAAACTATTAGATCCGGTATGTCACCAATGACTTCGTATATACCAATTATCACAGCATCTGTTGGAGTTCCATCAACTGCAAATATCTCCATACCATCAACATTAACTCTCTGCAATCTTATGGGTGTCATTATTGATATACTTCTCCCAACACCACTTTTCTGAATCATTGGAGCTACAATGTAAACATCTCCCAAATCCTTTAAAGCTTCGTAACTTGCTCTCAATCCTAAGGAATACAAACCATCATCGTTTGTTATCAAAATCTTCGGTTTCATTTAATCTCAATCTTTTTAAGCTTTTTCTCATCAATTCTCTTTATTTTTTCATCTATAAGGCATCTGAAAGCTAGTAGAACTTCTTTGTATGCATTGGCCATATGTTCCTTGAATTCCCTTGGCAGAACATCATCCAGAGTTGGTATCTTAACTTTTATCTCCTTCATGGAAGAAATTTCAATTTGGAAAATTTAAATTTTTACTTCGAAACTCATAAGAGGATACTTAATCTCTTCAGCCCACTCAAAATAACCTTTAACTCTGATACCATCAACGTTAACTATAACTTCAGCTTTAAGCATCTCTGGATAGAGTGTGGTATATCCAAAATTCGAAGTTTTTTCTCTCAGAACATCTCTATCTATCTCAATTCTAACTTCCTCAACATAAGGCTGTAAACTTACACAGCTTTCTATTGCCTTCTCTATTATCTCCACATTCTTCAGAGAGATTGGTATTCCTATAAACTGGTGAAATATAGCTCCAAGCTTAATTCCAAGTTCAAAGCAGGCTTTACAGATCATAATCTAACTTTGATAAGTGGACTTATAACATAAGCTATGAGAAGTACAAGTAGTATGTAATAGAATATTTCCCAAACTATGGAGAATAGTATCACAACACCTACCAACAACATTATTTTCCTATTTTTAACTTTAACATACCTAAATTTGCTAATCATTAGAGCTGAAAGTATTAGGGCAATTACATTGAGGTATGGTATTTTTAAAGCAATAAGACATGCCAATATCAAAGCTGTTGCAGTAGTGGGTAAACCTAGGAAGTCATCTAAAGAAAGAACGTTGAATCTTGCAAGTCTGTACATTGAAGCAAGCAAATAAGGTATTGAAGCATATGCAAATCCCATTTTGAAAATTATAAGGGCTGGCAAAATTCCAAATGACACCAAATCGGCAAGAGAATCCAACTCCTTTCCAAATTGACTTTCCCCCTTTCTTCTTGCAAAAAATCCATCTAGTCCATCCATCAAGGCAGAAATCAAAATAAATTTTATGGCTAAACTTATATTCTGTATATAGCAAATTCCGATGAATCCAGATATTGCATTCAAAAATGAGAAGATATCTGCCATTTTAGGCTCTGATTGCAATGGTTTCACCAGCTCTCACCTTTTCACCAATTCCTTTCACAAATCTAAATCCTTCTGGAACTTCTAAGAC
Source organism: uncultured archaeon (assembly GCA_964554855.1). GTDB lineage: Archaea > Halobacteriota > Archaeoglobi > Archaeoglobales > Archaeoglobaceae > Archaeoglobus_B. Next base: position 4,496 of record CAZKQI010000041.1, on the reverse strand, counting down.
AACTCTTGAACCCATTATTATCATGCCAATCTTTTCACCTTTCTTGACGATCTGCCCCTCATTAACAAAGCAGACAATTCTTCTTGCCAAAAAACCAGCAATTTGAACAACCTTAAATGTTCCATATTCGTTTTCTATGTATATTTCGTTTCTTTCAGATTTCTTATGCCTTATAAAGGCCGGAAACTTCGATCCTTCCTTATAAACTATCTTTTTAATGATTCCGTCCACTGGACTCCTATTGACATGGCAATCGAAAATGTTCATGAAAATCTCGATTCTTTTATCATTGATATAATCTATTTTGCCATCCGCTGGTGAAACAACACCTTCCCCTATAATTCTCTCTGGATCTCTAAAGAAGAAAAGGGTTAAAGCAATGATAGGAACTAAAATCAACAGTACAAACTTATTTATGAAGGTAAAAGGTATCAGTAACAATTCAAAAGCCAAATACTTCAGCCCCTCTCTGACTATCATCTTATCACCTTCTCTATTTCCTTTTTGAGATTAATTATCAAGTTTTCGAGTTCTGGTAATTTTTTGAATACAAATAAAGTTATTATTATAAGGGAAATCAAAGCTAGAAATTTAGAAATTACGTGATGTGCAACGTAAAAACTGTTCTCACCAAACCACATGTATCCGTAAGATGCCAAGACAAATACATTTCTGAATAAGTTTAAAATGTATATGGTAGGTACAGAAATAAGAAATGCCTTTATTTTTCTATTGAAATTTGCTCTTACTCCAAAACAGGCACCAGAATACAATGCCATGCTCTCTATACCAGTGCAAGGCAATATTATCCTTATACCTCTTTCATTCAGTACTATCTCATCCCAGCTAAATCTCTCAAAATTGAATCCAAGCATCTTTCCCAATAGAAATGTATGATCTGCAACCACTTTTATAAGAGCCCTTTTCAAAGGCTCATAAAGTTCGAATGGGAAGTAGAAGAGTATAGCTAAAAGGGAAAATCTTGTAACCTGCAACATAACATCCAAATCTCCTTTTAGAGTTGTGTATCCAAGGATTACGAAGAAAACAAATGCAAGTGTAAATACAACAGTGTTAAAGTAGTCATATATTGCTAAGAATTCTGGCACCTTTTGAAGAAATGCAAATCCAGTTGAAATCCATGCAATAAATCCAATATACCTCTTTTTTGCAAATATGAAAAGTAACATTAAAACAGATGCAAAGATTATCAGCATTCTTGAAGAATTGTTTTCGAGATTTTAAATTTTTCTACGTTTGTATTCCATTAGCAATTTTTCTATCTTATCTATCTTATTTCTTTTCAATTCCTCTTCAGATTTCCTATAAGCTTCTTCGAAACTCTCATAGTTTATTAGAGCAAATGGATAGCTTTCAATTATCTCAACTTCATTTACATCTATTACTGGGATTTCCTTCTCTTCAAAAACAGATTTTGCCAGATGCGACATTTCATTCTTTACTATAACAGCTTTTATTTCCTTTTTACAAAGATATTCTGCATTATTCTTTCCACCACAGCTGGCATCACAAATTAATATTACATCTCCCCTTTCTATTCCAAATTCTCTTTCAAGTTCATCTATTTCTTCCTTTGTGAATTTCTTCAGAACTTTTACACTCTTCCATCCTTTAAGTTCAAGCATCTTCATTCTTTTCAAGATTTCCAATTCATTTTCAAGCTCTCTTATTTTCTCTTCTCTCTCTCTCAAAGCATTTCTCAATTCATTTATTTCACTTTGAAGAGATCTAACTAAGTTGTCCCTTCTAATTCTATCATAGCTCTCCCTAGACATTTCTACAATTTTACTTCTCAATCTCTCAACTTCTTCACTAAGCTCTCTAATCTTCTTCCTTAAAATTTCGTTCTCCTCCCTCAACTCTTCTACAATCTTCAGGTCAATCTTTAGCTTACTCCTTCTCTTCTCAACCTTCTTTTTCTCTTTCTCCTCATCTCTCAGTATATCTTTTAGAGAACTTCCTCTTATGACTTCAGCCTTAACAAAATCTACATCAAGCCCAGCTGGGACTCTCTTCTCAATATTCTTTATTTTATTTTTGTATGTATTGTAAGCAGATATTGCAACCGCTATAGCATCTCTCTCATGATCGTTTAGATATGAATAGTTGGAAGTTATCATCCTTTTCTTCTCAACGCTCATATCTTCTCTAGGAGACCACAAAACAGCATTAAATGATGCTTTAAGTTTTAGAACTAGATCTGGCGGATTTGATTTGTCAGTTGCAATAACGACAGGTCTTCCTATCGATGTTATGTAATCAACAACTTCTCCAAATCCCCATCCCTTTTTACTCTTTACATCAAGTAGATTTCCATTTAAATCGACTAATGCAACTGCTGTAGTAGTTCCAGGGTCTATACCAACTATTACAAAGGGTTTTGACTTCCTTAGAGGGATAAGCTCTACTTTATCTTTCTCAACAGCTTCAACTTTTACCTGAACATCCCCAAATCTGAAAGAGTTTATAGGAACTTCACTCTTGGGAGCATTCACCAGTAAAATACCTTTTGAAAATCCTCCAAAACCCTTCTTTACTTTCTCAACATATTCAAGCCCCAGTTCATCCAACTTATTCTTTATTTCATTAAATACCTGTCTGACAGAATTGTGTATTTTCCTCTTGTACTTCTTTTGCCTCCAGCCTCCTCTTCCCAAGCTTCTATTTCTTGAGACTGTTATTACTGTTCTATCCATGAAAACAGATACTTCATAACCAACTCCAAGCTTTGCAAGGTAAGCACAAGCTTTTGCTTCATCCATAGGATTTCTTGGATTTATTGTAAGTCCGAATCTCTTAGATAGAGCAGGTAAGGAGTAATCTCCGGAAACTTGAATGAGCTTTGTTTTTGGAGGTGCATTTTTTAGGAATTTTACAAGCTCATCTTTTGACTTAAATAGCTCGAAAACATTATCTACTGCAACTATATCTGGTCTGTACCTTCTAATAAGTCTGAATAGTCTTATCTGTGATACTATCTTTCCCTCCTTACTTTCCAGTATAAATAGTGCATATCTGTTATTACCGACAATATCTATGCCAAACGTTACCACTTATTCTACATACACGTACCTCTTGATATCTATTTTGGTGTTCATCAAGGAAAAATTAAACATAAAATGCGGCCGCCGGGATTTGAACCCGGGCAACGGGCTCGGGAGGCCCGTGTCCTACCCCCTAGACTACGACCGCTTGTTAAGTAGTAGAATTGAGAAAATATATCGTTTTCGGTTGAATTTTATGCAATACAACATAAAGATCATTATGGAAATTCCGGAAGGAAAAGTTATAATAGAGTTCTTTTCTCCAAGATGTAAATCGTGTAAGATTGTAGAGAAAATTCTAGAAGATGTATTGAAAGAATTTGATGATGTTGAGCTGATCAAAGTTAATGTCTTGGAAAAAAGAGATTTCGCAAGGAAATTTGGAGTAATTGCTCTGCCAGTAGTTGTAGCTATGAAGGATGGTATTGAAGTTGGAAGATTGAAGGGTGCAAGGACAAAATCTGAGATAGAAAGTTTTTTGATGAAAGCATTTAGGTGATTTCATGATTTTTACAGATTGGGAAGGCCCTTGGGTTCTAACGGATTTTGCATATGAATGTGCAATAGCCTTTTTCAATAGTTACGAATTTTTTGAGAGGTTGAGTCAGTATGACGATTACTTGGTTCTCATTGAGAGAAGGGATGATTATGAAGCTGGAGACACTTTAAGACTTTTAGCAGTATTCTTAGTTGCTAACGATGTTAGTAATGAGGAGTTGAAGGATTTGGCTGAAAAAGTTTTGAAGTACACACCTGATGCAGAGGATGCCATTAAAGAAATTGAAAATCCAATAGTAATCTCTACAAGTTACGAGCAGTTTTTGGAAGTTTCAGCAAAACCCCTTAACCTGAAATACTATTCTACGAAGTTCTATCCTGAAAAGTATAAACTTAATAGCGATTTGAAGAGGGATATACTTGAGGCAGTTGAAATTATAGCAAATCTACCCGAAATAATTGTACCACCAGATAAGAAATCTCTAATAGCTGTAAACTGGTTAAACGAATTCTTTTGGAAGAAACTTGCTAAAACTGAAGCTGGAAGGATAATTAACGATGTTAAGGCAGTTGGAGGAAAGAGAAAGCTTGAAGTTGTTTTGAATTATAAACCCAAAAAGCCGATAGTAATAGGAGATAGTATTTCCGATAAGGATATGCTGAGCTATGCAAGGAAGAATGGAATTGCAATATCTTTTAATGGGAATGAGTTTGCTTTAGAAAATTCAGATTTAGCTATAATAGCAGAATCTGCATTTGCTGAAGTTGATGTTGTAAGAAGATGCTTAAGCGAGGGAGTTGATTGGATAGAGACTTGTGAGAATGTGAGGGGAGGAAAAGTTTGTAGGATTGACAAGTTGGATTTTAATGAGTTATTGAATGAATCTAAAGATATGAGATCTAAGTTGAGGGGATTGGCTGGATATTTGAGTT
>CAZKQI010000040.1:0-11597 GCA_964554855.1 uncultured archaeon | reverse complement strand
TGATTTTGAAAAATGGTGTTAAGGTTTATTCGGGAGACTGCTTTTATTTAATGTAGCCTTCCTTAATCATAAGCTCAGCATTCAAGATACTTGCTCCCGCAGCACCTCTAACAGTATTATGACCCAAAACGAGGTATCTTATTTCATCATCTCTCACTTTCCTAATCCTTCCCACTACAACACTCATACCATTACCTTCATCCCTATCAAGTCTGGGCTGTGGTCTATCAACTTCACTCCTAACTACTATTACCTTTTCTGGCGATGTTGGTAAGTCTAAAGGTTTTAGGGAATTGAAGGCATTTATAATATCATCCACATCAACACTTCTATCGAATTTTGCCCATACAGCCTCAAGATGCCCATCTATAACTGGAACTCTATGACATGATGCCGATATTTCTATATTTGCGGGAACAATTTTTCCATTTTCCAAATCCCCTAAAATCTTCAATGGTTCACTTTCAACCTTTTCCTCTTCCCCTTTTATAAAAGGTATTATATTGTCTATTATTGCTAAGGAAGGAACACCCGGATAACCAGCACCGCTTAAAGCTTGCATTGTAGCAACTCTAACAACTTTAAGTCCCAAATCTATAAGAGGTTTCAGAGTAATTGTTAGCATTATTGCTGTGCAGTTGGGATTTGTAACTATGAAACCGTCCCATCCTCTCCTCTTCCTTTGAACTTCAATTAGATTTAAATGGTCGGGATTGACTTCTGGAATTACAAGAGGTACATCTTCTTCCATTCTGTATGCTGAAGCATTACTTGCAACAACAAAACCTTCTCTTGCAAATTTGGGCTCAACTTCCCTTGCTACACCTGATGGTAAGGCTGAAAAAACAATATCTGCTTCACAGTACTTCGGATCCATTGGCATCATTTCAAAATCCCTAACATTTTTCGGAACATCATTCGAAACGATCCAGTCAACTTCATCACCATATATCTTCCCCACTCTTCTTTCAGATGCCATTAGAGTTGTAATCCTAAACCATGGATGATTTGACAAGAGTTGAACAAACTTCTGACCTACCATTCCCGTAGCCCCTAAAATACCGACCTTGAACTTCATGGGATGAAAATTTAGCAAAGAGTTTAAATCTTTTTAGTTATTAAAGTTCGATGGAAATATTTAACTTAGTACTTTGGTTGGTAGTGCTCTTCATTCTATCTATATTATCTCTTCCATTGGCAAACAGAATTAACATCATAGGACTTTCGAAAATCTTGGGATTGATTTTTGTTACTTACACAGTATGGTTGATAAACTTCTTTACAGATTTTAAGTTGGCAACAGTTCAAGGTTTCTTAATTACTGTTACTATAGGATCGTTTTTATGGTTAATTGAAGGTAAAAGGATTGTTTCGAAATTTAGGGAAATAGTGATAGAATTCTTTAAATTTGAATTGATTTTTATTATATTCTTCTTAATGTATATTACATACGAACTTTACAATCCCTACATCTTTGGTGCTGAAAAAATTACAGATATGGCCATACTTACTTCAATTACGAAAAGTGAAGGAATACCTCCATACGATCCATTCTTAGCAAATTACAGATTAGACTGCTATTATTACATGGGTTATTTAAGCTATGCTGTACTTACCGTACTAAGCCTCTCATCCACACATATATCTTACAATTTGGCATGTGCAACGGTTTTTGCTCTAACTATGACAGCAATATCTTGGTTTATTTTTCAGTATAGAGAAAAGATATACATTCCCTTCCTCCTCCTCTCTGGAAACCTTGTAACATTGAAAATGCTATTAATTGGTAATTTGAATGAAGCCTTTAACTTCTGGACTGTAACAAGAGTAATAAAGGGAACTATAAACGAATTTCCCCTTGCAACTTTATTTTTTAGGGATTTGCATCCTCACTTCATGTCTATCCCACTTCAAGTTGCATTTCTAATTGCCTTATTTTTATGGGTGAAAGAAAATAGAAAGTCTACAGCCATATTTCTAACATTCATCTTGGGTTTTATGTTTACCGTAAATTCTTGGGACTTTTTTACATATGCATTCATATACATACTGACATCTTTGGTATACAGAAGATTTTATGCCCTCTCATTCATACCATTCTCAATAATACCATTCATTCCATTTCATCTCTCTTTGAATTTAAGTGCGGTTAAGGGAATAGGTCTTGTGAGTTATAGATCGGATGTTCTCAGCTTTATACTTGCCCAACCTCTTGTTTTAATACCACTAGTTTATTCTATTCTTGAAGAAAAAAAGCTCTTTGCAATCTCTCTAGGAATAACAATTCCAATAGCTTATTTCTTAAATTTCCCCGTTCTAGCCATAACAATTCCATCTCTTGTAGTTTTATCCAATAAACTCTACAATGATAGGAAGGTTGAATACTGTCTTCTCATTTCAGCCCTATTGATTCTTACAGCCGTAGAAATATTTTATGTAGATGATGCATATAGCAATGAGATAGAAAGATTAAATACCGTCTTTAAGACTTATATTCAAGCTTGGATAATCTTAAGTTTCGGTTTCATATTTTCCAGCTATTCCTACGAGAAAATACATAAACTATTTACAATTATCCTCATAGCAATTCTCTGGATATATCCAATTGGATGTTTGATCGGATTGCCTACAATTGGATATAAGGGTACTTTGGATGGGATAGAGTTCACTAAATCTTATGGTGAATACAATTCTCTAAAGTTCCTTTCGAATTTTGAAGGTGTTGTTGTTGAGTATCCCGGCAAAAGTCCCTACGAATCTTATACATATGCGGGAAGAGTTTCGGCATATACTGGATTGAGAAGTGTTTTGAGTAACGGGGGACATGAATACTTCTGGCGATTTTTTGAGAGAAATATAGTTGAAGTTTTGAATGAGAGGTACAATGATGTAAGGAGTATATATGAATCTGAAAGTCTAAACTACAATCTTCTAAAAAAGTACAATGTTACCTACATATACATAGGTTACCTTGAGAAGAGAAATTACAATGTAAGCTATGAAAAATTTTCTAATCTAAAGAAGATATACGATGATGGAAATGTCGTAATCTATAAGGTTATATACTCCTCAAGCTAAATTATTTTGCCGATGAGGAATGATGGGCGAACTGAAGAATATGATGATAGGGAGAGTGCTGAGGAATTTTCGAAATTTTTATCTTTGTTCAGTTCTACATAATTCAATTGATGAAAGTTGATGAGCTTGTAAGAGAATTGATAGACAGAGTTGCTGGGGAAGTGGGGCTTATAATATGGGACATGAGACCAAAAGAAGAACTTACAGATGAAGAAATGTCCATAATTTTGGGTATAGAGATAAATGAGATTAGAAGGGCATTGTTTGCTCTTTACGAATTGGGACTGGCTGAATATAGAAGGAAAAGAGATGAAGATACTGGTTGGATAGAGTATTACTGGAAGATAAGATACGACAAGCAGAAAGATGTTTTGAGAAGAGAGTTGGAGAAAGTCAAGAGGAAGTTGGAGGAGAAAATTCAGTATGAAAGCGAAAACATACATTACATGTGCGAAAACGGATGTGTTAAGGTTAGGTATGAGGAGGCTATGGAGTTGAACTTCACATGTCCAAGATGTGGAGGTAGATTGGAATATTTGGATGTTACAGAAGCTTTGGATAAACTTAGGGATGAAATTAGGAAGATTGATGAAATTCTTGCACAGCTTTGACCTCTATAGCCTTTCCATCATTCTTTAACATCTCTTCCCCACACATCAAAGCTCTTCCAACTCCAAAAATCTTGCTGTTATAAAAAGCTACTGTATCATTCGGTCTTATACACTTATCAGCCCTTTTGACTCCAACAGCAAATATAGTTCCCTTAGGTATGAAATCATCTATTTCCACGAAATACTTCTTCTTCTCAATCAAAATATTGGCAAGTGGTAAATCTATATCTAAACAGCCATAATTCATATCAACCCTTGCAACTCTATCTTTTCCAACATAGAACTCTAGGTTAGGATATTTTCCCCTTATTTTCTCAATGTAGAAGATTGTATCGAACTGATAAATAGCCATGTGCTCGAAAATAGATTTGTAGAGATCAAAACCTTCTAAATTTATTTTATCGATAACATCCTTTAATTTTCTAAGAGAATCAATATCTGTAACATCATTTTCAGCTGTCCATATCACATCAAAACCCAATTTATCGCAAGCTCTCTCTACAACCTTCCTATATCCACCAACCAAATGACCTACTATCACTTCGAAGTTACCTTTCTCAATGAACTTGCAAAGCCAATTCGAAACAAACTCTATTTCATCAAGACTCCAATCACCACTCACTGCAACATCGTAGTTTGATGCTGGATATGTTAATTCGAAAACTCTTGGAACTACAAGGGGAGAAGATATTATTATCTCCTCAACACCTTTCTTTGAAACGTTACCAACAAAACTTCTTATAATTCTGTGAGTTTTGGATTTTAGATAGGGCTTTCTTGCTGAACAAGGTAAAAGAAGTAAAGCTTTTCCCTTCGGATTGTAGCAATCTGAAGCCCTTTTTAAGAAATATTTTATTTCGTATCTATTGAAAGAATGATCTGTTGTCATGACAACCTTAGCCCTAGAAAATCTTGGATAAAATTCATTATTGAGCTTATCGAAAAATCTGAGCATTGCAGTTAGATTGGGATCGAATTTGACCCATGCTTCAACAAAATTCCTCAAATCTTCTCTTACAACCATGTTCAAAACTTTCTTCATTATGAATGTGTTGTGTTCAGCCAAGCCCTCTTCACTGAAATCACTCTCTTGACATGATTTGCATTTGCAATTAACATCTTTAATTTTATCCACATCTCTCTCCTCAAATTCTGTCATGTAAACTCCTTCATAAGCCTTAACAATTGCCAAGATGTTGTCCATTACATCTACGCCCATGTAATATAGAAGGGGTATGTTTGATGGTTTTGCCAAAGCAACAGTGTAAAGGAGTTTATAACTCGATTTTCTAAGCTCATAGATATATTCGACCAATTTTTTAGGATTCAAAGTTGATAGGCCAGTTGCAATTATAAAATTTTCATCCCTACTCCTCAAAATCTTAAATCTGTACTCATCTATTTCCTTTAAAACTGTTGGAGATTTCCCAAAATCAATCATATCAACTATTTTTGATTTTTCTGTAAAATCAATCAACATTGGAATCCTATGCTTTTCTCCTTCAATCTCAATAAAACCTACTCTTGCAAATCCAAATCTTTTCTCTTGTCTAAACATTCGATCACCACATTTTTAGGTAAATTCTTCAAATACTTCATCCAGAATGAATTTACTCTTATCTTAAATCTCTTATCTGAATGATAATCCAAAAACCTTTTCAAACCCTCAACTGCCATTTTTAAAGCCTCTTCTTCCATAAGCTCAGCTTGAGGAACTTCAGAATGCCCTACTGGATAAGATTCTAACATTTCAGCTGGAATAACTCCAAAAGGAGGTTTTATGTAGAAATCTGCCAGTTCACCTTCATCTGTAGAAATTACTACCTCTTCTTTATCTATCTCTACGTTTAGAATCTTATCCTGATGTTTCCTTACAACTGGTCTGTAACAACTTTCTATACCTGTATAAAAGAAGGATTGCTTTATAAATGGATCGTAAATTTCTAAAAGGTCTTTGTATTCCCTTACAATTCTCCAAGCTTTTAAAAGGTTTGGATGCACTCTTATTCTGTTTTCAACCAACTCAAATAGATTGTTTTCTCTTATAGCCTGTTTTATTCTTCTAATCTCCTCAAAGCTAACGTATAAATTATGTTCAGCCAACAAAATCTCTCTTTCAGATTTTTCCATTTCTTTCAGTTCATTTGGTGAATATTTGGAGCAGATGGGACAACTGCAAGGTAGATAATGGAGATCTTCAAGTTTTTTTGTTCCGTAAGGCGTTAGATATCTGTCATCTTTGGCGTATATGGCATAAGCTGCCGAATCAAATAGATCGCATCCCAATGCTACTGCAACAGAGAAAATCATTGGATGTCCAGCTCCAAAGAGATGAATGACTGAATTTGATGGTAGAACAGATTTGACCTCCAAAATTATTCTAACCAAATCTTGGAATCTGTATGTGTCCATTAAAGGAACTATACCTCCAATAGCGTAAACATCTCCTCCAATCTTTAAAGCTTCTTTAGCAGATAATTTCCTTAAATCAAGATGTGTAGATCCTTGTATTGGCAAAGCTAATAGTGATTTTCCTTTAAATGTTAAAGCAGATTTTTCTCTCTCAATAGTAACTTTCAAATCGTTCAATGCTGTATCGTAATCTGCATCTGGCGGTGTTGGTATGTCCAAAGGAACAATTATATCAGATCCAATCTTTGACTGGAAAGACAGAATTTCTTCATTTGTAATCTCCAAATCTCCATAAATCATGAGTTGATAGCTACCACTATCTGTCATAACTGGTATATCAACTCCCAAAAGCCTATGGACTCCTTTTTCCAAAGCCTCATCCCTTCTCGTTTTATAAATTATGTAGGCATTTGTCATTACAATCTCAGCCCCAAACTTCTTCAAATCCTTTGGAGGAATTAGCTCTATGTTTGGATTAATTACTGGCAAAATGGTTGGAGTTTCGACCTTACCATGATTTGTCTCAAACTTTCCAATCCTTCCCATTACATCCTTATCAATTATTTCGAAATCCATAAATATTTCAACTCCTTGTATTTCATTCTATTCTTATCAAAAGCCATCCATTTTTAACCTTTGGAAACCTTATTAATACAAATGTTCCTCTAATTTTTTCTCCATGCAATCTAAACTTTATTTTCTCATCTGTCCTCTCAATAAGATCGTAATATCCTTTATCATATATTCTAACAAGTCCCTTTCCATAACCCTCTTTTATTTCCCCTTCAAAATCCATGTACTCTATTGAATGATCGAACGTTTGAATTGCCAATCTTTTCTCACCCCTTTTAGGTATTTCCTTTCTCAAAACCCAGCTTTTTGCAACTTCATCAAGTTCAAGTCTGAGATCGTAATGATGTCCGGCCTTTTCAGCAAAATGTTCGTGAATTACAAACTTAGGCATAAAAAATTATGAAATTTGATCAAACGTCATAACCTTAACGTTTGTGGGCATCTTAACTATACTACCCAATCTAACTCCAACCAAACATGGAATTTCATTCTTGGATGCAATGTCTACTAATCTCTGCGTTATAACACCATCGAATATTATTGCCTCAGCTTTTAGATCTCCATTTTTTATCGTTTTTACTAAATCTCTGACAGGAATTTCCCTTATTACATTGTAGTTTTTATCAAATATTCTAGCAATCAATTTGCCTTCAATCTCCCTAGCATGCTTCCTTATAATGCCCATCAGATCTGTTTTTTCAATTTTCTCAATCTTCTCTTCCCTCTCCTTATTCCTCAATGTGTGTAACTGTTCTACTGGTACCTTATTCCTCAGAGATTTTATTATCTCTTTCAATGTAAGATTTTCAACTTCTTTTCCTTCTGGAGCTCTTGCAACGTAATCTATATCGGCAACTTGCAATAGCTCTTTTAATATCAAATCTCCTCCCCTGTCTCCATCAAGAAATGCTGTTACAGTTTTCTTCTTGCTTAGTTCTACAATTGTTTTTGGTATGTTCGTCCCTTCAACAGCTATCACATTCTTTATTCCATGTCTTAACAGATTCAAAACATCAGCTCTGCCCTCAACAACTATTATTGCATCACTTTCATCTATTGCAGGTCCAGATGGCAACCTTTCAGGTCCATATTCAATCAATTCTTCAGTTCTTATTGCCTGCTTCACAAGTTCCACTATCTTCTCCGATTCAATCTCAGGCTCTTCAAACAACTCTCTAAGTATCTCCTTAGCTCTCTCAACTATCTTTTTCCTCTTGCTCGCCCTTACATCCTCAATCTTCCTCACCTTTATCTTTGCTGAGCAAGGTCCAACTCTTTCAATAGTTTCTAAAGCTGCAGCGAGTATTGCTGTTTCAATCTTATCCAGACTTGAAGGAACCTTTATTTCACCAAAGCTCTTTCCTCCCTTGCTCTCTATCTTTACCTCTATTCTACCAATTCTTCCCGTCTTTTGCAATTCTCTCAAGTCAAGATCATCTCCCAACAATCCCTCAGTTTGACCAAATATTGCTCCAATCACATCAGGCTTCTCAACAACACCATCTGCAATTATCTCTGCATATATCAGATATTTTGTCGTATCACTTGGCGCCTTCATTTTACCACCGTCCCACTCAGCTAAAATTGTTGTAAAAACAAGTATTTAAACCTACCTTCTTATGAGTAACACAACCCTACTTGCATCAGATTCATCTTTTATTTCATAATTTGTCAGCTTTGATAGGCTTTCAGAAAATTTCTTGATGTATTCATGCTCGGGCATTGCAGATTTTGGCAATCTTAAGCGAGAATATCCTAAATACATGTATGCTTTGACTTCAATGAAATCTGGCTGTGCAAGATCTATTAGGGGTGCAAATTTTTCGGGAAAACAGTTGTATCCCCTTATCACAGTTATCCTTAAAACTGTCCTACAATTTTTATTAGATAATATCTTTAATGACTTCATAATATTTTCCCAGAAGTTTTTTATAGGTCTGTTGAATTTTATATGACTCTCTTCATTCCAAGCTGTCAAACTTATGTAGAGTTGTGTTGGATCAATACTTTCAATCATTTCTGGATTTGTTCCGTTTGAAACTACAAAAACGCTACCCCTTTTCTTGTAAATTTCTACAAGTTCAGGTAAATGTGGATAGAGTGTAGGCTCACCTATAAGACTTACAGCAAATTGGTTTGGATCTTGTGCTTCCTCCAACTTTTTCCTATTGACATCTGGATTCCCCCAAAAACCGCTTAACTGTTTCCTATGCGCTTTTATACTTTTTTCAGCTATGAATTCAGGGTCATCCCATCCTTCAACACCTTTAAGGAGTTCGAGAGGTCTCCAGCAATGGATACAGTGCTGATTACATATTAAGGCTGGAGTCATTTGAAGACAGCGATGAGACTTGATACCGTAAAACTTCTGCTTATAGCAAACCCCTTCATCTTTTAAAGACTTTTTCAACCAGAAGCATGGCTTTACTGCTGAGTGCCTACCAACTATAGCATATCCCTTCAAATCTTTCAGTAACTTCTTGGGAATCATATCGTATGAAGTTTTTGAAATGTGAATATTAGGGTTTTGCATGGAAATGCATATCTTCTTAAACTTTCTTTGAATGTTATGCTCTTGGTAAAGACATTGAGGGAAATGGAGTATGTTGCTGCCGATCATATAAGGGAGAGGTTGAATGCTAAGCTTGAGATAAGACCTTCAGGTTTCTTGGGATTGATAATAGTTCATTCAGATGAAATAGATAAAATTAAGGATATTCCAGAGATTGAAACGATAATTCCTATAAAAATAGTTTGTAAAGCTGATGTTGATGAAATTGTTTCTAAGGCTGAAGAGATAGTTGAAGTGGCTGGTGAATTCAAGAGTTTTGCAGTAAGGACTAAGAAGAGAGGTAAGAAGCATAGCTTCACAAGTGCTGACATAAATGTAAGATTGGGTGCAAGAATAAAGGAATTGACAAATGCCGAAGTTGACTTGGAATTTCCAGAAAAGGCAATATACGTTGAAATAATAGGAGATAATGCATACATAGGTGTGATAGATGGTAAGGAAGAGAGGAAGAAGTATACTCCAGAGAAGGTAGATTCTAGAAAGCTTTTGAGTAAGATTTCTCTTGTTCAAATGCCCTACTTGGAAAAATCAGGAGAAATGGGGGAAAAAATAGGTAGGGCTGCACAAACGTTCGAAGTTAAAGAGTTGATAATTGCACCTTTCGGCTATGTAAATGCTTATGAGCTCGAAGCTTTTATAAGAGGTGTTAGGAGAGGGCAAATCTCAAGATTGGAAATTCAGAAGAGGGCTTATGCGAGGGAAGTGAGAGAGGTCCCAGTTTATGTGCAAGATCTATATCAAACTGCAAGGGATAAGAGAAGGAAGAACAACATTCTAATTGTAACAGATCCAGTTGGTAAGCAGATTAAGGATGTTAAGGAAGATTTGAAGAGGGATTTGAAGTATGCTGATGAAATAGTTGTTTTTATGGGAAGTAGGCAAGGAATTCCGAAAGGTATTTTCAGATTAGCGGATTACGTCATAGATTTAGCTCCTTACATTACTTTTGCAACTGAACATGCCATTCCAGCAAGTATAATAGCTTTGATAAGTATTTATGAGGAAGATTAACTGAGTGAAATTCTCTTTAGATCGGGTATTTTATCAAAAGCTTTATCGTCTGAAACTATGGTTTTGTCAAGCATTAAGGCTGATGAAGCTATTAAGCTATCGAAGTAACTTAAACCGTATTTTTCTTCTATTTCAGATTGTAGAATGAGAAGGTCAGTTGAAATTGTTCTAACTTCTTTTATTTTATGACTTGAAAAAATGAACTTCAGAGCATTCATAGCTTCTCTAATATCTTCACAACTTCTTCCTCTCGCCTTTAAGACTATATGAAATTCAAGTAATGCTGTATCTGGGACTTTTAAGCCTTTCATCCTTAAAATTTTTGGAATTTTGTTATGCTTTTTGTCATTAGGATTGAAGGCAAAGAGAACTTCGGTGTCTAAGACTGGCATCTTTCAGCCACCTCTCCGCCCTTTTCTCATCAATTTCTTCATTGTAAGACTCCTTTACAACTCTTTTGAGAATTTCATAAGGATTGTATTCAATCTTCTTGAGGATTATTTTGTTTCCTTCAATCTCAACTTCGAGTAAGTCTCCCTTTTCAATTTTTACCTTTTCTCTTATATTCTTAGGTATAACAATTTCGAATTTTTTACCAACTCTGATGAGATTCATTATCGGAGATTATGCATATCGAAAATATAACTTTTTCCGACAAATTGATATACTTCATGCGATAAATTTTAATATGCCCACATTAAATACAGGTTTGGTCATAGTTGGAGCTTATGCAGACAAAGTCAGAAGAACCCTATTTGCACAATTGAAGGATAAGATAAAGGCTAAGGAGATAGATTCTAAGATGGTTGCAAAGGCAAGTGGAGATTTGAACAAGCTTCTCTATGAAATATTTGTTAACAGGTTGAAGTTGGATAAGGGAGATGTTGTTAGGATAGTTGTTGATTACGATGTTGAGAATGGAGAAGTTGTCTGGAACTTGGAATCTCTAAGAATTGAAGTTTTCAAGAGAATTCCTGAGGAAGAATATGCTGAAATAGTTGGGGAGAGTGTTAAGAAAATTGAGGAGCTTGAAGAGGTTGAAGAGGTTAGAATGAGAATTGAGAGGGTTGGAGAGACGGATTTGGGTGATATAGTTTATGAGATTTTGATTGGAGATGAGAAAGTTGGTGCTTTGGTTTTAACACCTTTGGATGGTGAAGGTATAGTTAGAGGTGCTTTGACAAAGCCAAATCCAGTTGTAATTGAGAGAACGAAAATAACGATGGAGAATTTGGAAGAGGAGCTTTTGAGAGTTGTTGAGGAGAAGGGAAGGGTTGCTGAGGAGGAAGAGGCTAAGAGGATTGTGAGTGATATTGAGAGTTTGATCGGTTAAATTTATT
>CAZKQI010000039.1:0-12448 GCA_964554855.1 uncultured archaeon | reverse complement strand
CAAACCAGTTACAGCCCTAACGTAACCGTAAACAACTTCAGAAACTACTATGTCATTTATGTATCCAGTTATATCGCCTATCTCTACTTTCTCAATCAATCTTGTAGCCTCTTCTTTCGAATCCGCCAAATGATGCAGAAATACGTTCGAATCAAAGAATACTTCCACCTTCTATCTCCTCCAGTATGGAATCGATGTCACAACCTCTTATCAATCCCCTCGTCTTTTTGCTAACCTTCTCCTTGATCACTATCTTCAATCTCTCCCCTTCTTTTAGATCAACCTTTTCAAGTGGCTTGAAAACTCCGTTCTCATAAATCACTTCAATTACCTTAGGCATGAACCTACCTTGAACTTTAAATTTAAAATAGTTTACCAGCACACCCCTTCATAAATTTTAGCATCTTTCATAGCTTTTTCATTTATAATCCAACTCTTCAAACTCCTTAAAATTCTTGAACGAAAGTGTTAAATTGACTACAGCCTTTGCGAAAATTATGGCAAGAACAAAGAAGGTAAAGATGGCTGGAAGATTTGGGGCAAGATACGGATTGAGAGTTAGAAGGATGGTAGTTAAGATTGAAGAACTTCAAAGACAGAGATATGTATGTAAGAGATGCGGTAAGAAGGCTGTTAAGAGAGTTGGTTCGGGAATTTGGGAATGCAAGGCTTGTGGTTATAAGTTTGCCGGTGGATGTTACATCCCTTCAACTACGATAGCACAATCATTTGAGAAGTCTTTGGAGGGATAAAATGCCGTACTACATATGTTTGATATGTGGTGAAGATGTGGATGTTCAAGGCAATATAATACAGTGTCCGAGATGCGGTAACAGAATTTTGATGAAGCCGAGGCCACCAGCTTTGAGAAAAGTTGTTAAGGCAATTTGAGGGATTTTTATGGAAAAGATTAAACTTGGAATGGTAGTTTCAGAATTCAATAGAGATATAACATATATGATGGAAGTTCTTGCAAGGGAGCATGCAGAATTTTTGGGTGCCGAAATTGTTGAAGTTATAAGAGTACCAGGTGCATTTGACATTCCTTTGGCAGTTAAAAAGATGCTTGAAAGGGGAATTGTTGATGCTGTAGTGGCGGTAGGTTGTGTTATTGAGGGGGAGACTGAGCATGATGAAGTTGTTGCACAGCATGCAGCCCGTAAAATAATGGATTTAAGTATTGAATATGGAAAACCAGTTACATTGGGTATAAGTGGTCCTGGAATGGGTAGGGTGGCTGCACAGGAGAGAGTTGATTATGCTAAGAGGGCTGTAGAAGCAGCAGTTAAGCTTGTAAAAAGATTGAAGGAGTATGAGGGAAAGACTTAAACTTATAAAGCCTTCTGCAACACTAAGGATTTCAGCTTTGGCTAAGGAATTGGCTAAGAAGGGGAAGCCAGTAATAAATATGAGTGCAGGTGAACCAGATTTCAGAACTCCAGATCATATTGTAGAATCGGCAATAAAAGCTTTGAAAGATGGAAAGCACTTCTACACACCAACCAGAGGAATTCCAGAGCTTTTAGAAGCTATTGCTGAAAAGGTAAATAAAGAAAATGGAATTCCTGCAAAACCTGAAAATGTAATAGTTACTGCTGGAGCAAAGTACGCCATATTTTTGGCAATGCAGGCTTTACTTGATGAGGGGGATGAGGTAATACTACTCGATCCTGCTTGGGTAAGTTATGAGGCAAACGTTTTGATGGCAAATGCAAAGCCCATTTGGGTTAGACATGATGAAAGTTTTGAAGATGCACCAATTGAGGAATACATTACTTCAAAAACAAAGATGATAGTCATAAATACACCCAACAATCCAACTGGAATTGTTTATCCAAAAGAATTTTTGGAGAAGGTTGCAGATTTGGCAGTTGATCATGATATCTATATCTTAAGTGATGAAATATATGAAAAAATTATATATGAGGGAAAACATTATAGTATAGCAAGTTTTGATGATGTTTTCGATAGAACTGTAACTGTAAATGGATTTTCAAAAGCTTATTCAATGACTGGATGGCGTTTGGGTTACGCCATTGCAAATGAAGATATAATAAAAGAGATGAATAAAATTCAGTCCCATTCAATAAGTCATCCAACATCGTTTGTTCAATATGCAGGTTTAAATGCTTTGAGAGGAGATCAAAGTTGCGTTGAGAGGATGGTTGAAGCTTTTAGGAGAAGAAGAAATTTGATAATAGATGGTTTGAATGAGTTGGGCATAGAATTTGTTAAACCAAAAGGTGCCTTTTACGTATTCATGAAGGTTGGAAATGGAACTGAATTTGCAGAGAGGTTTTTAAAGGAGGAATTTGTTGCTGTTACTCCTGGAGAGGCTTTTGGAAGTTATGTAGATTATGTCAGAGTTAGCTATGCGACATCTGAAAAAGATATTGAAGAATTTCTGATTAGATTAGAGAATATTTTGAAGAGAAAAATTTAAGTTTCATGATCAAGCATGGTGTCACAGTAACAATCTAAAGGTGCTCAAAAATGGGGGAAATACTGCTCTCAGGACAGCCAGGAGCTGGAAAAACACTTTTACTATTAAAAATCATGAGAGAAGGTAAGTTCAAAAATGTCGTATGGGTAACAACTACTAGAAGTGCAAGAGCGTTGAGAAAAATTCTTGGGGAAGATGTATGGATAGTAGATACGCATACTTGGTCTCATACAAAAATTCATCCACGAGATATTGTAATAGTAAACCCTATAAATCTTAACGAAGTAAACTTGGGAGTTTCGAGACTACTTGATTCTATAGGTAAAAATTGCTTGGTTATATTCGATTCACTTACAGGATTGCTTCTCTATCATGACCTTCATAAGTTGATTTACTTCTTGAGAGGAGTTCTGGTAAAAATTGAAGAAAAGAATGCTTCGGCAATATTTACATATGTTAAGGGTGCACATTCAACTGAAGTTGAATTTAGCCTCTATACAATGTTCCCAGTTGTCATGGAGATTTTAAATACTGATGATTATAGAAAGAAAATCATTAAAATCATAAAAGCTACTGAATGGGTGGAGGAGGTTTCTGGAGAGATTGAAATTGTTAAAGATGACATAATAGTTCCCGAGAACATAATGAATTATATAATGAAAGTTCTCAGTATATGAGCCTTTGTATGGGAACTATGAGAATATCTCTTGCCCCAACCTTCTTCAGTTTCTCAAGAACTTCGAAAAGTTTATCCTCTTGAACTACAACATGAACTGCCAACATATCTCCATCTTCAACCTTCATTACAGTTGGCCCCTTCAAACCTGGCACAATCTTCTTAACTTCATCTAGTATCTTTGAAGGAACATTCATCATGAGATACATCATCCCCTTAGCATTCAAAACTCCTTGAATTGATGTTACAAGTGCCTTAACCTCAAACTTTTTCATAGCATCTCTATTTGCTATAAGAACTGCTTCTGTCTCTAAAACTTCTTCAACAACTCTCAAATTATTTACTCTCAGAGTTGTACCTGTTGATGTTAAATCCAAGATGGCATCTGCAATTCCTATGTAAGGTGCATTTTCACATGCACCACTAACCTCAACAATTCTAACATTCAAACCTCTATTCTTCAAAAACTTTTTAGCTACATTTCTAAATTCTGTTGCAATCCTCTTTCCATCCAGATCTTCAACTGATTTTATCTCTGAATCCATGGGAACTGCAATAACTAGTTTTGCCTTACCAAATCCCAATTTAAGGACAATTTCAACATCAGCATCAGATTCAACAACCATATCGTAACCAGTTATTCCCACATCGGCAGATCCATTTGAAATGTAATGTGGAATATCTCTAGCTCTTGCAAATAAAACTTCAATCTTTGGATTGTTTGTTGGAACAAGTAATCTTCTTTCAGAACTTTCAATCTTTATACCAGACTCTTTAAGAAGTTCTATGGCAGGCTCGCTCAACCTACCTTTATTTGGAACTGCTATTATCATTCAATTAAAGATTCTCCATTCAGATTATAAAATTTTAGAAGACATCAATTTCATCGTTTATTATCATGTCTGTAATCTTTGTTACATTATCTAGCCAATTCTCTGCAATCTCAATTGCCCTTTTCTCCATTTTTTCGACTTCGTAACCTTTCTTAGGTATTATTTGAATGTCCAATGCACGAGGCTCATTTATTGGCTTTCCTATTTGACTCAGAATTTTTACATAAACTTCTTCAATTCCCTCTATGTTTTCATAACATTCCTTTGCTATCAAATTTGCCAAAATGTTGTATATCTTTCCAACATGGTTTACGGGATTTTTACCTGCAGAAGCTTCCATACTCATTGGTCTGTACGGTGTTATCAAACCATTGCATCTGTTTCCCCTTCCAACATTGCCATCATCACCGCACTCTGCAGATGTGCCAGTTACAGTCAAGTAAACACAACCCTTTTCATAATCATCTGCAGTGTTTATCTTTATCTCAACTTCTCTCTCAGTATATTCTTTTACAATATCCCTTATCCACTCCTCTAAAGCATCTTTAACAGCTATGTACTCTTTCATACTATTCAAATACTTATCAATCATGGCACATGCAATTGTCAAAGTTATCCTATTTTTCTCTCTCAAACCCATTACCTTCACATCTTCCCCTATAGCCTTTTCCTCCCTTCTGAACTCATTGTATATCCTTCTTTCAACATTGTAAACTATCCTTTCTGTTTCTGTGAAAGGTGCAAAACCTATTCCGAATGAAGTATCGTTTGCATGAGGAGCTTTACCTTTTCTTCTCATAAAAACGTCTTGCAAGTCTGTGCTTCCTTCACCTATCCTAACATCGAATAAAACATCTTCAGGATTTAAATTTGCCAAAGCTTTTCTTATGTATTCCTTGGCAGCCTTTAGAACAATTCTATCGGTGGGAATCCAGCTTCCCTCAAATTCCTTCGTAGCTCTACCTACAAGTAGTATGTATATAGGTTGCACAATTTCTCCACCACCAAAAGATGGTTTAGATCTTCCAGCAACGATTTGAGTTTCGTCTGTGTTATGATGTAAAACAATACCGAATCTCTTTATATACTCCCTGCTCAAAGCTCTACTCATAGATTCAGCAATTCCATCAGCTAAAGTATCTGGATGCCCTATTCCCTTCCTCTCAACAATTTCAACTTTCTGCTTCTCTACTGGAATTTGCTTGAGTTCTTGAACGTAGATGTTTCTCATAACTTTGAACATTTCGAAAGGAGATATAAGCTTTAAGGTTTTTAACGTAAATCTAATATTCTTTTTGCCTTTCCTTCAAACCTCTCCAAACTTCCTTTTTCAGTTAGCTCTACATTTATTCTTATTCCTATCTCCTCTCTCAAAGCTTTCTCCATTTTTTTCTTTATATTCTCCAAATCTCTTAGCTCACCTGTGAAAAACTCATCTTTAATTTCTACTCTAACCGTCATCTCATCTAAAGCACCTCTTTTCGTCAAAACTATCTGATAATTATCTCCAACTTCGGGAATCTGCATCAAAACGTGCTCTATCTGCGAAGGAAATATGTTAACTCCTCTAACGATCATCATGTCATCTGTTCTTCCCAATATTCTATGTATCTTGGGATGAGTTCTACCGCAACTACATTCATCTGACATTATGTAAGTTATATCTCCAGTCCTATACCTTATCAATGGTAATGCTTCCTTAGTTAGTGAAGTTAGAACAAGCTCTCCCTTTTCACCTTCACTCAAAACATCTCCAGTTTCTGGATCAATTACTTCCACTATATAGTGATCTATCCATATGTGCAAACCGTTTTGCTCCTCGCATTCAAAGGCAACTCCTGGCCCATTCATCTCGCTCAATCCATAACTGTCAAAAGCTTTAAGTCCGAAAGCATTTTCCAATTTCTTTCTAAGGGATTCACTCCAAGGTTCAGCTCCGAAACATCCAATCTTTAGGCTTAAATTACTTGGATCTATATCCATAGATTCTGCAACCTCCTTTATATGTAAAGCGTAGCTTGGAGTGCAATGTATTGCTGTTGTTCCAAAATCAAGCATGAATTGTATCTGCCTTTTGGTATTTCCAGTTCCAGAAGGAATTACCATGGCACCAATCCTTTCAGCTGCATAGTGAAATCCCAATCCACCCGTAAAGAGCGTATGGCTTACCATATTTTGAAAGACATCCTTCTTCCTTATTCCTGCCATGTACAGACATCTCGCACACATATTTATCCAGTTCTCTAAATCTCTTGCAGTGTATCCCACAACTTTCGGCTTTCCAGTAGTTCCGCTTGAGGTATGTATTCTTACAATTTCTTCCTTAGGAACTGCAAAAAGACCGAAGGGATAATTTTCTCTAAGATCATCTCTTGTTGTAAATGGTAATTTTGAAATATCTCTCAAGCTTCTAATATCATCTGGATGAATTCCAACTTCCTTAAATTTTTCCCTATAGAATGGAACGTTATCGTAAGCATGTCTTATTACCCATCTTAACCTCTTAATTTGAATTTCTTCCAACTCCCTCCTTGACAAAATCTCCTCCTTCTCCCAATATTTGTTAGAGTGTGGCATAGTTTCAAGGTAATCGTTCGATATTTATCGTTTTGCTTTATTTCTAAAATCCAAGCTTCTTGAATTTGAGAGGTAGCTTACCCTTCTCAAGTTTCTTCATCTTCTTCATAACACTCTTCATAGTCCTGTAATACTTGAGAAGTTCCTTTACATCCTGAGGTGTAGTCCCGCTACCTATTGCAATCCTTCTAATTCTTGATGAATTTATTATCTTTGGATTTAGAAGTTCTTCTTCTGTCATTGAATCCATTATAACCTTGAACTTCTTCATCTTCTCTTGAGTAATCTCCATTATATTATCATCTATCTTCAATCCAAATCCAAAAGGTAAGAGTTCAAAAATCTTCTTTATTGGCCCCATCTTCTGCATTGCTTCAATCTGCTTGTAGATGTCTTTAAGTGTGAATGTTCCCTTTATAAACTTCTCTGGCTCCAAATCCTCCTCTTTTGCAATTCTTTCAACCTTTTCTATCAAAGCTTTTATATCACCCATTCCAAGCAAACGTGAAACAAATCCTGTTGGATCAAACCTTTCAAAATCTTCAACTCTTTCACCAGTACCAATGAAGGCAATAGGAATCCCAATTTCTCTTGCCGCTGACAAAGCTCCACCACCTTTGGCAGTACCATCGAATTTTGTTATTATGATACCATCAATTCCTATTGCCTCATGAAAGGCTTTAGCCTGCTTAGATGCCAACTGACCCATTGCAGCATCTAAAACGAGCAACTTATAATCTGGATTTGAAACTCTGGCAATTTCTATCATTTCATCTATGAGATCTCTTTCCAGAGCATGTCTACCGGCAGTATCTATTATTATTATATCGTAATCTCTCAAATTTTTCAAGGCATCTCTTACAATTTTTACAGCATCTCCTCCATTCTTTTCTCCATAGAAAGATATTCCATAATTTTCTGCTAACTGTTTCAACTGCTCATATGCAGCAGGTCTCCAAGTGTCTGCACAAACAACAGCAGTTTTCAAACCCTTATCTTTGAAATATTTTGCCAATTTTGCAGCTGTAGTTGTTTTACCACTTCCCTGCAAACCGACAAGCATTATTTTTGATTTTCTGAGAGGAATTTCCAAACCTTCTCCAATACCTCTCAAAAGTTCTTCATAAACGATCTTAATTACATGCTCCTTAGGATTTAAACCTTCTAAAACCTCCTCACTCAATGCCCTCTTCTTTATGGCATCGCTTATCTCCTTAACATGCCTCACATTTACATCAGCTTTAATCAAGGCTCTTTGTATATCTCTAACTATCTCCTCAACCAAAGCTTTGTCTACCGTAGTTGATCTCGTTATCTTCCTTATAACATCCTTGAGTGATTCGAGTGCCATTGATTGAAATGGATACTAATATTTAAATTGTTTTGGGATTTTTAAAGACCAGTAGGGCAATCTACAAATTTTACATCCACATCGAACTCTTGTCCTACAACTTTCATAAGTGCCTTCAAACCAAAAGTTTCAGTTGCATAATGTCCAGCAAAAACAACATTTATTCCTCCCTCCTTTGCCAAATGATATATACTGTGATCATGTTCTCCCGTTATGAACAAATCTAAGCCTTTTTCTATGCCTTCACTCAAAGCAAATCCCCCTCTTCCTGAAACAACGCCAATTCTCTTAACGTATTCATTTCCGAATTTTAGAACTTTTAAATTTGGATTTACTTTACTTTCAATCAATTTCAATACTTCTTTTAGAGAAACTTCTCTGTCATAGACTCCAATGTATCCAATTTCCTTGCCCTGATAATTTCCAAATCTTTCAACTGGATCCATACCCAATATCTTGAGAATTTGGGCATTGTTTCCTATTGAGGGATGAGCATCTAAGGGAAGGTGAGCTGCATAGAGAGAAATTTCGTTCTTCAGAAGGAATTCTATCCTTCTCTTTATTATACCTCTGACATAATCTATTCCTCCCCATATCAATCCATGATGAACAACTATCATATCTGCTCCAATCTCCTTAGACCTTTCAAATACATCCATGCAAGCATCAACTGCAAATGCAATTCTATTTACCTCATTCCTCCCCTCAATCTGCAAGCCATTGTTAGATTTATCCTCCCATTCATCTATTTTTAAGAAATCATCTAAAAATTCCACTATTTCAATCAATTTCATTTTATCACCATCATCTTCTCAAAACACCCAACTCAGTTAGCCTTTCAGGTAGATAAACATCTGTTACGAAGTTTAGACCGTACTTTGCTAAAGCCTGTTGTTCTGATTTTTTACCCAATTCAAGCTGAAGTTCTATTTCTTTCTTCCAAAAATCATTGTTGAATCTTGGATCTGATAAAATGGAATTTAGTGCTTTCACATCTTCATCAGTTAGCCTATCTGATGGTAATTTATACTTCAATATATCTGACGGTCTTATTCCAACAAACAGGGCTGATGGTGTTGCAAGGTATTCGGAGAGGTGTGCAGATTTTATTGAACCGTAAGCTACACTTGCATAAATTCTGTAACTCCAAGGATCCCCATCTGTAAAAACAACAACAGGCAAACCCAATTCCGAATTTAACCTTTTTAAGAGTCTTCTTGTACTTCTTGCAGGTTGACCTTTAAGATGAACTATTATTGCATTGTAATCCTCATCAAATCCATTTTCAACCAGTCTGTCTCTCATACCTCCCGTTTCAATTGCAATGACAAAATCAGCATTGCACTCCAGAAATTCCAATTTATCTACATTTGTAGGAATTTGATAACCTGCCTCACCAACATCATCTTGGCAATGTATTATTCTCTCTCCCCTCCTAGTTCTTTCCTTAATCTTTATATCACCGAAGACAGTAGCTCCATCCTCTTCAGGTCTAACGTTAAAGAATTCCCTCTGCAAACCTGTCAAAATCTCAAGATCTTCTATAAGTCTATCACTCTCAATTTGTTCTTTAAATTTTGCAATTCCCCAGTTTTCGGAGATGTAGTATATTTCTCTCAAGGTTGAAGATTTGTTTTGGGTTAACTGCTCCTTTAAAAATCCTATTAGATAAACCATCTTAAGAATTTGGTATGCTCCCTTCAAACTCTTAGCAGATCTTATAGATTTTCTATCTCCATAAACCCATACCTCGCTATCCTCCTTAAACTCTATATTTTGTTTAGTTCTGGTTGTTATCTCAATTTCTGGAATTTCTCCTCTTTTCATTTGATCGTAAACACATTCAACTATCTTCAAAAGTTCTGTAAGGGCATTCATCTCTCATACTTCATCCATGACTTTAAAAATCTTAGTATCCATTGAACAACCTCTCTCCTAAGAATTCTGGCAAACCAGCTTTTATTACAGCATTGTAAACCTCTTGAATATTATACTTCACCCTTCTAAACTTCATATCATTCCTTTCAGTATCGTATATTGCAAATGCTGAATCTGGATTTCCATCTCTGGGCTGACCAACACTACCGGGATTTGCAAAGAATAAATTCTTATGCCACCTAATGAACTGAATGTGTGTATGTCCTACAACAACATTTCTTTCTAAATCTGAAAGAATATAGTCTATTCTTGGATCATCGGGAAAAACATACTCCTCTATTGCCCTCAAATCTTCTGCTGGAATTCCGTGATACATCGTGAACCATGTCGTTTCTATATTTATCGGCAGATTTGAAAGCCAATCCAGACTGTTTTCAGTTAAATTCTTTCTCGTCCATTCCCCAGCAATTCTTGCATATACGTTAAATCCGAAGAAGTCACCAGTAACTACTGCATAGTCATGATTACCCATCACACTCCTTACATTCTCTCTTTTTAGAATTTCAATGACTTCATTGGGGAAGGGATAATATCCTACAACATCTCCAGCACAGTATATTTCATCACAGTTATTTAGATGCTTTAAAACTTCCTCCAAAGCTATTAAATTTCCATGAATATCTGATATCAATCCAATTTTCATTATATCACCTCATAACTATCTTTTGCAACAATTCTACCTTCATACTCTATCGAAACTTTGATTATATCACCTTCTTTTAATAAAATCGATCCTTTCTTAATTCTAAAACCTACAGTCTCTCCAGAAGACCAAACTCCATCAGATTTGTAACTTATTTCACCCATATACTTACTGTAATGATTTGGGTTCAAATCTATTATATCTTCACCTTCTATAGCCCCTTCAGACAAATTGTTTATACCAATACCAAATTTCCATGGAAATTCTTGAAGAATGCAGGATTTTATTTCATTTTCTCTTTGAACAGTTAAGTGTATTCTCATATTTTTAACTTCAATGCTATCTCCTCCAACATGCTTTAAAATAACAATCTGATTATCAAATTTGTTTTCACCTTCTCCAGTTATATCAACAATTTTTATCTTGACAAAGACTGGTCTACCAATCTTTATATCTGTTTCAAGTATGTATAAAGTTGAAGATGCAAGTATGACAAGAATTACAAGAAGTATGGAAGAAATTATCTGACTAAATCCTTTCGACAATCTCATACTTGCTCAGATCAAAATCTTCTGCTCTTCCAAACTCGTATTTGATTAGGGCAGTTACTATCTTGGCATTGTATTTGGATATGTTGAAAATTGCTTTTACAGGCAAATTTTCATATATGTACACCTTCACATTTACTTTATCCAAAAGAGGATCTGTTACGTTGTATTTGAATACATCTGTATCAACTTGAGAACCATTAATAATTAAATTCTCCTTTCCAATATAAACTACGTTTTCTGCTCTATCAAATGTTCTTACAACTTCTGAAATTGTAATTATTGGCAATCCCTTATATCTTACAATTGAGTTTTGAACTCTATGCTTTGTCACATAATCGGAAATTCTTGGCATGTATAAGTAATAATATTCTCCATCATCAACTATAACAGCATCTTTCAAAGCTTCGTTTAACCTTACATAAACGTAGTCATCGCAGTTCGAATTCAAGCCTTTGAAACGAATTATAGTTTTGTTGTTGATTATGTCAAGTTTAAAAGTATAATTGACATTACATTCCATAATCTTTAGAGAATACTCTTCAACTCTTAATTTATCTATTTTCTGGAAATTTTCTTTAACAGATTGTAGTGTAGTCTGCTTTGTTTGAACACATAAAGACAAAAGAACAACTAGAATTGTAAATGCTAGATATTTTTTCATGATTTAAGTTAAATTATGTAAATATAAGTTTTGTGTTGTAGCAAATGTTAATGAAAAAATAGTTAATAAAAAATCCTCCTAAAATTCTCTTTAGCCAAAAAGTATTCAAGTAATTCTTTGAATTGAAGATATCTTGTTCCTTTTAGGAACTTTACATTTAGAATAATAACTAATGTGAAAAAATTTATTTTTAATGCCGAAAACTTTAAAATGCTAAAAGCATAACTATTATTTAATGAAAAAATATATGGTAATTGCACTAGGTGCACTGATTGCATTGCCATTCGTAGCTTATAATGTAGGTAGTGCAAATCCTCTTTTAGAGGATAACAACGGTAATACAATTCCAGATGTCATAGAGATAAATCATAGCACTTTTCAAGTCTTTAAAACTTTAAGCCCCGGATTTACATTATCTACAGCAGTTATAATAATTGCAATTGTTACAGCCATTTATGTTACAATACAGAGAAGAAACTACGATTATAGAGATAATAGGGAAGCATCTTTGAAAATATATAAGTCGAAATATAAGGTGGTTGGTATGAAAATTTCTGCTTTTGTTGTTTGTTTGGTTATGTTTGGTTTTTTAACAGGTATTGCCAGTGCAACGATTTTTGAGGACTTTGATGGGGATGGTGTTCCTGATGTCATTGAAAATTGCATATATATGAATTCTACAGTGAATCCTGAAACAATTGAAAGCGGTGATACGACAAATGTTGAGTTAAGTGTCGATTATAACTTGGATACAAAAGCTCCACTTGACGTTGTG
>CAZKQI010000038.1:0-12762 GCA_964554855.1 uncultured archaeon | reverse complement strand
CATGGCTTAGTCCCAGCCGGATAGCAGCGGCCTCTGGCAGGATCAACCAGAATTGACGGGGGAGGAGATTATGAACACCCACCGGTTTACCCTGCTGGCAAACCCATCTTGGGCGTGCACCTTTGCACGCCCTCACCGTCTATACCGCGGGTGGGAACTCTACCCCCCATCCTGGGCTTAAAGCCCTGTCGGGGTCCTTGCCGGACCCGCGGTTATTATTTTATTAGTCTTTTGAGGTTTATAAGGATTATGCTTTAAGGAAGTGTTTATTTTTCAGATAGCAGATATATAAACATTTCGTGTAATTTACGTTAAATACAAAAATTAATGTTCCAATTATGTGCATGATAGACCTGCATGTGCACTCAATATTCAGTGATGGAGAACTAATTCCATCCGAAATAGTTAGAAGATGTGCAAATATTGGATATGAAGGCGTTGCAATTACAGATCATGCAGATTTTTCCAACATCTCCTTTATACTAAAAGAACTCGAAAAATTGAAAGATTTCAGAGATGATTACGATATTCCAATGCTGTTAGGTGTAGAATTGACTCACATACCCCCCAAGTTAATAGGTAAAGCTGTTGAATTGGCTTGGAAAGAGGGAGCAGAAATAATTATAGTTCATGGAGAAACAATAGTTGAACCTGTTAAAGAAGGAACCAACTATTATGCTGTGCAAGAAGAAATAGACATATTAGCTCATCCGGGACTTATAGATTTAGAAACTGCAGAAATGGCAAAAGAAAATGGAATTTATCTAGAAATAACTACTAGAAAAGGACATTGCCTTACAAATGGTCATGTTGCCAATGTTGCAGAAGAGGTTGGATGTGAGTTGGTAATAAATAATGATGCACATGCTCCAAGCGATTTTGTTAATGTTGAATTGGCTAAAAAGATATTGAAGGGCGCTGGAGTTAAGAGAATAGATAAAGTTTTCGAAAATTCCATAAAAATAATGAAGAGAAGACTAAAATGAGCAAAAAGCTTTAAGTATGTATGGATACGTATTGTCATGGAAAAGAGAAGACTTCAAATCGTTGGTGGTTCGAGTTATATGATCAGTTTACCGAAAAGCTGGATTAGAAAAAACAATTTGAAGAGGGGGGATGAATTAATTCTATTTGAGTTTGAAGATCACCTAAAATTGATGCCAACAAATTGTAAAGGTAGAAGTGTGACCATTAGATTACCAAACATAGGTAACAATTTTATCAAAAGATTATTTTACAGTCTTTATATACAGGGTAAAGATGAAATAATAGTTGAAAATGTCGATTTGTGCTTGAAAGAGAAGATTAGAGATAGCATAAAAAATCTCGTAGGCATGGAAGTCGTTGATGTCAACTCAGAAAGAATTGTTTTGAAATGTCTAACTACTTCATTTGATTTTGAAAATGCTGTAAAGCGTATATGTCAAATAATTCAAGAAATGTTCGAATGTATTGAAAGATTTACTGATAAAAAAGAAGTTCTCAATTATATTAAGAAACTTGAAGAAGAGGCTGACAAATTCTACATATTGGCACTGAGAATGATTTACAAGAAGATTTTTGAATATTCAAATGAAAATGATTTGTTCACGAGTGTAGAATCAAGATCTTTCGTTAAGCTCCTTGAGGAAGTTGCAGATGCTCTCTATGACATGTCCACAAACTTTTGCATCTGTCAAGAATTCCTTGAAACTTTGAAGAATTTAAAGAAGTTATTCGAAATTGCCATAGATGCCTATTTCAAGAGAGATAGCATTATGAGTGTAAACTTAATAGAGATGACAAACAACATTGAAAACCAAATATTGTCATACAGCAAAAATTGCCCAATGAAAGATAACTGTGAAATCAGTCCACTATTAGAAATATGTAGATGTATAAAATCTATGGGGGAAATGTCTTTTAATACAGCGATATGTAGGGATGTAGGATGATATCGGATAAAGTTAGAAAGCTTGTTGAAGATTACAAAAATGTAACGATAGGAATATTTGGATCTCATTCAGCAAAGGAGATAGGAATGTCTGCAAAGGCTTGGGGATTCAAGACTGTTGTAGTTGTTCAAAGAGGTAGAGATAAACTTTACACAAAGTACAATCGCCATCTCTATGACGAATTCATAATTTTAGATAGATTCAAAGATATGATCAATGAAGATGTGCAAGAGAGATTGAGAGATTTAAATACGATATTTATACCGAATAGGAGTTTTGCTGTTTACGTTGGTTACGATGAAATAGAAAATAAGTTTGAAATTCCTATCTACGGAAATAGATACCTTTTAAGGGCTGAAGAAAGAAATTATGAAAAAGGGCAATATTACCTGCTTAAAAAAGCTGGAATTAGAATTCCGAAGGAGTTCAAGAGTCCTGAGGAAATAGATAGATTGGTTGTTGTAAAAGTTCAGCAGGCTAAGAATCCATTGGAAAGAGCATTTTTCTATGCAGTTTCTCCTGAAGATTATTACAGACAGGCTGAAGAACTTATTAAGGCAGGAGTTATAGATGAAGAGGGCTTAAAGAATGCAAGAATTGAGGAGTACGTTTTGGGAGCAAGATTCAATGCAAACTTTCACAGTTATGCTTTGAAAGATGTTTTCGGAGATTTCGATTTTGTAGGTTTTAGCGATAGAAGACAAGTAAATCTTCAAGGATTTTTAAATCTTCCAGCTAAAGACCAGTTAAAGATAAACGTTCCTGTTAAGAATGAGGAAATTGGGCATTTTGGCGTTACAATGAGGGAAAGCAAACAAGATATGGTCTATGAGACTGCAGAAAAGTTCATAAGAATTTGTGAGAGGGAATATCCTCCGGGGATGATTGGTTTGTTCGGTTTGCAAGGAGCTATAGCATATTCTCCTGAAGATTTGCTTGAGTTTGTCGTTTTCGATGTTTCAATGAGAGTACCTGGTGATCCATGTATAGGGCCCACATCTCCAGAAATGAGAAATCTCAGCTTGAAGCATGGAGTGAAAATTGAAGATCCATTGGATTTAACAATGATGGAGATCAAAAGAGCTTTAGAAGAAGGTAGATTGTCTGAAATTGTAACTTAGGTCGTAAAAAGCTTATATTTCGTATTTGGATTTTGCAACTCGTATATGATACGTTGAATTATACACTTAATCGGATCTATTTTAACTCTCTTAGCTATATCTTCAAAACTCTTGAAATTTTCTCTCTTCCTTTCATCGATTATCGTCCACATAGTCTTTTTACCTATACCAGGTAAGAGTTCAAGTTGATGTAACTTCGTAGTTATCGATTCCGATTTGTTAAAAAATTCTACAAATCTTTCCTCTTGCCTCTTAACAATCTGTTCCAATACATAGGGCAATTCTGATTTTGCAGTAGCTGTCAAATCATCATACGTAAGTCTTCTCTTTATTTTATTTACAACGTCCCTCTCATCCAACTCCTTACCTATATAAACTCTATCACCAACCAAAGGATTTCTATCCTTCTTTATGCTAACCTCCAAGAGAGTAAAAAACTTCTCACCTACAACATGAGCTAAAGGTTCTCTTTTGTGTATTGGTCTCTTATCATCTGGATGACCGTAAGGGAGAAAATCAAGTATATAAGCATAATCTTCCATCTTTTCCTTATCTATCTTCTTTTTTCTCATTAGATCACCTATATTTATTGATAACATCTAAAATCTGCTCAATTTCATCGGGATCTAAAACTTTCTTTTCCTTGGCATATATCAATCTAACTTCATCTGGAATTCTTGGCATTATATCAACCAACTTCACAGCTATCTCCTCATTTGGAACTTGAGGCAACTTTAAAAGCTCTTCTACAAGTTCCTTTGCTTTATCAGCTGGAAGTTTTGCAAAAGTTCTTAGATGCTTTAAAGCTCTTCTAGTCTCAAACAGAAGTTCCGCCTTTTTTTGCCTTTTTTCAGCTATCTCCTCCATCAACTCCTTAGCCTCAGCTATTGTAATGTAGTTAAACTCCTTAATCTCTTTAAACATTGAAAACACCCCGAAAAATTATTTTTGGGGCTTTAGATGTTCGGGTCTAACAAATAAGGTCTTGTAAGAATTGCCATCCCTAACTCTAACAAGATAAGCTCTACCCCTCTGACCAACTACAAAACCAGTCCTACCCTGAAATCTTGGATGAGGCATACCCTTATGAATTGCTGGATCGATATCAATATGTACTCTATCCCCCACTTCAAACGTTTGCAGAGCTCTGCTTATCTTAATTCCTTTTTCTCTAATCTTCTTCCTCAACTTTCTTCCAGACTTGAATCTGAAACCGTGAGATTTCCAGCCCATTTTCTATCACCAAAAAATCTGACCCTTATAAGTATTTAACCTTTTAGTATCTCCTCAAACATATCCTTATATTTTGAAGGTTTGTAGAGAAATTCAAGCCTTCTCAAATCTTTGACAAGCTTGTACATTTCTTCACTTTTTTTCAATCCCAACTCCTTAGGAATTTTAGGTTTTATAAACCTCAATTCGGGAACTTCACCGTAATTGGGATTTTTTATCCATCCTTCTTCAGTGTAATAATAACAAGCACCTCTCCTCATCCTATAAGGTTCATAATTCGATTTGAAGTTTCTATAGACCCAATTTGCCATCCAAAGTTCTTTTTTTGAATCATTTACTGTAACATGACCGTAATTTGGAGGAATCACTACCTTATCACCCTCACAAGCCTTAACAGCTATAACATCCACAACCCCATTTTTTTCCTCTTTCTGAAGAATGTATAATGCTTCTCCCCTTAAAACTTCATAAATTTCAGTATAGCTGAGATTATCTTCGGCAATGGGATGATAGTGTCCATAAGTCTTTATGAATTCCTTTCCTACTTTTGCCGGTGGAATTACCGTTATATCGTATCTCAAATTGTATTCTCTTATCCTCTCATAATCACTTTTGCTATAATAAACATCTCTAAACATATAATAAGCTGGAAAATTCTCCTTCAATTCATCTGGATAAGCCAAAACTGGCTTTAGATCAAAAGCCCATCTTATATCAGCTCTAAATTTTCTTCCACCAATCTCAATTTCCATAAACTTCAAAATTCTAAATAAATTATAAGGTTAACGACTTTATACAGTTTGTAAAATTCCAATTCATGATAGTGGCACATACGCCAGATGCCGATGATGCCTTCATGTTTTATGCAATTGCAAGTGGAAAAATTGAGACAAATTTGATAATTGAACAGATAATAGAGGATATAGAAACGCTGAACAGAATGGCTTTCGAAGGTAAGTTGGATGTAACAGCTTTATCATTACATGCATACGCTTATCTCGATGATATGTATAGGATTTTATCGGCTGGTGCAAGTGTTGGCGAAGGTTATGGCCCAATAGTTGTTGCAAATAGGAAAATGAACTTAGAAGGGAAGAGAATTGCAATTCCCGGAAAATACACTACGGCAAATTTGATTCTAATGTTGGCTTTGGACAATTATAAACCAATTGAAATGAGGTTTGATGAAATAATAAATGCTGTAAAGTCTGGAAGAGTTGATGCTGGCTTATTGATACATGAGGGCCAAATAACATATAAAATGCACGGTTTAATCAAAGTTTTAGATCTCTGGGAGTTTTGGAAAGATCAAACTTCTTTACCTTTGCCTTTGGGAGTTAACGTAATAAAACGTAGTATAAGTGAAGAAGAGCAGAAGGAATTTCTTAGAGTTTTGAAGGAGAGCATAAAATATGCTTTGGAAAATGTAGAAGAAGCTGTTGATTATGCTATGAAGTATTCGAGAGGAATGAGCAGAAATCTTGTCAAGAAATTTGCATTGATGTATGTAAACGAATACACATACGAGATGCCAAAGAATGTAATAAGAGCTATTGAGACATTGTTCGAAATTGCTGATAAAAAAATTCTGAAAAAACCTAAATTAGACATTCTTTTTTAACTCCTACCGAGTATCATCAATCTAAATCTATCGGCAGATCTTGCTGTATAGTTGGCTATTTCACCCAAGTGAACTACCCAAAGAATTGCAAGTTGCGCATCTATTGGATCCATATCTGAGTTAAATATCATATTCAGCAAACCAATCTGTATCAAGTCGCATTCATGCTCATGTTGTTCAACCCTTTTAACATGTTCTAAGGCTTCTTTTACTTCCTTCTTTGAGAAGGATGATGCAACCAATCTTGACATATGATCTATTAACTCCTCATATTCGTTTACAGTTTCCATCAGTTTAGATAGTAGAACGCTGAACTCATCCATTATCTTTTTTGGTGCTTTAATTCTTCTGAAAGAAAGCATATGCCCTACATGCTCACAGTAATTTATTATTCCGTCTTGCACATCCAAAAAATTCAAAAGATCGTGCCTATCAACTGATAATAGGAGAGACCTAGTAACCTTTCCTCTAATCTCCTCCTTAATTATATCAGCCTGATGCTCTATATCATCTATCAAATCTCTCAACTTTTCGACCTCATCCATATTATTCATTTTATATGCTTCAAACTGCCTTTCTAAGAGACCAACAGCTTTTGCAGCTAATTCTGCATGCTTCCTCAAATCATCAAATGGTGAATATCCAAATACATCCGAAACACTTCTTATGAACCTCATATGAATATCACCAGTATTGTATAGATGGCTATGGAAAGTATACATGCTACTGGCACTGTGAGTAGCCAAGAAGCTACAATTCTCTGAATGATTTTTAAGTTTACGCTTGCCAGACCACCAGCCAAACCTACACCAATAACACTACCAACAAGCGTATGCGTTGTAGAAATTGGCATACCGAAATAAGATGCCAGTAAGACGGTTGTAGCTGTTGCAAATTCGGCAGAAAATCCTCTAGTTGGTGTTAATTCTGTTATTCTTTTACCTACGGTTTCAATAACCCTATAACCCCAAGTCGCAAAACCAACAGAAATACCCAAACCTCCAACAAGCAAAACCCAAATAGGTGTTTCTTGACCCAAATAACCCAAAGCTGCAGCTATTGGGCCAACTGCATTTGCAACATCATTGCTACCATGTGCAAATGCAACGTAACAGGCTGTCCCAACCTGAAGATATCTAAAAATCCTTTCAACCAAATTTATATCGAAGTAATTGAAAAGTGTTACCCTTATTAATGTAAATATTGCAAAAGATAGAATTGCACCTAAAACTGGAGAAATTATCCAACTGGAAACTATTTTTGCCAATATGTACCATTTTATTTGATCCAACTCAATCCCACCCTGTGAAACCACAGCCAAACCAAATCCAAGCATAGCAGCAACTATGGAATGAGAGGTTGAAACTGGAAGATGGTAGTAAGTTGCAATTGTTATAAAGATGCCAGCAGATAGAAGTGCAGAAAGTGCACCTATTGCAACTATGTGTGTATCAAGGATGTCTATCGGAACTATTCCTTTTGCTATTGTATGAGTTACCCTCTTTCCGAAGAAGAATGCTCCACAAAATTCCATAATGGAACCGATAATTATTACCTGTTTAAGAGTTAGAGCTTTGCTACCATAAGATGTCGCCATTGAATTTGCTGCATCATTTGCACCTATGTTCCAAGCCATGTACAGTCCAGCGAATAAAGTTAAGATCAGTATTAAATCCATACAATCTCCAAAAATATCCTCAAAATAATAACATTACTATTTGTTTCAATCCTCAGCAAAGCTCTTAAATTTACCAGCTTTTATATACTCCTCAACCTTTCTTATGAAACGATCGTTTGTCCTCAGAACTGGTATAATAGTCATATCTCCCCTAATATCCTTTATACGATCCACATACTCAACAATATCGTCATTACCGTAATATAGAATCCAGTTCTTGAAATTGCCGACCTCGCAAAATGAAGCGTATGTTATTAACTCAACTATTGCAAATTTTCCATCTATTATACCGTGCAAAGTTTCGTAATCTATTAAAAACAATTTTCCATTTGAATAGAAAAGTCTCTCAGCCTCTAAAGCTATGGCTTGCCTAACAAACTCATCCAAGCTGAATTTCTCTGGTTCATCAAGCATCACTGGCCCTATGTATACTATTTGCTTCTGCTCCATGATCTCAGAACTATTTACAACTAAAAAACTTTTATTGCCAAACCCTCATCACATACAACTTCAAGTTCTCCATCGTATCCAATTCTTGCATATCCCTCATAAATCTCCACCCAATCTCCAACGTCCAAATTCTTGTATAACTTTGCATTATCCCCTACCAGAACAATCCTTATTCTACCGCTTTCATCAGATATGTATATCGTAGCTGTTTTCTTATTCTTAATTGTTCTCTCCCCAAAAAGACCACTCACTCTTCCCCTCAGATTTACAATCTTCAAAGGCTGTACATTTTCAATTCTATCCCATACATCTTCAACATTACTCTTTCCCAGAACATCGTATCTTAAAACAAAAAACTCGTTCTCTAAATTAAATCCAGTAATTCTCAATTTATCTCCCCTCTCACACTCAACACTTCCAATACATATCAAAATAGACTTTCCAATACTTAAAACGAATTTGGATTCACTCCTACCCAAAAATACACCCTCAACAGTTTTAGAGATGTTACCAAAAATTTCAAAGTCAGATTCATCATTTACAACTGAAGATCTAACATTAACCAAATCTCCAAGGTTAAATTTTTCACTACAGCATTTGATGGGAATTTCGACAATTCCATCCCTAGTAAGAATCTTCAAATTATCACCAACATCTATAACAACTCCTCTAACTCTTGTTTGCTTAACTTCCACATTCTCTCCACTTGCATACTTTGAAAGTAATTCCAATGTCTCATCATCCACAAGACCTCTGAAATGCTCGATTATGTCATCCATAAAATAAATTCACCAACGTTTTTAAAGATGATATGTTCATTTAGATCATGGAAACGATCACAAGTGAAGAGATGGCAGTTTTAGATATAAACTGCGAATATCATGGTCTGTCAAGATTACAGCTTATGGAAAATGCTGGAAGAGGATTGGCCGAAGAGATTTTGAATAGATTTAAACCTTGCAATGTCGTAATATTCGCTGGCCTAGGTAACAATGGTGGAGATGCTTTTGTCTGTGCAAGATTTTTAAAGGATTTCAATGTAAAGATTTTTTTACTTGGTAGAGAAAGGGATATAAAGACGGAAATTGCGAGGAGAAACTTTGAGATTCTAAAGAATGCAAACTATGATATCTATGAAGTCAAAGATGAAATACCAGAATTTGAAGCTGATGTCATAATCGATGGAATTTTGGGAACTGGAGTTAGAGGTAAACTTAGAGGTTTGTTCGCTAAAGCCGTACAAATAATAAACGATTCAAAAGCTTACAAGGTTGCAGTTGATGTTCCAACTGGATTGAATCCAGATACTGGAGAATATTTGGAATGCGTTAGAGCAGATTTGACAGTTACATTTCACAAACCAAAACCGGGCTTGTTAAAAGCTAAAGAAGTTGTTGGAGAGCTAGTTGTAAAAGATATAGGCATTCCATCCGAATTTGAAAGATTAACAGGTGTTGGTGATGTTAAAAAGGTATACAAGAGATTTGATGGACATAAGGGGGTGCATGGGAAAATAGTTGTTATAGGGGGAATTGGATATACCGGTGCTGTTGCATTGACATCTCTAGCCTGTTATAAGGCAGGAGCAGATTTAGTAACTACATTAGTTCCAAAGGAGATAAAGAATGTTGTTTCAAGCTTCTCACCTAACTTAATAGTTAGAGAATTAAATTTAAAAGATTTTAATAATCTAAATGAAATCATGAAAAAAAATCATGTAGCAATCTTGGGAATGGGTGTTGAGAAAAGTGATGAGTTTGTAGATTTTGTTGAAGAATTTCTGAAGCTTGAAAATGTTAGAAAGGTTGTGTTAGATGCATCGGCAATAACTAAAAATGTTCCAGAAGATGTTGAATGTATAATGACTCCCCATTCAGGAGAGTTTAAGAGAGTTTTTGGAGATGTAAGTATAAAAAATGTTATGAAAGTTGCCAAGGAAACGAATTCAGTCATTTTGCTAAAGGGAAAGGAGGATATAATTACAGATGGTAGAAGAATTAGATTCAATAGAACTGGAAATGTCGGTATGACGGTTGGCGGAACTGGAGATGTTTTAGCTGGAATTGTTGGGGCATTCTTTGCTTTAAATGATGGCTTTTGGAGTGCATCAGCATCGGCCTTTGTAAATGGCTTGGCAGGTGATATTTGCTATGAGGAAATGGGCTACAACTTTACTGCAGTTGATTTGATAGATAAGATACCTGAAGCAATAAAGAGATGTTTGGAATTTTAAAGATTTGACAGTAAATCATCTAAAGCTTGCAAAAATCTATCATTCTCCTCTTTTTTCCCAATACTAACTCTAATACTGTATTCATCACATCCAAAGAAGTTGGAGCAGTCTCTAACAATTACTCCCCTTTTCATAATTTCCCTAACAAATTCTTCAGCTTTTATAGGTGATTTCATAAAAAGAAAGTTTGCTTGCGATTTGTAAACATCTAAACCCCTTAGCTTCAACTCCTTATAAATTCTCTCCCTTTCAAGTTTAATCTTTTCAACACAGCTTAGCATGTAATTCAAATCCTTCAAACATTCCAATGCACAGAGTTGTGCTAATGTAGATACTGGGAATGGAGATGTTACAGCTTTATAATACTTCACAAGTTCTTCATGCATAACTCCGTAACCTATCCTAAGATTTGCCAATCCAAAGGCCTTTGAGAAAGTCCTTGAAATTATCACATTTTCATGTTCCAATAGTTCCAACATGTTCCAATCAGCAAATTCGGCATAAGCTTCATCTATGAAAACAAAGCAATCAACACTCTCAACTATCTCTCTAACATCCTCTATTCTTTCTGCATTTCCAGTAGGATTATTTGGCGAACAAATCATTATCAACTTTGTTCTATCATTTACTGCATTCAGAATTTCTTCAACATTCAAAGTGAAATCTTCTCTCCTTCCAATATTGACAACTTTTGCAGAATAAATGCTTGCAAGTGTATGATAGTATGAGAATGTGGGAATTGGTATTACAACCTCATCTCCTTTTTCAACAAACATTTTGAAGATTGATTCCATTACACCATCACTACCAGAACCTAAAACAATCCTACTCTCTTCAACGCCCAAATATTCGGAAATAGCCACCTTCAAATCTGGTAACTCTTTAGGATATGTATTTAATTTCTTGAATGTTTTTAAAACTTCATGAACTTTTGGAGTTGGTCCGTAAGGATTTTCATTTGATGATAACTTTACACAATTATCAATGCTCAATCCAGATTTGTATTCAATAACATCTATTCTTCTGAGTTTTTCGAAGATTTTTCTATCCTTATCTCTATCTTTTCCCATTCACCAACCCCCTTAAGGTTTGATACAATTGCAAGGTTAACATCTCCCAATACTGACTGAACAAATTTGTTGAGTGGTATTCTTTTTCCATCAACATAGAGCTTCACATTCATGCCTCAGCCTTAAACATACTCAATAAAACTTTTATCCAATTGAAATGAGAACTGTGAAAGCTGTCCCTATCAAATCAGCTAAGGTTGTTATTGATGGAACTGTAACGTTATCGGGATCGAATCCAAATTTATAGGAGAGAAATGCCAGTGAATATCCCAGAAACATAACTATGAATGCAAATATGGGATAGAGAATAAAGAAGTTATAGTAAATTTCGACATTCTTTCCCAAGCTGAATGATATGAAATAACCGAGTAAATACATTATTATGGCAATAGGAATTGAAGTAGTTATGAGAGACAAAATATCTCTAAAAGATTTATAATCTATAAATTTATGTATTTCACCTAAATGAAGTCTTGTTGATGTCTTAGCTCCAATTACGCATCCGTAGTTACCTAAGCTATCAAGTATTGCTGGATAAATTATACTGAATATGAATGCTCTGTGAATTACTTCACTGTAGCTTTCGAGCAGAGTTCCAGAAATTCCCTCAACAATTGAAAGAATTATCAAAATTGTAGAAAGCTGAATTAAAACACCTCTCTCTAAACCGAACTTAATCAATAAAATTACGAAAATTGCAATTAGAGAAAGAAGTACAATATTGAAGGCATAATTGTAAATTTCAAAAAACAATATAAAAATGATTATTGATGGTATTGTCAATAAATCTGATATGGATGTTATGAGGGGAGAAGCTACAGCATCTGGATCCAAACCTTTTCTAAAAGGTATTACGGAAACTATTGCTGTGGCATAGCTCAAGAGAATGCTTACAAGAATAGTGGAAGCTAAGAGAATCAATAAAACGCTGAATGCATTCTTTCCAACTTTGAAAAATCCCAAAATCCAAAGAATTATTATGGGAAGTAATGTAAGTAAAATTCCCAAAACAACACTCTGGTAAACTCTTCTTTCTCTCAAACTTGGCTTCATTTCACCCAAAAATAATGCTGTTGTGAATCTGGAAGCTAAAGCTCCATAAATATTACCCCTCAAACCCATAACTCCAGGTAAAACTATAAGAATTATTGGATAATTTTGCATTATCTTTTCAAAATAAGCACCGAGAAATGTCCCCCCAACGAAATCTAACAATAGGCAAAACAGTAAAGCTGGAAAAGTTAATTTCCATGCACTACTGGAATTGAATTCTGGTTTCACTTAATTCGAAATTCTTAAATGTTTATTAATTTAACCAAATTGATGTTTTAGGGAATACACTTCAAAAGATATTAAGATTAAAAAAGACTACCTCACAACTAAAAGGAGGGTATTAAGAACTTCATTAATACAGAATACAAC
>CAZKQI010000037.1:0-12771 GCA_964554855.1 uncultured archaeon | reverse complement strand
CAGTTGTTGCAAAACCATCCATTGTTGAGAAGATAAACGAGATTGTAGGTGTTGGTGAAAAACTAAACATGTTCGGTGTTCAGACTGGTCTTGAAACTGGTAGCTCAAGGTTGATGGAAATACATATGCATGGTAAGTGCTTACCCTTCCATCCAAACGAGTGGTGCGATGTTGTGGAAACATCTTTCTCGATAATGCATGAAAATAGGTGGGTTCCAGCGGCAACACTCATAATTGGTTTACCTAAAGAAACTGAATCTGATGTCATCAAAACAATAGAACTTGTTGAAAGACTTAGGGATTACTGTTCTCTCATAGTTCCTCTAATATTCATTCCTATGGAAGTTTGTGCTCTGAGAAAAGAGAAAATTTTCACAAGAGAAAACTTAAAAGATTATCATTACGAACTTATGGCTGTTTGCATGGATCATGATGTGTATTGGGTTGATAGGCTATTTAGTGAATACTTTAAGGGTTACAAGAACATACCTATAAAGTTGGGATATTGGTTATTTTCAAAATGGGTTAAAAAGAGTTGGGAGAAGAGGAGAAAAGAAATTAAGTATCTTACGAAAAGTTTAGTTGGGAGGTGATTGATGTGATAGAGAAGGTTGGATATTTCCTAGGAAAATTAGTAAAATCTGAGGAAGGTTTGGAGGGTTTAAAAAGGGGTTTTGAGAAGTTTTTTGGTGAGCTTAAAGAATTCCATGATTTTGATTTCAGTTCTGAGTTGAGCGATAAGCTTGTGACAAGAAGCAAGTGTCCAGTTTACAAGCACTTTGGTATTTGGTGCGAGAGGTACTGTTTAGAATTTGCAAAGGGTTTTGCTAAGGCTTACGGTATAGAAAAGGTTGAAAGAATTGAAAGACAACCTAAAAACGATTACTGCGTCTTCGAATTCGAGAAATGAGGTAGGCAAAGACTCCAGCACCAAATCCGTTATCTATATTTACAACTGCAACACCAGATGGACAGCTCAAAAGCATTGAGAAGAGTGGAGTTAATCCATTTAAGTTAACACCGTAACCGATTGAAGTTGGAACAGCTATAATTGGTAAATCTATTAAGCCAGCAAGGATTGAAGGTAATGCGCCTTCCATACCAGCTACAGCAATTATTGAATCTACATCATTCTCTTCAATCTTTTTGAGAGGTTCAATCAATCTGTAAATACATGAAATTCCGACATCGTAAAATTTTAGGACTTCTAAACCCAAAAACATTGCAGTTGTTGCAGATTCTTCAGCAACTGGAATATCCGATGTTCCAGCTGTAAATATTGCAGTTTTACCAAAACCTTCCACCCTACCTCTACTCAAATCTCTAGCTTTCTTACCAACAACCGCAATTCTACCAACATCGTTTATATATATCTCATCAAAACAATCCCTTAAGGCAACTATCTGCTCATCATTCAGCCTTGTAATCAATACTGAATCCTTATGCTCTAAAAATGCATTCACAATTTTAATTAATTGCTCAGGTGTCTTTTTTAAAGCAAAAACAGCCTCTGGCTTTCCGGATCTGTATTCTCTGAATATATCAAGTCTGGCAAAATCATCAACCTTTTTTATCATGTAACATCACCATCACTTCTTTATGATACTCCTGAATACTTTTTATTGTTAACAATCTCTTCTTCACAGCTTCAATCCCCTTAACAGCAGCAACTGCTCCAGATAATG
Organism: uncultured archaeon; assembly: GCA_964554855.1. GTDB lineage: Archaea > Halobacteriota > Archaeoglobi > Archaeoglobales > Archaeoglobaceae > Archaeoglobus_B. The sequence continues at coordinate 11,086 of CAZKQI010000037.1, read as the reverse complement.
TTGTTATGTAAGGTATATTGAAATCAACTGCCATCCTCCTTATAACATATCCTTCTCCTCTCTCCCTCTTACCTTTAGGTGTATTTATTATGAGATGAACGTTTCCATTTATAATTTCATCAATTACATTTGGTCTTCCTTCACTTATCTTGTTAACAATCTCTACATCAACACCATTTCCCTTCAAAAACTCTGCCGTACCTCTCGTAGCTATAATTCTGAATCCCAATTTTTTCAACTTCTTTGCAACCCAAACAATTTTTTCATTTTTATCTCTATCCTTAACACTTACGAATGCAGTTCCCTCCAAAGGCAATCTCATTCCAGCTCCCAACTGAGCTTTGTAATAAGCTAAGCCAAAGTCGTAGTCTATTCCCATGACTTCACCAGTTGATTTCATCTCTGGGCCTAAAACAGGATCAACTCCTTGCAATTTCTGAAATGGAAAAACAGCCTCTTTTACAGCAACATGCTTCAAATTCAATCTCTCCTTAATACCAAGTTCCCTCAACTTCTTACCCATGATTAATTTTGCAGCAATTTTTGCCAATGGAAGTCCAGTTGCTTTGCTTATGAAAGGAACAGTTCTACTTGCTCTTGGATTAGCTTCTAGAACGTAAACCTTATCTTTTACTGCAAATTGAATGTTTATCAAACCGACAACTTTCAAAGCCAAAGCAATCTTACGTGTATAGTCTATTATTGTGTCTATTATATGATCTGGTAAGGATATGGGTGGTATTACACAAGCTGAATCTCCACTGTGAACTCCAGCCTCTTCTATATGCTCCAAAATACCTCCTATTACAACTTCCTCTCCATCGCAAAGTGCATCTACTTCAGCCTCTATTGCATCCTCTAAAAACTTATCTATGAGAATAGGTTTTTCTGGACTAACTTCCACAGCCTCTCTGACATATCTTTCAAGCTCATCCTCATCGTAAACAATCTCCATTGCCCTACCACCCAAAACGTAGGATGGTCTTACAAGAACTGGATAACCTATCTTCTTAGCAATCTCCTTTGCTTCCTCAACACTGTAAGCTATTCCATGCTCTGGTTGCGGAATACCAAGCTTTTTAAGTAATTTTGAGAATCTCTCCCTATCTTCAGCAAAATCAATGGAATCAACAGAAGTTCCCAATATTTTTGCACCAGAATCCTCCAAATCTTTTGAAATATTTAGAGGTGTTTGACCACCGAACTGAACTATAACACCTTCTGGCTTCTCATTTTCGTAAATGTTCATAACATCCTCATGCGTTATCGGCTCAAAATATAACCTGTCTGAAGTATCGTAATCCGTTGAAACTGTTTCTGGATTGCAATTCACCATTATAGTTTCATATCCTTCCTCTTTTAAGCTAAAAACTGCATGAACACAGCAATAATCGAATTCAATTCCCTGTCCTATTCTATTTGGACCACTTCCAAGTATCATTACCTTCTTTCTTTTAGTTGGGACAGCATCGTTCTCATCTTCATAAGTTGAGTAATAGTATGGTGTTTTTGCTTCGAATTCTGCAGCACAAGTATCTACCATCTTGAAAACTGCTCTAATTCCTTTTCTCTTCCTAGCTTTCCTAACTTCTCTCTCTTTAGTCCTGAATATGTAAGCTATCTGGTAATCTGAAAAACCCAAACGCTTTGCTTCCCTCAAAATCTCGTACGGTACTTTATTTATATCATAATTTGTTTTCTTAGCCCAATCCTTCAATTTCTCCTCCATGTCAACTATATTCTTTATCTTCCTTATGAACCACCTATCAATCTTAGTAAGTTCGTATATTTCATCTACAGTAAACCCTTTCTTCAAGGCAAATCTTATATAAAAAACTCTATCGGCATTTGGTGTTCTAAGTTTTTGAATTATTTCCTCTCTGCTTACATCTTTATCCTTTCCATCGCAACCCAAACCGTATCTACCAATTTCTAAACTCCTCAAAGCTTTTTGCAAAGCCTCTTCAAAAGTTCTACCAATTGCCATCACTTCTCCAACACTCTTCATTTGACTTCCCAATGTAGAATCTGCAGTAGGAAACTTGTCAAAGGCAAAGCGTGGAATTTTTACAACTACATAGTCTATTGTAGGTTCAAAGCTTGCTGGAGTCTCTTTTGTTATATCGTTTGGAATCTCATCTAGAGTATATCCAACTGCAAGCTTTGCAGCAATTTTTGCAATTGGGAATCCAGTAGCTTTAGATGCTAAGGCTGAGCTTCTACTTACACGCGGATTCATCTCTATTGCAACAATTCTATCATTTTTAACTGCAAACTGAATGTTACTTCCTCCAGTTTCAACACCTATTGCTCTAATTATTTTTATTGCATAATCTCTCAACTTCTGATATTCAACATCGCTTAGCGTTTGGGCTGGAGCTACCGTTATACTATCTCCAGTATGCACACCCATTGGATCGAAGTTTTCTATCGGACATATTATGACGACATTATCAGCCAAATCTCTCATAACTTCAAGTTCGTATTCTTTCCAACCTATAACACCCTCTTCAATCAATACCTGATGAATTAAAGATAGTTTAAGACCTTTTTCAACTATCTCTCTTAACTCTTTCCTATTGTAAGCTATACCGCCACCAGTACCGCCCAATGTAAAAGCTGGTCTTACAACAACTGGATAACCGATATCATCAGCTATAACTAGAGCTTCATAAACATCATTGGCAACATCACTTCTGGGAACATCTATCCCAATCTCATTCATACACTTCTTAAAGAGTTCCCTGTCCTCAGCCTTTCTTATGGCATCAATCTTTGCACCTATTAACTCAACACCGTATTTATCCAAAATACCCATTTCATGCAATTCTACAGCCAAGTTTAAAGCGGTTTGTCCACCTAACGTAGGTAAAAGGGCATCTGGAGTTTCTCTCTCGACTATCTTTGCTAAAATATCTGCAGTTAGAGGTTCTATGTATATTCTGTCTGCCATATCTGGATCTGTCATTATTGTTGCAGGATTTGAATTGACCAAAACAACTTCATAACCTTCTTCTTTCAAAGCCTTACAAGCTTGACTTCCCGAGTAATCAAATTCTGCAGCCTGCCCTATTACTATTGGTCCACTTCCTATGACCATTATCTTCCTCAAATCTTCCCTTTTCGGCATTTCAACACCTCAATACTCTCTGATCATCTTTATGTATTCGTCAAAGAAGAAGTAGGTATCATGTGGTCCGGGAGAAGCTTCGGGATGGTATTGGACTGAAAAGAGAGGAAGTTCTTCATGCTTCATTCCCTCAACCGTTTTGTCATTCAAGTTTATTTGTGTGACCTTCATTCCCTTTGGCAAAGTTCTCTCATCTACGGCAAAATTATGGTTCTGGCTTGAGATAAAAACTCTTCCCGTCTCAAAATCTTTAACGGGCTGATTACTTCCATGATGACCAAATTTCAACTTATACGTTTTTGCTTTTAGAGCTAAAGCAATAATTTGATGACCCAAACATATTCCCGCAATGGGGATCTTTCCTATCAGAAATCTAACAGTTTCAATTGTTTTTTTAACTCTCTCAGGATCACCTGGACCATTTGAAATAAAGATACCGTCGGGATCCATATCAAGAATATCCTTTGGTGGATAGTTGTAAGGTACTAAAGTTACGTTTACATTTCTCTTCATCAAATTCCTTACTATGCTCATCTTAACACCGCAATCTATCAAAACTACATCGTATTTTCCATTTACATCAAAAATCTTAGGTTCTTTAACGCAAACTTTTTCAACCAAATCAAGTTCACTTATAGAAGGTTGTGATCTTGCCCTTTCTATCAATTCTTCTCTATCAACATCCCCAACACCTATAGCAGCTTTCATTGTTCCGTAAATTCTAATCTTCTTTGTCAGCATTCTTGTATCAACTCCCTCTATTCCAGGAACATCGTACTCTTTTAGAAGTTCATCTACAGTCATCTCACTTCTCCAATTACTTGGTTCTTTGCAAAGCTCTCTGACAACAAAACCTTCCACCTTAACACCATCACTTTCAAAATCTTTCCTGCATACACCGTAATTTCCTATGAGTGGGTAAGTCATCATCAAAATCTGTCCCTTGTAACTTGGATCTGTTAAAGCTTCAACGTAACCAGTCATACTTGTACAGAATACAATTTCACCTAAAGCATCCTTTTCGGCACCAAAAGCCCTACCTTCAACACATGTCCCATCCTCCAAAGCTAGATAAGCCTTCATAAAGACACCTCTTTAATAATTTCCTTCAATTTTGGAACATCGAAAAATTTTCTCCCAGTTATTTCATTACAAAGAGACATGTAAATTTTGGATGTAATCTCTCTAATGTCATCACTTAGCTTTGGAGGAATTCCCACAATTTTTCTCCAGTTTTCCCTACCTTTAACCTCTCTCAACCTCTTATACCATTCTGTATTTTTATAATAATTTCTAAGAATTTCTTTACTGACCTCAAATCCGTTGTAACTGAATCTGCACTCATCTGGGGTTCCTACAGCATCAACAACAATAATATTCCTTTTTTCATCCAAAGCAAATTCTATTTTTCCATCTTCATTTTTAAGATTTGCTTTAGATACTTCTCTCGTAATTATTTCATCTATCTTGATTGCAAAATCTATTAACATATCAAATTCGTCATCATTCAGACCAGAAATATCCTTAGCTTCATCAATCCTTAAGTATCTATCCACATCTTCAAGCTTTGTGCTAAAATCTATTATAGGATTATTTAGCATCATTCCAGGCTTTATCTCCTTTAAACCAAAATCCTCTGGCTTAACTTCTCCTCTTTCCAATCTCCTTAACAAAGAAGAACTCGGATGAATAACATTCCTATATATAACTTCAAGTGGAATTAGGAAGTTACATTTAAGCTTTTTAAATATTGTATAATCATATCCATTGATTTTTTTCGGTTTTATTACCCTTGCCAGTTTTATTCTCATGATGTTTATTGGCTTTGAAATCTCATCAAATCTCTTCACTTTCCCATCTTCAACCAAACCCAAGTAGTGAGTCTCAATACCCTTCTCTTCAATTCTTTCAAAGAAGTATGCAGATATTAAGCAGAGGGATTCACCCTTATTTTTTATCAAATCTGGCATTACACCATAATCAAATACTGAGTAACGATTTGAGAATATTAGATCTGCTAAACCCATTTTATTTTTAGGCTCTTCAATTATAACCAAATCTTTCACACTTCCCATTTTTTCACCTCCTCATCAGCACTATCAATTTCTCCTTTCTTCTTTTCCTGATATTCTCTCACCTTCTCCTTCAAAAATTCATACTTTAGGGATAGAATCTTTACAGTTGCCAATGCTACATTTTCAGCTTCCATCACTAAAAGAGGTGCAACTCCAGAAGGCATCCTTATGCTGGAAAAAACATCTATAAAGAACTTATCGCTTGGAGGAGGAGCAGCTATTACTGGTTTTACAGTATTAGCATCTACAAAACCGCTTAAAGCATTACTCCTTCCAGCTATGGTCACGAAGACAACATCCTCCTTCTCATATTCCCTTATTATTTCTAGAACCTTCTTAGGAGTTTTATGGGCTGAAGCCACCCTCATAACAACATCAACACCGAATTCTAAAAGCTTTTCTGCAATTCTTTTAGCATAATTTAAATCTGATTTTGATCCCATTACAATTACAGCTTTCATATCTCAAAATTCAAAATTCTCACTGTTTAAATACATTGAGCATAGATTGTCAGAATATCTCCATCTTCAAGAACATGATCCAATCCAACCCTCTGACCTTGATACCTTACCGATTTTCCCCAAACTCTTGCATATCTAAATTTTTTAACCATATCTCCATGCAGTTTTCTGCAAACATCTTCAACCTTGCAACCTTTCTTCATTATCAAAGGTTCTTCAAAATCAACTTCTCCTTTAGGAGGTTTTAGATAAACTCTTATGAAATTCAACTTTCTGAGTATTTCCTCTTTCAAAATATCCAAATTTATACCCTTCTCTGCAGATATCGGTATAACATTGCTTGGCAGATCTGGCTGGTATATATCTATCTTGTTTACAACTGTTAAAGAAGGAATGTAAACTCTGTTACCCATAATTGCATCTATCAACCTATCAATTGTCAAATCTTCTCTTATAATTACATCTGCATTGTGTATTTTATTTTCTTTCAAAATTTCTACAATTGTCTTTTCATTCAAGCTTAAGGGAACTGTGGATGTTATATTTATACCACCTCTATCCTTCTTCCTTATCACAACGTCTGGAGGTTTTTGATTTAACCTTATTCCAGCTTCGTAAAGCTCCTTCTCAATTACATCAATATTGTGAAGTGTAAAAACGTCAACTATAATAATTATTAAGTCAGCATTTCTTATGAAGCTCAAAACTTCCTTACCTCTTCCTTTTCCTTTTGAAGCACCTTCTATTAAACCGGGAATATCAACAATCTGAATTTTTGCACCCTTATATTCTAACATTCCGGGAATTGGTTTCAATGTTGTAAAGTCGTAATCACCTACATTACTTCTTGCATTTGTTAGAGCGTTGAGAAGTGTGGATTTACCTACTGAAGGGAATCCAACAAGGAAAACACTTGCATCTCCTTCTTTCCTCAACGAAATCTTAGATCTTGATTTCTTCTGCCTTCTCTCTTCCAATTCCTCCTTTAATCTTGCCAACTTGGCCTTAAGTCTGCCTATATGATGTTCCGTAGCTTTGTTGTAGGGTGTCTTTTTAATTTCTTCTTCAAGTCTCTTGATTTCATCAATCAAATCCATTTCGAATTGAAATTTTGAAGTGTGTTAAAATCGTTTGTGTCAAATGTTTATTTAAATCAATACTAACTCTTAGCATGCTCATATTCATTGGAATGGGACTTTGGGATGAGAGAGATATGAGTTGTAAGGGCTTAGAAATTGCAAGGAAAGCTGACGAAGTTTACATTGAATTTTATACGTCTAAGCTTATGGGTACAAATTTGGAGAGGATTGAAAATTTTTTGGGAAGGAAAGTTATTGAATTGGAAAGGAGTGATTTGGAGGAGAATTGTCATTGGATTGTGGAAAAGGCTAAGGAGAAAAATGTAGTAATTTTAGTTCCGGGAGATCCCATGATTGCAACAACACATTCAGCTTTGAAGTATGAGGCAGAAAGGAGAGGAGTTAAGACAAGAATTATCAATGCTGCCAGTATCTTAAATGCAGTATGCGGATTGACAGGTTTACACAACTACAAATTTGGTAAGTCTGCAACAGTAAGCTGGATTAAATCAAAAACTCCAATAGATGTTATCAATCAGAATCTAAGCATAAATGCTCATACACTTCTCTTCTTAGATTTGCATCCTAAGCCCATGCTTATAAGGGATGCAGTAGAAATACTGATTGATATAGATAAGGATATTGGAGATCTATTTGGTGTGGGAATAGCAAGGGCTGGAAGTGAAAATCCAGTGATTAAATGCGATAGATTGGAGAAGTTGAGGGATTACGATTTTGGAGATCCTTTGCATGCCATTGTTGTATTGGCTAAATTGCATTTCATGGAGTTCGAGTGTTTAAATCTTTTTGCAGGTGCACCGAAGGAATTGGAGGAAATTTTAGAATGATTAAATTAATTCTTTAAGATAAATTTTATATTTTCCGAGCTTTCCACCGTAGTTGCCAGCTGAAATCTTTACAACACCATCAACATCCATTCCAACTTCTATGCAAATCTTCATTGCCCTTTTAACTGCATTCAAACTTATACCGTTAATTACTATTTCGGGAATTGACCTAACTCCTTTTGGAACTTTTGAATCTGGAATCTTATCCCTTAAAATTGGGCAGTAGGGATGATTGGTAGTTGGCCCAATCTCAGGAAATTTTGTTTCAGGCTTTGAACCGGCTGAACAGACATCAAAAGGTGTAATTATTCCTTCAACATCTTTCAAAGCTTCTACAGCTCTCTCCCCAACTTCCAAAGCAGATTCTTCATCTCTGCAGAAGAACCATAAATTTCCTCCAGCAACTCCTTCATTATAGCAGATATAACGTTCAATTACAAATTCTCCAAACATTATAGGAACAACTATTACTTCCTTACCCCATCTCTTCTCAAACCACTCGTAACCATCTCCACATCTCCCAACATTAATTTCAACATCTATTTTCTCGCCTTCACAGGCATTGAATACTCTTGTTGTAGGTACTACCAATATACCCTGCCTAATCCTCTTCCCCATCTCTCTCATGAGTATATCTATGAACTTCTTCGTTTTAGGCACCCATATCTGTATTATAGCTCCAATTCTTCCATCGGGAGTTTCCTTTGGACTTAGCCATCTTTCAACTCCCGCCTCAGATTCTCCAAAAACAGTTGAAGGAAGTGCAGTTGCCGATTTAACAGCTCTCTCAAGAAGATATCTGTACTTTGCTGTAACTATTAGACGGGTATATATACCCTCAAAGGCTTCACAGTACGTATCCTCAACTTCCATAACTCAAATTGGCCAATGTTTTTAATAATTTCATTTATGATGTGTAAATTTTAGACAAATTGTCCTAACAATTACAACAGTCAACTAAAATGCAATCAGAGTTAGCCAGTCATATTCTCCAACATAAAGCTTTATCAAAATCTCTCTGAGTATGAATATTGAAGCAATTTCGGCCATTATATGCAATCTAACAACTCTATACTCAAAGTATTCCGTAAAAGCTCTCGTAAGCTCTATTAGAACGAAGAATGTTAAAATTTCAGCAACAAATTCATCTAGAACTCTTCTACTTTCGGAAATCAATACATTTGGAAGTTCTTTGATTATTATGTATATGTTAAGAGCTAAAAGTATCAGCACTACAAATGCCATTATCAGCATTAAATAGTAGTAAGCTTTCGTAAAAAATCGATAAATTTTAGGGCCTTTAACTATATCTCCCGCTTTCATATTAAATATACTTTTCAGCTCTCTCCAAAGCCCTAGCTACCAAATTTGCCGAATTTTCTAAGTCATTCAAATCAACAACCTCTACTGGACTGTGTATGTATCTTGCTGGAATGCTTACAACTCCTGAAGGAATTCCAGCTTTTGTAAGCTGTATTGCTGTAGCATCTGTAGTTCCTCCCTCAGCAACTTCGAGTTGATAGGGTATGTTATATCTTTCAGCAGTTTCTCTCAACCATCTTACGACATTCTTGCTGGCAATCAAACCCCTTCCACTTGCATCTACAATAGTTATGGCTGGCCCTCTCCCCAACTTTATATCCATATGAGTTGATTCCGCCCCAGGGAAATCTGTTGCAACACAAACATCCAAAGCTAGAGCGACATCTGGCTCTATTGCAAATGCAGAAACTCTTGCCCCTTTCAAACCAACCTCCTCCTGAACTGTGGCAACTGCATAAATTGTTGCATCACTCTTAGTTCTTCTCAGAGCTTCTATCATAACAGCCAATCCAGCCCTATCATCCAAAGATTTGCCAGTTACTCTATTTCCCATCCTTACTAGCTCTCTATCTATTGTTATAGGAACTCCAATTTCTATTCCCATCTCCTCAACTTCATCCCTACTTTTTGCACCTACATCTATGAACATATCTCTGAATTCAACAGCCTTTTTTTTCTCTTCATCTTTCATAACGTGAGGAGGCTTACATCCTATCACACCATAAATCTTCCTCTTTCCATGCAAAATTACCCTCTGCCCTAAAGCAATCTGACTGAACCAGCCTCCAATAGGTGTAAATCTTATGAAACCCTTATCATCTATGCTCTTAACCATGAAACCAATTTCATCCATGTGTGCACAAATCATCTCTTCAAATTCACTACCATTTCTTATACATATCAAATTTCCAAGCTTATCAGTTCTAATTTCATCGACATAGTTCTCCAATTCTTCCTTAATAACTTCTCTTACTTCATCCTCATAACCACTTATACCATGTGCATCACACAATCTCTTCAACAATTCGAACATAGAACAATTTTCTAAGATTGTTTAAAAAACATTATTTAGGCAAACCGAAATTTTTAAATATTTTTAGGTAACCCTAATTTCGATGACCCTAACTTCTTTGGCAACCCTTTCTCATGGTGAGAAGGGAAGGATTGTGAATATAGTTGGTGGGAGGGGAGCTATGATGAAGTTAATGGCTATGGGAATAGTTCCGGGTAAGGAGATTGAAGTTGAAGGAAAAAGGGGTGGAGCCATGCTTGTTTCTGTTAATGGAACTAAGTTTGTAATAGGAAGAGGGTTGGCAATGAAGGTGATTGTTGATGTTGGGAAAGAGGGCTGAAGATTATTTGGAAGCTATTTACGAGTTATGTAGGGATAGGGGTTTTACAAGGGTTAAGGATATATCTGTATATTTGAATGTAAGGCCAGCTACTGTTTCTGAAATGTTGAGCAAGCTTTCGAAGGATGGTTACGTTATTTACAGAAAGCGTTTGTTCGTAACATTGACTGAAAAGGGGATTAAAATTGCTGAAGAGGTTAGGGAGAGAAGAAAAACATTGATAAAGTTTCTTACGGCTTTGGGAGTTCCTAAGGATGTGGCTGAAAGAGATGCTTGTACAATAGAGCACGTTTTGCATGAGAGTACTGTCAATCAACTCAGGAAGTTTGTTAAGTTTATAGAGGATAGCCCCATCTATCCCAAATGGCTCGAACACTTTAAGGAGTTTTGTAGAACTGGTGTTCATCCTTGTGATAGAGTGAAAAAAAGTCATAAAATTTTAAGTATTTAATTTTCAAAATGATTGCATCTTTACCACAATTTTAATTAGGTTCATCCAAATCAATCTAAATTTATTAGGATAAATTATTTATTCAACTAAATAAGATTTACAGTTATGAGATCTGTAATTGTAGTACTTGGTTTTTTAGCGTTAATGGCATTACCAGTAGAAGCTCACATGCCTGGAGCTTCTCCTCCACCCAAATTTGAATTGGAGCCAATTGTGGTTGATGATGGAGGGAAGATAATAAACATAACAATAGAGGAAATTGGTAATTATCACAATGAGATAGTAAAAAAGATGAAAATAAAGATGTTGAAGAAACAGGGAAAGACTGATGAGGAAATAAAGGCTATAATAGAGAAAGAGTTTGCAA
>CAZKQI010000036.1:0-12811 GCA_964554855.1 uncultured archaeon | reverse complement strand
GATGTACAATGCATTCTAAAAGATCGAGGTATGGTATAATTTTGGCAATACTTCAGGTAACTGTTAACGGAGCTACTATTACCAAGATAGTTTACGGTGCAAATATAAATTTTAAAATGGCTCAGAAATATCTCGAATATCTCACAGAAAATGGTTTTATTGAAATTTATGAAAAAGATAGTAAGAAATGTTATAGAAAAAGTGAAAAAGGATTGAAATTCCAAAAGAAGCTGGAGGAACTTGAAGAATTTGACAACAAGTAAGTTTGCTAATTAACTATTGTTCATAATCATTTTATACATTTATTTTTAATAAACTTCCATGAAGGATATCTATCTATTTCTGGACAAATTGATTGAAATTGCTGTAGATGGAACCCAATACAAGTACATTAAAGATTACGATAGAGAAAAGATAGAGGTTTTAATATCGATCTTAGCTGAATTTGGTTTTATTAAGATAAAGTATGGTAAGATATTCACAACCGAATTAGGTAAAAACCTACTGAAATTACCTACTGACTAAATTTAAGGACATTTATTAACTATGTTCTGTACTGAATGAATACCCTTATTTTATCTTCATAATTTATAAATAAATCTTTGTAATGGGTTGTTTATCGGCGTAAGCCGAATGTGAGGTGGTAGAATTGAAAAAATTGCCGTTAGGCATATTAGGAGCAATGGTAGCATTAAGCCTAATAATAGGCGCAAGTGCTACCTTTAGTGACTACAACGCAAGTAGAAGTGTGCATTGGAACATAACAACAGACGACACAGAATTAATAGATTTAAGTCCAATACAACCCTACGCATACATAGACACAAATACTGGGGAATTAGTATTGGATTTCTCACCAAACAACCCGAACTATCCAGGCTATGGTGACGGAATAAGCCCGTCATCTGAATACAATTTTGACGAAGTTTTCAACGTAAGCAATCACCTTTGGGAGGATGTAACAATAGTGGTCAGAATAACATCAAGTGAAACGCATGTCGAGTTCTATAGTAAGGATGGTGGAGTGTATGATGTAGTAAAAGGAACTCTAGCAACAGCTTCAGACAGTGCGAGAAATGACGTATGCTTTGTTCTCCAGCCAGGACAGAGTAAAAAGATTGGAGTTGACTTGAGTACAAATGGCGACAGTCCTGGAGATGTCTGGAATGTGAAGATGACAATAAAGGCGTACAGACTTGGGACGGAACCTAGTGAGCTAAGCAACTGTGGACAGTTGTCTTGAAGGAGGTGAGATAAATGAAAAAGTTGGCAGGTATATTGCTTCTGATAATCGGTTTAGCTTTAGCAGTTGGCGCTGGAGCAAACTTTAGATATTACAAGGCAGACAGAACGATAACAGTAAATATAACGTCAGATGATAACGAGTTAATCGATCTTGACCCTGTACAACCCTACGCTTACCTGAATAACGGTAAGCTTACAATCGAGATAAGTCCGAACAATCCAAACTATCCAGGATACGGAAACGGTATGAGTCATAACACGATATACGTCTTTGAAGAGATGTTTAATGTAAGTAATGACCTTTGGGAGAATAATGAAAGTGATTTCCCAATATGTGTGACAATATCTGTTCCACTGAACAGCGGAGTTAAAATATTTGCGGGTAACTATAACAATGACGGAACTGCTACAATTGCAAATCCAGGAACACAGATTCAGTTCACAGTTGAACATGGTCAGCCAGTTCCAGTTGGATTCATATTCAACAACACATGTGAAGAATTGGGTAGCCACTCGGTAAACATGGACATCCAAGCTTGGGCGGGTGCCTGTGAGTAAGTAGGCACTCTCCAATTTTTTATTTTCGGTGATTTGCAATGAGGAAAACGACAACAGCTATACTAGTGATACTATCTTTATTTGCAATAGGTCTCAATGCACCAGCAGTTTCAACAATTGTTGAAGATGTTGTTGAAGGAATAATTGTAGTCTCAAACTCGGCATACGCAACAAGAACAGATGATTTAACCATAGACATAAGTGCCAACAATCCCAACTATCCAGGATACGGAAATGGCTTGAGCCCATCATCAACATACCGTTTCGATGATGTTTTGACTTTAGAGAATGATGTTTCAAAGACGGGTATGGAAGTTGTTTGTGTAAAGATACAATCAAACGACGAAAATTTGAAATTCTACACTGGAAATACCTTACCTTCTTACATCATAAACTTAACTCTCAGAAAAAATGAAAGCAAATCGGTCGGTATTGAAATTAACTCTACATCCGATTTGGAATTAAAGGAAGGAAGATATACCATTTACACTTATAGCGGTGAGTGTCAATGAAGATTGGGGATATACTAACACTTTTAGCAGTTGTATTCCTACTAACATCGGTAACTGGATTCATACTCGACAGGCCAATCTTAATATCTTACGTAACTTCTGATAGCATGACACCAACACTTAACAAAGGTGATCTCTTCCTAATAAATCCTTTTTCAAAGGGAAGTGTTGGAGATATCGTAGTTTTTAAGATGAATGGTCACTGGACAGTTCACAGAATATACGCTGAAACTTCAGAAGGATATATTACTAAAGGGGATAGTAATCTCGCAACAGATCAACAAGGTAATGGAGGTACAGTTAAAAGGGAAGATGTTGTTGGAACTGTTGTCACAATCTTCAACAAACCTATTAAGATACCTTACATCGGTATATATATTCAAGATTTCTCGAAATCGACAAAGAACTTGTACATTGCTATTATAGTAATTGTGTTAGGATCAATACTCCTAACAGGTGGTAAGGAGAGGGTTCGTAAGAGGAGAAGGAGAGTTATAAAGGTAAAGTACAAAACTCTCTACACAATCGTTTCTGCTATAACGATTGCCATGATTCTAATATCGATCGTAGCAACTTGGGGAACCATAGGATTTAACTACGCCTCGACGCTTGCGGGTGGTCAGAAGGAAGGATGGTATCTTCCCAACACAGAATTTAATAGACCTATAATACTAGAAAACAAAGCACTCTATCCAATGTACTACATTCTCTCGCCAAGAGGAGAAAGAATTACACTTGATAAGACTGATTTCACACTAATGAGAAATGAGAAAGTGAGTACGAATGTTCATGTGAAAGTGCCAGCAGATACCAAGATATATTATGAAAAAATCGAAGTTTACACATATCCACCGCTTTTACCGACGGATATTATTGAAGAATTATGGAGCATGAGTCCGTATTTACCACTATTTGCATTTAGTTTTGAGATGGCTTGTGCTTTGGCAGTAGTTTACATTGTCACTGGATCTGGTGAGGAAGAAGTAGTTAGAATAAAAATAAGGAGAAGATATATATGAAAAAATATATTAGTATAATTATTATTACGATACTGCTAAGTGTTGTAGCAATTGGAACGTACGGTAACGTTATACATTACAATGCAGGTAGAAATGTAAATGTGAAGATAACTAGCCATATTAAGGAGTATGTACCTATAATATGCTTTAATGGACATTCAAATGTTGTTTACATAGTGAACGATACACATGGGCATTGGATTCCATTTATTGCAATAGTGGTCGGTAACAAGTTGATTGATGATAAAGATGTACATGCCTATGTAATTCCAGATTATTCTCAACTACCATCAGGTTTGAAAGTGAAGATTGAGGAAAGAACAAAGACAATATTCCCAAAAAGATGGAAGATGTTTTGGGGTATCATTAAGACTGAAGATGTTCAACCTGGCACGTATTATGTTCCTATAGATGTTTATGCATATTGGGATGGGGGAAATGCAAAGATAAAGTCATGCCCGCTGAAAATAGTTGTGTTTAAGTCGAGCTGTGGTTGTAAGTGTGAATGTTTGAAATGTGATTTAGATGAAAGATCAATTGAAGAATTCTGCAAGTAAAAAATATGTATTTGCTTTGACACTTGCATGTGTAATAATATTTGGAGTTTTAACAGCACTTGCTTGGACTACACCTAAACAGATTGTTGTGAAAGAAGTTGTTAGAACTGAAAAGAGGGAAGGTTTATTTATGCATGAAGCTCATTTAATCAACAACACAATCTATGGAGAAAATCTTGTTGGCGACTATTATCCTTCATCGCTTGTAAAAGAAATAAACTTAACATATCACTACGACTCCGCAAATCATAAAGGTAACTATGAAATAACAGGTTTTGTTGAGTATAAGACTAAGGTTAAGAATAAAGAAGTTGTTCTATGGAAAGACCAATTCTTGAAAAGAGTTGGAAAGTTTAACGATGGAAAATTTGAGGAAATTTATACATTAGATTTATCCAATCTGAATGAAAAAATATCGGTAACTTCGAAGGAACTTGGGGTTAGAAGGCTTGAAACTGCAATAATCTTTAATGCTTTTGTCAATGATGGAAAAACGTTTAATCATACAATTAGAATGATTGAAAGTCCAAGCGGATTAATATACTTTGAAAATGTTAAAAAAGTCGATAGAAAACTTGTATATAGTGATAAGATAGTAAAAAATTCTATTAATTTTATGGGAAATAAAATAGATGTAGGTTTCGCAAGATTAGCATTTTCGATACCTCTGTCTGTATTAATACCATTATCCGCATACTCTACCGCTTTGCAAATAAAAAATAGAAAACCCAAGTTAAAAGGTATTGAAAAATATGTAGTTAATTGCAATAAACTTAGAGTGAATGCAGATATGATTGTAATCCTTGAAAGTAAGGATGATCTTAAAAAAGTTTTAGAGATGATAGACAAACCTATAATCAAGAAAAGAAATGGAGAATTTGATCAGTATGTTATTTTAGATGAGAAAACAGCTTACATTTATTACAATAAGCAGCAATGATTTATTTCAATTTTTAGCTAACTATAAATTGGGGAGTGGCGGTAGTAAGCCCCCTTCTGTTTCTCGGCGGCATTGGTCTAAGCCGCAAAGCGTTGCACCGGCGGGGACGGCCGTTTCATCCCGCTTGGGTGACCTCAGCCTTTCGGCATCCTCGCATTTCCCCAAGCGGGTATCGTTTCTGTGCCGTTGCCGTGCCTCTCGGCACGGTGCCTTACGGCACCCCGCCCTTTACGGTGGGGGGACTTTCCTCCTCTCGGACAGCCGCCCACCGCCACTCCCCAATTTATAATTGTATAAGGAAATATATCTAACTTTCGCTTGAAATTAGACAAGCTTGAAATTTTCAACCTCTACGGAAGGTGTAACTGTATTTTCAATTTGTCTTACATCTTTTCCAAAAGCAACAACTTTTCTAAGCAAATCGTAAACATTCCCGTAAATCATAGCTCTAACGGGATTGTCATTTAAAAATGCATTCATAGTTTCCAAGCTGAAGTCACCACTTACGGGATTTGATGTGTGAGCACCTATTAGAGAATGTATGTAAACTCCCTCAAGCTGTGTAATCTCTTCAAATTCAAGTATTACATTTGTTGGAGATATTGATGGATAGAGATCGTCATTTCTGAAACAGTTACCAGTGGGCATTGCTTTTGCTATTAAAGCATGTCTGAAATCTGTTATGTACCCCTTCAGAACACCATTTTCAAATATTACCTTACTCCTACTTCCAACACCTTCATCATCGAAAGGTGCTGTAAAAAGTCCATGAGGTAATGTTCCATCATCTATCAGAGTAACATTACCTATGTAATTTTTGTTTAATTCAACAAGTGGACTTTTTCCCTTCAAAACGTTTTCCAATGAAAATGCTGGATAAAGTGTGTAACTGAGAATTTGATGAAGTGCAATTGGAGAAAGAACTACGTTATAAAATCCTTCAATTTTTTGGGGATTCTTAGACATAACTGCAAGTTCGCCAGCATTTTTTCCAACTCTCTCAAAATCAACCAAACCCCTACTTTCTTCAATCTCAAAACCGCTCGAACCGTTGTAAACACATTCCAAGTATGCTGAGCAGTATGTAGATTTGTACTCCATATCAGTATCAAATGAATTTCTAAGTCTAACAAATTCGACTGAAAATTCTATCAAACCCTGAGAAGGATTTACATTGTAGTTCAAAGCGGAATTTATCATCTCATCCACAAAGTCCCTTATATCTTCAGGCTTCAAATTTTCTATTTTTTTATCGTATATACCCTTAACTCTCGTAAATTCACCTTCAGGAAACTTTTCAAGCCTCTCTTCCGAAATTCTTGCCAACTTGAGAGCTTTTTCAATTAAATCATCATTGAATTCTGTTGAAGTAACGAATCCAACCCTTCCTTTCTCTATAACTCTAATACCCACCTTCTTCTCCTTCCAACTTTCTAGAATTTTTAACCTTCCTTTCTCTATTTTAGCACTTCTAGTAAAGCTTTCAAATTCAAAAATCTCCCATTCCATTATCTCACGAACACGGTATGGTTGAAGTAATTTACCGTACCCATTGGCTTTCTAAACAGTAAAAATTCCAAAATTCTGATGGGATTTAAACTTTCATAGCTGTAGGATGTCCAACTTCTCAAGCATACTTCAAATTTCTCTTTGTAATGAAACTTTCCTTCAGAAATCATTGCATTCGTTTCGTTCATAATTATCACGTTACACTTGTAGGAATCTACTATGTTTTCAAATCCTTTTAAGCTTGAAAAGTAATGATTCTCAAAATCTTTGAGATAGAGTGGTAATGGCCAGTAATCACCAGGTGACATAAAAACGCAGACAGTTGCATTCATTCCTTTCAGCTTTTCTTCAAACTCTTTAACCTCCATACTTGTAGGTAAGTATAAAGCAGGTTCAGCAGGATTTGTAGGATTTAGTATGTTGAGATTTAAACAGGAGTGCAGTAGAAATACTACTGTTAAAATGAGAATTAGTCCCCTCATCTTACTCTTCATTTCACTCAAACTAACTCCTGCAATGATGTACAAAGGTAATTCGATATGAACTACGAGCCAAGGAACTTTCTCCTGAACGTAGGAGTAGAATGCCAAACTAATTATAAACCAGTATATTAGAAAGGCTTTGAATCCGTTTTCCTTTCTGTAAATCCACTTAAAAATTGCAAATATACCTAAAAGAAAAACTGGCAAATCGTAAAGAAGCAATAAGGGTAAATAATACCACCAAGGCCCACCAATTCTTGCTATTTCGTGCTGATATTTCCAATATTCTATAGCTTTTACGACTGGAAAATCGTTGAAGTTTGTGAATGGTTTGAGGTATGTGAAGAAGTTTGAGTAAAAAGCTGTATAAACAAAAGCAAATGTCAGAATTGATAGAGCAACATCTTTAAACTTAAATTTCTTTATATCAAAAAGAAAATATATAAGAATTAATAAAGCTATAGGATAAAAGTTTTCTTTTGAGCATGCAAAGAGAGAAAGAAAAAATGAAGCCAATATTAGTTGATATGTTTTTTTATCCTTCAAATAGCTGAAAATGAAGTAAACAAATGATAGTGTAAAAAATAGAATTAAGATGTCATTTCTGAAGAATCTCGAATAGTTCACTATTATTGGTGAAATTGCCACAAGTAATGCTGAATAATTTGCCCCTTTATCACCAATAAACCTTTCAAATTTAAAAAGTAATGACACTGTTAGAACACCGAACAAAGCTGGAACAATTCTGTAAGCAAACTCGCTCTTTCCCAAAATACTAACTACACCAGCTGTTAAATAGAAGAGAAGAGGGCCATGAAAAGCTGGATCATACCTATAAGTCCATCTTAATACTTCATCAACAAAAACGGTATGGACACTTTCATCGAAGAAGAAAGGAGCATTTCCCAAGTCATAGAATCTAAGTATTACAGCAATTACAATTATAAATGCTCTAATCAATCTTTTGTCCATGCTTCAAATTTAAAATTTTGAAGAAATAGTTTTTGTTCAATATTCAGCAACCTTGTAGTATCCATGACGTGGTGAATAGAGCTCTCCTCTCTGCTTTAACTTCTCCAATGTTTCCAATGCTTTTCCTCTTTCTATCTTAGACTCTTCAGCCCTTTCAAGAATTGCATCTTCTGGAGCACCCCAAGGTGTAGACTCCTCCAAATCCTTCACAATATTCTTTATAACTGCAATTCTATCTCTCTGCGTAGCTGACACACCACTTATAGCGTAATCTATATCAAGCTTCCCAGTTTCTGGATCAATTGCAACCTGCTTTATACTCTCTTCAAATATTCTTATAGCTCTTTCCGCATCTTCAACAGTTGCAATACTGCTCAATCTTATTTTGGCAGAAGCTTCAGTCAACCTCCTCAAAGCTTCCAATTGCCTTGCTGTAATTGCAATTGCTCCCTGCTCCTTACTTCTAATTCTCAAATTTATGTAGTATTCTATTATCTTCTCTTCAGCTTCGGGTGTAAGAACTATATCCTTCACATCATTTCTTGCAAATAGAACATACTTCTTAAGGAGTTCTGGATCTATCTTTGGCTTTTTTGATTCAATATTACTCGTCAGTATAGTCCTAGCTATCTCCTTATCTTTAACTTCATCTGGCTCATCCAAGACTACAAATATAAGATCAAATCTTGAAAGAAGTGGTGGATCCAAATCGATTTGATCAACTATTGATTCATGCTTATCAAATCTCCCTCTCTTAGGATTTGCACATGCCAGAATTGAACATCTCGTGTTTAGAGTTGCATTTATTCCAGCTTTGGCTACTGTAATCGTTTGTTGCTCAAGCGATTCGAGCATATACCTTCTGTCCTTTTTATCCATTTTTTCTACCTCATCTATAAGGGCTATTCCTCTATCTGCCAAAACTAAAGCTCCAGCTTCAAGAGTCCATCTACCATCTTCCGCCTTAACAGCTGCCACCGTAAGACCAGCACCAGTTGAAGCATATCCAGTTGCAAGAATTGCACGAGGTGCAACCTGCTTTACAGCTCTAAGAATCTGAGATTTTGAAGTTGCAGGATCACCAACGAGCAATATGTGAATGTCACCCCTCTGCTTAGTTCCATCTGGATTTATCCTCGTTATTCCACCAAAGAGCTGAAGTACTATCGCTTCCTTTATGATATCATAGCCTTTTATGGAAGGGGCAAGAGACTGAATTAAGAGATCGTAGATATCATCTCTCCTAGCCAACTTCCTTATCTCCTCTTTATCGCTTTCCGTTATCTGAATGTTTCTAACATCCTGATCTATAAATTCAATGGAATTTGCCTCCAAATATGTATCGAGCTCAGCTCTAAACTTCTTACCACCCTTAACCCTAAGAATACCATTAATTATGACCTTATCACCCGGCAAGACCTTCCCTGCCAAATCATCGTATAGATAAACATCCAAAAGTTTGGGAGGCTCAGAACTTTCCAAATTTTCTGGTAAATCCTGTATCTGGATCTTTTGAATATCAGTCAGCTCACTTTCATCTACATTGATAAGTAAATTCCTTTCCCCGCACTGCTCACACTTAAAGGGTCTTTGAACTATTCCTCCCTCCTCTTCCCTCCCATACTTAGCTCCACAACTGGGACATTCAAATACAGCATATTTCAAAATTGGTTTTGGCTCGTAAACCTTTCTAACTATTCCTTCAACAGATACGAATTTGTTGATATAAGCATGATTCAAATTCTTTATGAGCAACTTTTTTGGCAGATTTACAAATCTGACATTGAGATCTTTAATTTCAACATCGTACATTCTGCAAATTTCTCTTACAGCTGATTTTATCATGTTTATGACAACATCTGGTTTTTTCTCAAAAAAATCTTCCAGTTTTCTAGAGTAAAGAAAGCTCTTGAGTTTCTCATTTACATCTATCTCAATAGATGGTTTGATATGACCATCCTCAACATATAAGCTGACAAGCTCATTTATTTTATCCTTACAATAATTTTCAAGGAACTCTCTCCAAATATCAACACTTACCATTACAAATCGAATGTTTGCATAGATTTAAGCTTAATTGGTTGTTGAAATAAATAAAATTTTAAAATTTTATGACTAAATCTTTTTTAATATTGCTGTGAGTGTTATTATCAAACCTATCAAAGCCACAATAGACCCAAAAAGTACATTTTTTATTAGAAAAGATCCCATCACAATTAAAAATCCTATCAATGCAATTATTCCACTCCTCATGAATTTTGTTATGCAAATGATATTAATATATGAAACGGTTCATTTCTCGACATGGGTCAAACAATTGCAGAAAAAATTCTAAGTGAAAAGAGTGGAAAGGAGTGTTACGCTGGAGATCTTGTTGTTGCTAAGATTGATTTGATTGCACTTCAAGATGGAACTGCCCCCCTAGCAATAAGAAGAATTAGAGAGATTGGAAGAGATGTCAAAGCTGGAAAAATTTCACACTTCTTCATAGATCATGCATCGCCCCCTCCCAGAAAAGAGTTGGCAAACGATCAAAAACTGATTAGGAGTTTTGTGAAAGAGATTTGTGCAGATCTGAACGATGTTGGAGATGGAGTTATACATCAGGTGATGGTTGAAAGATTTGTTTGTCCAGGGGATTTAGCAGTGGGTGCAGATTCGCATACATGCACATACGGAGCTTTGGGATGTTTTGCAACTGGAATGGGTTCTACCGATGTTGCAATTTCGATGGTTTTTGGTAAAAACTGGTTCAGAGTTCCAGAAACTTTTAGAGTTCAGATAGACGGTAGATTACCTAAGGGTGTTTTTGCAAAAGACTTGATTCTGTATATAATAGGTGAATTGGGTGTTGATGGAGCAACATACAAGGCTTTGGAGTTTCATTGTGATGAGATGGATATGGACTCACGTTTGACAATGGCAAACATGGTTGTTGAATGCGGTGCTAAAGCTGGATTGTTTGAAACAGATGATGTTACAAAAGCATTCTTAAAAGAGATGGGAAGGGAAAACTGCTTTAGAGAAATTAAGGCTGATGAAGATGCAAATTATGAAAAGGAGTTGTATTTTTCTGCAGAAATCGAACCTATGGTTGCAAAACCACACAACGTTGACAATGTTTTTCCAATTGATGAGGTTGAAGGTGTTAAGGTTGATCAGGTCTATGTTGGAACTTGCACGAATGGTAGATTGAGTGATATAGAAGTAGTTGCAAGAATTCTCAAAGGAAGAAGAGTTCATAGAGATGTAAGGCTTTTGGTTTGTCCTGCAAGCAGAAGAATTTACATTAAAGCTTTGGAGCTTGGTTATCTCAAAACTATAGTTGAGGCTGGTGGCGTAATTTTGCCTCCAGGTTGTGGGCCTTGTGTTGGAATACACATGGGTGTGTTGGCCGATGGAGAAGTTTGTCTCTCAACTCAAAACAGAAACTTCAAAGGTAGAATGGGTAATCCCAATGCAGAAATATACCTAGCTTCTCCAGCAACAGCAGTTGCTTCAGCTATAAAGGGAGAGATAACAGATCCAAGAAAGTTCTTGTAACATTTTTATACTATTCTTTTCAATTGTATTCGATGCTGAGCTACCACTGGAGCATACTCAAAGCTTTGAGAGACAATCCAGAGGTAATTGTGGAATCCCAGAAAAGGAGAGGAGAAGACTTTGAAGTTGTTTACAGGGCTATTGAACTTGATAAAGCTTACAGACGTTTGATGAAGGAATTGGATGAGCTTAGACATGAGAGAAACAAGATATCCAATGAGATAAGGAAGGGGAATAAGGAATTGATTCAAAAGGCTAAGGAAATATCTAAAAAAATAAAGGAGAAGGAGGATGAGTTAAGGTATATTGAGAGTGAGTTGAAGAATACTTTACTCTCAATTCCTAATATAATTCACGAAAGTGTTCCTATTGGTGAAAGCGATGAAGATAATGTCCCTATAAGATTTTGGGGTAAATGTAAGGTTTATAAAGGTCATCTGGATTTGTTCTTGAAGCAAACGGATGGTTTTGAAGTTGAATACGAAATTTTGGAAAGACCTGTTTTGGGGCATGCAGATTACGTTGAAAAATTTGGATTTGTCGATACAATCAGAGCGGGAAAGGTTGCAGGCTCAAGATTCTATTACATGTTTGACGATCTAGTATGGTTGGATTTTGCCTTGACATTTTATTCTCTGGATTTCTTGGCTAAAAATGGTTTCAAGGTTATCATGCCACCTTACATGCTAAATAAAAGGGTTTATCAGGGTGTAACAGCACTAAGCGATTTTGAGGAGATGCTTTACAAAATTGAGGATGAAGATTTATATCTCATAGCAACATCTGAACATCCCCTTGCAAGCATGCATGTGAATGAGGTTTTGAGTGAAGATGAACTACCATTGCTCTACGCTGGAGTTTCACCATGTTTTAGGAAGGAAGCTGGTGCTCACGGAAAAGATACAAAGGGAATATTTAGGGTTCATATATTTAACAAGGTTGAGCAATTCGTTTACTGCTTACCAGAGGATAGCTGGGAATGGCATGAAAGACTTATAGAAAATGCTGAAGTACTTTGGAGAGAGCTTGGAATTCCCTATAGGATTGTCAATGTTTGTTCAGGTGACTTAGGTGTTGTTGCATCTAAGAAATACGATTTAGAAGCTTGGATGCCCGCTCAGGGTAAATTTAGGGAGATGGTTTCTTGCTCAAATTGCACAGATTGGCAGAGCTTCAGATTGAACATAAGATTTGCAGAAGAAAAGGGAGCTCCATCAAAAGGATTTGTTCATACACTCAATTCAACTGCAATTGCTACAACTCGTGCAATAACTGCTATAATAGAGAATTTCCAGCTTGAAGATGGAAGAGTAGAAATTCCTAAAGTGCTTAGGAGGTATTTAGAGCCAATAGATATTGCTCCGAAGGAATACATTGAACCTAAGGTTAAATGATTTGCTCGATGATACCACAAAATTAATTTGGGCTTAATAAATATTTATTCATGCCAATGAAGAAAGATGCCGATTTCTGA
>CAZKQI010000035.1:0-12945 GCA_964554855.1 uncultured archaeon | reverse complement strand
CCCCTAGACCACGAGCCCTTGAAATTAATAAACCATTATGACGTATAAACTTTACGCATGTTCGTAACCGAGTTTCAATGCTCGAATGTTTATATCATGAATTTTCTCAGGTAAAACATCTTTAATTGCTTGCTCAATTTCTTTAAGTTTGAAAATTTTTGTATGTTTGGCAAATGCACCAAGCATTACCACATTGGCACATCTTACATCTCCAGCTCTTTCTGCAATTTCTATGGCATCAATCTGAACAACTTTATTGGCAAAATCTTCAATAATTTCAATTACTCTTTCAACCTTGGGATACTCAGCAATTCCTAGTGTAACACTTACTGGAACTATTGGTTTTATGTTAATAATTACTTTTGAATTTTCTCCGATAAATTCCAATTTTCTCAAAGCTTCCACAGGTTCTAAAGCTATCATGAAGTCTGCAGAGCCAAGAGGTATTAGAGGGGAATGTACATCACCTATCCTAACATGCACTTCCACACTTCCACCTCTTTGAGCCATTCCATGCACTTCCGAAGTTATAACATTTAATCCAGCATTCATACTTGCCCTAGCAAGAATATTTGAGCATGTTAGAATTCCCTGACCCCCAACACCAACCACTATTATATCCATTGTGTTGAAGAAGATCGGCAGAATTTTTAATATTTTGTTAATTATCTATGATGTGATAGTACTGTGCTTAGTGAATACGTATGATAAGCTGAAACTTCATGAGATTCATCTAAGGAGTATTGCAAGGGCTATACCGCTATGCTATGCTTACAATTTTCATTTAGCACTCTATGATTTTCCTTTTTGGAAAGATGTTAGAGAACTTATAGAAGATGTCGTAAATTACACTACAATAGGATATCCAGATTATGCTTACAGTTTGCTTGAAAAAAACAGAATACATCTTATTGATAAATTCCATGCACACTTTGGAGACTTAATTGCTACAACACCAAATCCAGATAGTAAAAAGGCTTTGAGTTTTGAAGAGATGGTAAGGGTTATAAGTAAGAGGTCTACAACATTTCTGATAGGATTGGGTAGGAAAGGTTTACCTAAAGATTTGATGGAGAAGGCAAGATATCACTTTGAAGTGACTGGAAGGGGTGTTAATTTGGAAACTTGCACAGCTATGGGCGTTATTGCTACTACAATACATTTCGCGAGGGTGATCGGATGGAAGAAATAAGATTCTGTCCAGTACATGGATTCTACAGAGGAGAGTTTTGTCAGTGCGGTAAGAAGGGAGAAATAATTTTGGAGAAGGAAAAGGTTGAGAAGTTAGGTAGATTCATTTCTGGAATTCTCAGACACTTCCCAGACAGATTTGGATTGAATATTGATGAAAATGGATGGGTTGACTTTGATAGCCTCGTTAGAGTTGTTAGGAGAAAGTTTAGGTGGGCAAACAGATGGATAGTAAAAGCTTTGATTTATTCGGATTCAAAAGGTAGATACGAATTTAGAGATGGCAAAATAAGGGCCAAATATGGTCACAGTATTAATGTTGAATTGAAAGATTATCCGATGGCAGAGGAGGATAAATTATACTATGGAACGAGTGAGGAAGAGGCTCAAAGACTTCTTGAAGTTGGAATAAGGCCAGTCAATCATACTTACGTTCATCTATCTACTACAATTGAGAAAGGTGAGGAAGTTGCGAGGTTGAGGACTGATGAACCAATAATTCTTGAAATTGACGCAAGAAAAGCTAGAGAAGATGGAATAAGAATTGTTAAAGCTAATGATTTCATAGCTTTAGCAAAAGAAATTCCACCTGAATATATTAAAAGGGTGATAAGGTTATGAGGTGTGTTATAACGAATTGGGATTATCTAGATAAGCTTTGTAGGAAAGTTGCGGAGCAGATAGTTGAGGATGGTTTCGAGCCAAATACAATAGTGGCAATTGCAAGGGGAGGATGGTTTGTAGGTACCATACTCTGCGATATTCTTGGATTGGATGAACTTGTTTCTTTAGGTATAAAGCAGTACATAGGATACGACAGAAGAGAATTGAAAGTCTTGGAAGATGTTGATCTTGAGTATAGAAATAAAGTTCTAATAGTTGATGATCTTGTCAATACAGGTAAAAGTATGATAAAAGCAAAAGAAATCGTAGAAAAAAGTGCAAGAGATGTTAAAACTGCAAGTTTGCTTGTCATTTCAACATCTAAATTCATACCGAACTATTTCGGAGAATATATAGAGGGTTTTTCTTGGGTTATATTTCCTTGGAACATATTCGAAGATTTGTCCAGCCTTGTCAAAGCTGTTATGAAAAATAAAGAATTCTGGACTGTTTGGGAAATAAAGAACGCAATATATGAGGAATTTCAGATCGATCCAATATACTTGGATATTACTAATCCGGGAAGGTTTGAAAGTGTTTTGAAAATGATGGAGATGAAAGATATTATAGAAAAATTTGAAATGAACGGAAAAACTTACTATAAACTAAAATGAATCGAAAAAATTTTTACTAAAGGTCTTCAATGAATTTCATGAATGCAAGAATAGCTATAATAGGGGGCACTGGAGTATATGAAGGATTGAACTTGGAAAATGTTAGAGAAGTAGATTTGGATACTCCTTTCGGAAAGCCATCTGATTCAATAAAAATTGGAGAGCTTGATGGAATTAGAGTTGCTTTCATTCCGAGACATGGAAAGGGACATATCTTTTCACCGACAAATGTTCCCTACAGAGCAAATGTATACGCTCTAAAAAAGATTGGAGTTGAAAGAATTATAAGTGTCTGTGCTGTTGGCTCTTTAAAGGATGATATAAAGCCCTTAGATATAGTCATACCAGATCAACTTTACGATAAGACAAAGTTTAGACCTAACACGTTCTTTGAAGATATAGTAGTTCATGTTGGCTTTGCTGAACCTTTCTGTCCTGAATTGAGGAATTTAGCTATAGATGTCTTAAAGGATTTGAAATATGAATTTCATGAGAAAGGAATTTATGTTTGCATTGAAGGGCCTCAGTTCTCTACAAAAGCTGAATCCCAAGTGCATAGAACATTGGGATTTGATATAATAGGAATGACTGCTTTACCAGAGGCTAAACTTGCAAGAGAAGCTGAAATATGCTATCTAACAATAGCTACGGTAACAGATTACGATGTTTGGAAGGAGGAAGAGGTGGATGTTGCTACAGTCTTAGAGAACATGGCAAAGAGTGAGGAGAGGGTGAAAAATATACTGAAAAAGTTAATTCCGAGAATACCAGAGGAGAGAAATTGTCCATGTAAAGATGCTCTGAAATTCGCAATAACAACCCAAAAAGAGTACATAACACCACAGATTAGGAGAAAGCTTAGTTTGCTCTTGGAGAAGTATCTATGAGGTTCTTCAGAAGTGTTTATGATGTGTTTGGATATTCTCCATTCGAAGATCTAAAGAAACATGAGAAACTGTGCATAGAAGCTGTGAAGCTTATGATGGAATTCTTCGAAAGTCGAGATCCAAAGATCATTGATAAGGTTAAAGAGATTGAGAGAGATGCTGACAAGCTTAAGGATATAATCATGAAGAACGTTTCAGACGTGATGATACCTGTAGACAAGTACAAGCTTTTGAATTTGATAACTCTGCAAGATAACATCATCAACACATGTGAGGATCTTGTTACCCTGCTTTACATCAAGAATGTTGAAATTACAATACTCAAACAAATCCTTCAAATTGTCCCTAAGATTGTGCAAAAATACGATGAACTCTTCAGCGTTTTGGAAAGTATCTTGGCCAAGGCTTTTGCAAAGTCGGAGATAGAGAATGTTCGCAATGTTGTAAAAAAGATAACTGAACTTAAGGAGGAGTTTGAACGTGAGCATGCGAATTTTGTCAAATCCTTAGTAGGTTGTAGTACTGAGCTTTTTATATTTTTAAAGGAAGTGGAATCTTACCTATACAGGATAGTTGAAAATATACACAATTCTGCTAAAATGTTTGAATACATGCTGAGGTGATGCGTTTGAAGGTGAAAGATTTGATTTGGAGAGATGTAGTTACAATAAAGCCTGAAGAGAGTGTTAAAACAGCCATAGAAATTATGCTTAAAAAGGGAATTAGATCCCTCATAGTTGAACCTAAGGATGAAGATGACTGCTACGGTGTAATAACCGTGAGGGATATAGTTTACAGGGTTATAGCTAAGGATTTAAAACCTAGCGAAGTTAGGGTAGGAGATATTGCCACAAAGCCTATTGTATGTGTAAATTCAAATGAAAGCGTTAAAACTGCAGCGAAACTTATGACTAACTTAAACTTAGCAAGATTGGCAGTTGTAGAGTGTGGTGAAATTAAAGGGATTATTACTTTAATGGATGTATTGAAAGCTTCTGAGATTGAATAAATTATTTTAATATTTTTAAATATAATTTTTCAATGCTCATAAACTGTGTTACTGATACAATGCAAAATAATAATTTTATATCTTCATTAAGAAAAAAGCTTAAATATTACATTTAGGACATATTTCAAGGTGGTTCTATGAAGTTGAGTAGGAGAAATTTTCTAAAGCTCGTTGGTGCAATGGGTGCCAGTGCTTTTCTGACAACATACAAAGCTGATTTGGTTAAAGCTCTCGAAGAAGTAAAGGACTATTGGCATATTTGCTGGCTGAACGGTGCAGCTTGTACAGGTTGTACAATATCTTTTGCACAATCCGCAGATCCAGATTTGGTACAGATACTGACAGAAGTTCTAGTAGGAAATTCTGGACTACCAATTGCCCTACCAGACTACATGGAAACAATTCATGTTGCATCTGGAACCTTAGCTGAAGAGTTAAAAGAGAGGTGGAAGAATTCTAAGAGGGCTAAGATATTGATTGTAGAGGGAGCTGTGCAGGATGAGGGCTTTTGTACAATTCATGGAAAAGATTTCAGAGACCATTTAAGAGAGGCTGCAGAAATAGCAGATTACATAGTAGCTGTGGGGCAATGTGCAACTTACGGAGGAATTCCAGGTGCAAAACCTTGGGATGGCGAACCAAATCCAACTGGTGCAAAGGGTGTTCAAGAGTTTCTCTATGAAGTTGGTATAAATAAGACTGTCATAAACATACCATGCTGTCCAGCGCATCCAGATCATATTGTTGTAACACTTGCAAGTCTTATGCTTGGTGTTGTACCAGAACTTGATAAATATGGAAGGCCAAAAGTTTTCTTTGGAAGGAATATGCATAAAGAGTTGTGCCCATACAGACCATACTATGATAGGGGAATATTCATAACAAAGCCGGGAGAAGAGGGTTGCAGGTTTAAGATGGGGTGCAAAGGCCCCATTTGTAATACGGATTGTGCAATAAGGAAGTGGAATAATGGAACGAGTTATTGTGTTGAAACAAACATTTGCATTGGTTGTGCAGAACCCGGATGGCCAGACAAATTCTCACCATTCTATGCTGAAGTTACTGAATTGCCCAGAGTTCTTGGAGTTGGTGCAGAAACAATTGGTGCCGGATTATTGGGTGCAACTTTGATAGGTATTGGTATTCATGCTGTAAGGCATTTGGGATATAGGGAGCATAAGAGGAAGGAGGAGTGATGATTTATGGCGAAGGTTTGGGTAGATCCAATTACGAGAATTGAAGGTCATTTAGGAGCTACAATGGAAACTAAGGAGATAGATACTGGTAAGATGAAAATTGAAGTTGTTGACAAGGCTTACAGCCATACAAACTTGTTTAGGGGTTTTGAGATAATATTGAGGGGTAGAGATCCAAGGGATGCATTCTATATAACACAGAGAATTTGCGGTGTTTGTCCCGCACCACATGGTGAAACTGCTGTTCAGGCTTTGGATCATGCTTACAATGTAACTCCAACACCAACAGCCGTTCTGATAAGAAACATAATTCAGGCTGCATATTATGTCTACGACCATCTTATACACACTTATCTACTTGTTGGGCCAGAAATTGGCATAGTTTGTAAATATCCTCCAATGGTTCCTCCCGCATTGGGTAAAGAAGGAATCAGAACGCTGGGATTGGGTTCAAGTTATGCTCAGTGTATAGATATTCAGAGAAAGGCAAATGAGATTGTTGCTCTATGGGGAGGTAAATTCCCACACCATATGAGTGAATATCCAGGTGGTGTAACTGTAAAGCCCACTGGAGACAGAATTGCTCAAACTTTGACAAAGGCTACAGAAATATGGGAATGGTGTGCAAATGTAGCTCTAAAAGACTTAATGGCTATTAAGGAGAGAAATGAAATTGTTAGTGAAAGATTGAGTGAACTTCTTGGGATAGAGCACAGAGCTTTTGCAGATATTGGTGCAAGTTGGGGTAACTTTTTGAGTTATGGTATATTCCCAGATCCCGAGAATTATGAAGATTGGGTTAGAGCACAGGATGGAGAAGCAAGCTTTAGGAGATCTGCTGTTATACATTCTGGATCATGGCAAAACGGTGAATTAAAGCCACTTGAGAGAGACAAAATTGTCGAATATGTCAAGTATTCAAGATACAAGGATGAAATAAGTGGTAAGAAACCATGGGAAGTTGAGATGACAAACGATGTTGTATGGAAAGATAAGCCAAATGCTTATGCATGGGCGAAAGCACCGAGATACGAAGGAAAGGTTCATGAAGTAGGGCCTTTGGCAAGAATGATTGTAACTTATGGTCTGAATTGGAAGATTGAATTGACAAATCCAGTAACTGAGGAAAGTGTCAAAGTTGAATGGAGTGTAATGAATCCGAAAGGATCTGTAATTGACAGAGTTGCATCCAGAGTTGTTCAGGCATTGTTGTATGCTACTAAGATTATGGAGTGGGCTGTACAGCTTAAGGATTATGCAAGCGAATATCCTATTGTAAATCCAAAAATACCTGACTACAAGTATGTGCCAAATGAAGGAGAAGGTTGGGGACTGTGGGAAGCGCCAAGAGGTGCTTTATTACACTACACTAGGATAAAGAACAAAGTAATTGCAAACTACTGCTGCGTAGTTCCTTCGACATGGAATTTAGGGCCAAGAGATGACTTTGGAAATCCGGGACCAGTAGAAAAGGCATTAGAAGGTTGCTGGTTACCAAATATGAGTGTTCCAGAAGTTTGCAATCTGCTATGGCCAGAAGAAGATGTGCTTGGAATGAAGTGGGGAGATGCACTTGCAAATGCCATATCTCCACTCGGACTTGCAGAAGTTAACTTAGAATATGTCAATGGAGCTAAGTACAACACATCATTGGCTTTAGCTGTTGTAAGAAGCTTTGACCCATGCATTGCCTGTGCTGTACATACAATAGAGCTTAAGGTGAGAAAATGAAGTACGTTGAAGTCCTTCGTCATCCAATTTTTATTAGAGTTGTGCATTGGAGCATAGTGATAACGGGAATTCTTTTAGCTTTGAGTGGAATGGAACTTGGAGGACTTTACGGTGTTAAGATATTTGGAGAAAACGTTTTGATGATACACATAATCGTAGCTTTCATCTTTGGATGTCTTTGGGGCATGTTCGGATATTACATGATTGCAAAGGAGTGGAAATGGATATCCTTGGGTAGAATACCTTACAGTATAAAATTCCTCTGGAGAGAGGGTTTGGCTTGGTGCTTCTTAGGTCCACACGTTAAAGATCCGAGAGGTTACAGTTTGAAGAAGAGGGATTACATCGAAAAGATAATACCTACGCAGGTGATAGTTTGGTGGATTTACGTCCTATTGGCTCTTCTTATGGGAATAACTGGATTTGCAATGTATTATCCTGAGCAAATGAAACCAGTTGTAGACTTTGCTCAGGCAGTAGGTAATTGTTTTAATCCAGCTGGACAAATGGACGGCTACACATTTCTAAGAGCTATTCATAGACTTGGAATGTATCTCTTCGGCTTGGTAATGTTCATGCATATGTACGCTGTAACAATATTCGGAGTATTGCTATCGATGTTTACTGGTAAGAGAAAAGAAAGAGTTTTGGAGGAATAATTTTTATTAAATTATACTTTTTTCTAATTTTATGAAATTGAAGTTTAGGGATTGCAAATGAAAATAGTTGTAATAGGAATTGGTAATATTCTGATGAGAGATGATGGCTTTGGAGTGAGAGTTGTAGAAAGATTGAAGGAGAAAAAATTACCCATAGATATTTACGAATTGGGAACATTGGGGATTCAAATTTTGAACTATATTGAAGGTTACGATCTCTGTATAGTTGTAGATGTTGCGAAAGGAAATGGAAAGCCCGGTGAAATATACGTTTTCGATTTTGATGATGTAGATTTTAGGGAAAAAAACTTGATCAGCTTGCATGATATAGGTTTAATAGAGGCAATAAAGTTTTGCAGATTGAACTACAAACTGCCCAAGATCAAATTTGTCTGTGTTGAACCAGAAGTTATAGAATTTGGAATTGGATTATCGAAATCTGTTGAAAATGCTATACCTAAAGCTATAAAGGTTGTAGAGGAAATTGTAAAGGAGGAAATGAATAAGTGATGATTGTTACGCTATAGGATGTAAAATTGTTACAGCTATGAGTGTAAGCAATCCTGCCAAAACGAATTTGAGTCCAGAAATTATTACGTTCATCTTTGCAACTTTTCCAAAAGCGAATCCTACAATGAAGAGTGAAACAAAACCAATTGCAAGTGAATAAATATATGCTACATCTGGTGTAAAAATTAGATATGGTAATATAGGGATTAAACCTCCTACAAGAGGTGCTACTGCATGGACAAAAGCCGAAACGTAAATGGCTACTTTATGGGCAGATTCTATAATACCTCCTACCTCTCTAAGCATTGCTTTATCAATTTCCCTCTTTCTTATATGTTGTTCAACAATTTCAGCTTCGTATGCACCGAAACCGCTTGAAATAGCTAAAGCTAGAGCTGTGGCAAATCCAGCACCTATCATCAATTCACTAGTTACCTTTCCACTTAAATGTGCTCCAACAACAAATCCCATAATAGTTAAAACACCATCGAAATATCCAATGACAAAGTATCTCCTAGATACAGAAGATAAATCTGTTATTTGAGAATAAATTTTTAAATTTGATAAAAATGTTTTAAACTTTTTAAAAAATTTATTACCCATCTCTATATTTGTTCCCTATAAGCCTTCAATACAGCATCAACAATCTTCTCTCTTGCTTCCTTACTCATGGGATGGAATATATCCTGATAGCTTCCATCCTTAGCCTTTCTACTTGGCATCAAAACTCTAACTCCCTTCTCATTTTCTACAACTTTCAAACCTTTCACAACAAACTCGTTGTCTAGGCTTACAGAAGCGTATGCCTTTACTACTCCATCCCCTTTTGTCTTATATATTCTAACTTCCGTTATCTCCGCCAATCTCGATCCCCCAATTTATTTCTTCTGAGTTCATTACGGGTTATTTAAACCTTTTCCTCTCTAACACCTTCTGCATCCAAAGATACTCCAAAACACTTATAACCATCTAAGATAACATTTCCCAGTGCTATAACACTACCTCCACCACCAGCACCAGTTATTTTTCCAAATATACCCATTTTTTCAAGTTTTTCGATAATGTCATCTATCTCATCACAACTGACCTCTATAGCTTTTAGAAGTAGATGGTTTGCCCTGAAAAGGAATGACAGCTTTTCAAGATCACCATTCTCAATGCATTTAACTCCATAGAGTGTTATAGAATCTATGGCATCAAATATTCTGTCAATAACATCTCTATATTCCATTCTCAACCTTGCAACCCTCTTAACCATTTCCGAAGTTATGGAAGGTTTACCCGTGTATATAACAGTCAAATCTATCTTTTTTGCCCTCACTCTCCTCCTCTCCGGAATTAGCCATGTTCCTCCAAATGTTGAAATGAAAGGATCTGTTCCACTTCCCAAACCCTGAACATCCAATTCAACCCTTCTGGCAAGCTCAAATATTTCTTCATCACTTAAATCAACTTCGTAAAGTAAGCTTAAGGCCTTTAAAACAGCTACAGTTACAGCAGAAGAACTACCCAATCCAGAAGCTATGGGAATTTCACTCCAAATTTTTATATAAACACCATCAACTTGTTTAACTTCCGAAAATCTTTTTATAGCCCAGCTTATGTACGGATGCCTCTTGAAATCCAATCCAGTCTTAGCAAGGGGTGATTCAATTACTATATTGCTATGTTTCTCTGCCTTTGCATAACATCTTAAGTTTATGGCAGAAACCAATGCATGCCTATCGTAAACCACAGCATGCTCCCCGAACAGTATAACTTTACCAGGTGCAGATGCAATCATAACATATTTTTGAAGGATGTAAGATACTTAATTTAACCGATGATGATTCCCCGATAGTCTGACTTGTGATGATTTCACGACGGACTGAGGTCATGGTAATAACCTGTTTCTATCCCTTGGGAACATTGTAGCTTCCCTTATGTTCTTTAAATTTAGCATGGACATCAAAAACCTCTCAGCACCCAACCCCCATCCTGCATGTGGAGGCATTCCATATCTGAATGCTTCAAGGTAAAATTCAAAGCTCTCTGGATTCAATCCCTTAGATTTTATACTTTCAACAAGCATATCATATTTATGTATTCTCTGAGTTCCGCTTGCCAACTCCAAAGCCCCTTTCATCAAATCAAAGCTCTTACAAATTTCTGGTCTGTCTTCATAAGGCATTGCATAAAACGGTTTACATTCGGTAGGCCAATCCACTATGAAGTAATGCACATCCCCCAACTCTTCAGCCAACACTTTCAAAGCCGGTGTTGGTAAATCCTCACCCCAAGGTACATCCTTTACAATTTCCAAAACTTCATCATACTTAACTCTCTCAAAGGGTAAACTCGGCACTTCAAGTTTTACATTGAGCCAGTTCAAATATCTCTCACAGTTCTCAATTACATCCTCATAAACTCTAACTACAAGTCTTTCCAATATATCCATTACTCCATTGTGATCTGTAAAACTCATCTCAATATCTATAGAAATTGCCTCATTCAGATGTCTTGTTGTATTATGCTCTTCCGCTCTGAATATTGGGCCAATTTCGAAAACTCTCTCAAATCCAGCAGACATTAACATCTGTTTATAGAGCTGAGGACTCTGATTTAAAAATGCCTCTCTTTCAAAATAACTAACTGGAAAAAGTTCAGTACCTCCTTCTGTAGCAGTGGAAACAATTTTTGGAGTTTGAACTTCTATAAAATCATGTTCACATAGAAAAGCTCTAATGCTTTGGAGCATCTGATGCCTTATCCTAAATATTGCTTGTATTTTTGGCTTTCTCAAATCCAAAAATCTATGATCCAATCTAGTATCAAGTTCAGCAGGGACTTTTTCTGTTACTTCTAAAGGTAGAGGAACTTCAGCTTCGTTTAAAACTTCTATCGTTTCTGGTATTATCTCATAGCCCTGAGGTGCTTTAAGTTCCTTCTTTACAGTTCCAACGACCTTTACTACACTCTCTCTCTTTATTCTCTTAGCAAGTTTAAATACTTCTGGAGAAACTTTCTTTTTAGGAAGTGTTATTTGAATAAAGCCTTCTCTATCTCTCAATATTATGAAAACAAGCCCTCCCAAGTCTCTAATTTCATGAATCCATCCATAAAGTATTACAGTCTTTCCTACATCCTCTTCCCCAATATCACTTGTCCACTTTCTCATTGAAAATGAATGAATTTATAGATATATTACTCTTCCCTAATTCTCAATTCGACAGACTTTGCATGTAATTTGAATCCTTCGGCATTAGCTAGTTTGATTACAGCATCACAAATTCTATTCAAAGCTGATTTTGTCAGCATCTGATAAGTTATATTTTTCATGAAAGTTTCGACACTCAATCCAGAATATATTCTAGCATATCCAGATGTTGGCAATATATGATTTGTTCCACTTGCATAATCACCACAAGCAACAGGGCTGTATTCTCCTAAGAAAACACTTCCAGCATGTTTAACCTTCTCCAGATATTTTTCTGCATTCTTACACATTATACTCAAGTGCTCTGGTGCAATTGTATTTGATATCTCTAAAGCCTCATCTAAAGATTTAACAACTGCAATCTTCAAATTTTCACTGAAATTTTCGTTTTTTGCAATTCTTTCAACATCTTCAGCTAGAGAATTTGATGTTGTTAACACTATTGCTAAAGCAAGAGGATCGTGTTCCAATTGTGCCAAACAGTCAAAAGCTACAAATTCTGCTTTTGGAGTTTCGTCTGCAATTATAACTATCTCGGATGGACCAGCTGGCATATCTATTGCAACATCCTTCTGAACCAAAAGCTTTGCAGCTGTAACGTAAACATTTCCAGGCCCAACAATTTTTTCAACGGGCTTTATTGTCTCAGTCCCATAAGCCATTGCAGATATTGCTTGAGCTCCACCAACAACATAAATTTCATCAAATCCAGCAATATCGCAGGCAACAAGAGTCAAAGGATTTATTTTCCCATACCTATTCGGTGGGGAACATGCTACCAATCTATTTACACCTGCAATTTTTGCTGGAATTCCAGCCATCAATGCTGTCGATGGATAACTCCTATTTCCACCCGGAATGTAAACTCCTACACTCTCTATAGGAGTGTATCTCTTACCTAAAATGCAATCTCCGAAATCAATCTTGATATCTTTGTCAACAGCTGTTATAGAATGAAAACGTTCTATATTTTCTTTAGCAATTTCAAGAGCATCTATCAATTCATCATCTATCTCATCATAGGCAGAATCAATTTCTTCCTTAGGCACTTTTAGATATTTTTGTCTTACACCATCAAACTTCTCCGTATATTCTATTAAAGCAATATCACCCCTCTTCTTAACATCTTCAACAACATATCTAACTTTTTCAATAAACTCATCCCAGTTAATTTTTTTCCTTACTTTAAAAATCTCCGATTTCGGAACTATCATATCCATGCCAACAATATTCATCTTATTTACTTTTGCCAAATCAAAAATCTTATTAAACGAATTTAATTTAAAAAT
>CAZKQI010000034.1:0-13063 GCA_964554855.1 uncultured archaeon | reverse complement strand
GCGAATCTTCATCGTAACCCAACATTACAATCCACCACCATCTGGCCATGTCCACTAAATCCTTACTGAACATTCCAGAAAGCCTATACTCCCCATTTTTTATAGATATCATTCCAGCACCGAGAAGCTTATTTCTCATGGCATAGAAGGAAGATTTTGCCATTTCCAACTCCTTAATTGTTTCCTCCCATTCCTCAACTCTCAAGGGTTTACCAGCTTTTGCCCTTTCTTCAATCATGTTCACAAACTTAACAGCTTTCAAAGCAATCTCCTCCTTTCTGAAAACTCTCCTCATAAGCTCAAGTAATGGATTTTTTGACTGAGAAATTCTAGCATTTGAAGATGATCTAACTATTATTGATGTCGATGTTTTTGGAGCATCCTTAACTTTCATAGAGATAGGTGTGTAGGGAGAATAATATATTATCGCAACGTTTTAAATCTAAGTAAGAATTGGGAGAGCAATGATCTGGGAATTTATAAAAAAATATTACATTGATTCTATAGTTTACAAAACAGGATACAACCCCGTAAATACTGCAACTTGGGCAGCAATACTTATAATATCGGTTTACTTCCTCTACAAGTATCTCTCCAAGAGAGTTAAATTCGATGAAAGATTTTTTATCTCAAACATTCCATACATATTTTTTGGTTCTTTCCTTAGAGTTATAGAGGATTCTGGTTTTGTTAAGCCACCTCTATCCTATTTTCTAATGTCTCCCTTCATATACATCATAGTATTTTCCATAACCTTCACATCTCTTCTCTTAAATCTTAAAGTTAAAAAATACTGGAAACCACATTTTTCACTTGGATTTATACTTGCAATTTTAACACTATCATTTCTATGCTCAAATTTAAATGTAGAAAATTTAGATGCTCTTTTCATTCCAACTTTGATTGCTCTTTCACTTACGGCAATATTTTATCCAATATCTAGAATTGCGAAAATTGATAATTTAGGTGTATTAGTATTCTTCTCCCACATGCTCGATGCAAGTGCAACATTTTACGGAATAACTTATCTCAACTACTGGGAACTTCATGTCATTCCCAGAATACTCATAAATCAATTCGGAGCATGGATTTTAATTCCATTAAAGTTCTCTTTATTTGCGATAATTTTGTGTATTTTGGAAAGAGAAAGCTATCAGCTAAGAAATTTCATCAAGTTTGTCCTTCTTGTTTTAGGATTGGCTCCAGCAATGAGAGATATAACTAGGATGATTTTCTACGTATAGTATCTCTTTCATGCTCCCTTATAACCAAATCCTTTGGTATCTTGAAGAACTCACCAATCGCATTTATCAAAACTTCTTGAAAGACATAAGAAAGAAGTTCAAACTTTCCTCCACCGTAAAAATCTTCTATAAATTGTGCCTCAAGGTACTTCCAACCCCTTCCCTTCTCCAAACCTCCAGGTATATTTATAACAAGATCTGCTATTTTTGCTAAACTTGAATTTTCAAAGGATGTTATTGCCACAACCTTCGCATTTGCATCCTTAGCCCTCTCAGCAACTATCAAAACTTCAGCTGTTTCCCCAGAGCCAGAAAATGCTATGAGCACATCATTCTCCTCAATCTTTTCTCTAACTTCATCACCAACCCACCAAACCTTACAACCCAATGCTTTTTCAAAGTGTTTTAATCTTATGGCAAAGCACAGTGCAACAGCCCCACTCCTCCCAACACCGTAAATATGAACCGCTTTAGCATTTTTTATCATTTCAGCAAGACTTCTTATCCTATCTCTTTGTTTCTCCAAAACCTCAGGCAAAATTTTCAGAAGGTTAACAATCCTCAATGCATTTTCAACTACCAGTTCATCAAAATTCATGTTAGTTAGTTGATTTAAGGATATTTATCCATTTCAGTAAATGTAGGCATCTACAACAACATGTACAACACCGGGAGAATAGTTCTTTACCTTCCTAAAACCTTCTATTTTTACTTCTCTTCCAAGAGACTCGCAAACTCTTTTTATTCTCCCAACTGGCCTTTCTATTATTATTTCTGGAACAGTTTCATGATAATGAATGAAACCATCACATCTCAGAGCCTTTATTGCCTTAGACAAAAATTCGTGACAGTTTATATGACCCATGATAACTCTATCCGCTACTTTTTCAGGTGTTACATGCATGGAATCACCCAATATTGGTACTACATTACTTACATGATTAATTCTCAAGTTTTCGAGGAGATAGTAATAGGAATCTGGATTTATTTCAATTGCATATATCTTCTTAGCTTTAGTGTGTACAGCAATTGGAATTGTGAAGTAACCTATTCCAGCAAACATGTCCAAAACTACTTCTCCATCTTGCACCAACTTAACAACTCTCATTCTTTCCCCCTGATTTCCAACGCTGAACATAACCTTTGTAACATCTAGCCTGAATAAACAACCATTCTCCTTGTGAAGTGTTTCACTTCCCCTACCAGCTATAAGCTCAACTCTAGGCTTTCTCAACATTCCCTCCTTTCCCAAATCTCTCCAAACAGATTTGCATCTCTTATGAATTCTTAAGAGCTTTTCTCCTATCAATCCCTTGTAAATTTCCAATTCTTTCGGAATCTTAATCAAAATTATGTCTCCAACAATTTTGTATCTTCTTGGAATGTAATCCCAAAGCTCTCTTGGAATACAATCTTTCAGAACTTCGAATAAATCTGATTTAGGTGCAAAAATTGGATTTTTTTGTTCAATTATCTCATAATCCTCAAAATATTTTTCAAAACCATTATATATAGGTATTTCGACATACTCACCTCTACAAATCACATACCTACCCTTATCCTTGGCACCTATACTTTCAGCAAACCTCCTAACCTCTTCAGCCTTATGCCTAGGAACTTTAACAGCCTTCATAAAATCTTGAGGGAATTGCATAGTATCTTGAATTGTATTCGAAGTAGTGAACCTCATCACCAATATTCAGACCACAGGGCTTAACAGCTCTAATAACTCCTTTCTCACTTACAATTTCAACAACATAGTCATCATAATCGACAACAACTCCTTTCTCCAACTCCTCTTTCCTCTTTATAACCTTTGGCTCCTTCAAATTAACAATACTATAATTTTCAACATTTAAACCCTTACCCATTCCAACAACTACGCAAACATTGTTGCAATCCTTAACAACATCTCCAATCCTGTAACATGGCAATCTAACGGCAAAAGTATACCTGTATACATCTCTGCCATCCCTTCTTGTATGAAGTTCTCTGCTTTCAACTATCTTTCCACCCAAAGTTTTTGCAATTTCTCTCGAAACTTTCCTACCAACATTCCTATCACCAAAGTAGAAGTCTATACCTTCCTTTCTTTCAACAATTTTGCTAATGAATGCCTTTTTGTTCTCTCTTTCTCTCTCCAAAATTCTCTCTATTATATCTCTAACCTTCTCAATCTCAAACGATTCTACATCTCTATCATCCGCCCTAATCTGAACTATAGCCTCATAGTATCCTCCAGAAATCATCGTACACCTCTCGCATGTCCTATATCTCACTCTAACCTCAACGCTCAATTCATCAACTACATCGTAATCCTTAAAGTTTCCAATCAATCTAACGATGTACTTACCAAATTTCTCAGCAATTTTAACATTTTTAACATTGAAGTGTGGATGAACTTTTATTCTTGAAGTAATTGCATCAAACACAACTGAATTGAAATCCAAACTCTTCCACTTTCCAACGTAATACCTTCCACACTTCGGACACCTTACAATCTCTATAATATCATCTACCCACGAAATTCTCTCCCTCTTCAAATAGCAATTAATACACATTCCATCTATTATTGCCTTCTCTCCGCATATCACGCATTTCATTGTGAAAAAATAGTTCACAGATGAGTTAATATAGTTAACGAGAAAAATTATCTACAGGTAAGATCAGTTATGACATGGATGTAGTTATAATGGCTGGAGGATATGCCACACGTTTATGGCCAATAACTATGACAAAAGCAAAACCACTTTTACCAGTTGGCAAGGATACAATCATAGATTACGTCTATAGAAGGGTCAAAAAATTTGGGAAAGTTTACATTTCAACAAACAAGAGATTTGAGGAAGATTTTAGGAAATGGGCTGAGGGGAAAGATGTAGAACTGATAATAGAAAATACTAGAAGGGAAGAGGAGAAGTTAGGTGCAGTTAGAGCATTAGCTGAGGTTTCTAAGGTTTTGGATGACGATTTGCTGGTTGTAGCTGGTGATAACATATTTTCCTTTGAATTGGACGGCTTTGTTAACTATTACAAGGAAATAGGTTGCTGTATTGTTGGATTGTACGATGTAGGTGACTTGGAGCTAGTTAAAAGGTATAGCAGTGTTGAGATGGAAGGAAATAAGATCATAAGATTTTACGAAAAGCCCAAAGAGCCAAAATCTACTCTAGTTGGTATAGCTCTCTATGCATTACCGAGAAATGCTAAGGATCTTTTACAGGATTACATAAATTCCAATATGCATAGTGACAATTTAGGTAGCTTCATATCTTGGCTTTGCGAGAGAACAGAAGTTTATGGCTACAAATTCAGTGGTTTATGGTACGATGTAGGAAATGCAGATTCATATCTTGAGGCACTCAGATTTTACATGGAACATTACATTGATAGTGATGCTGAAATTGACAGATACGCAAAGATAATAGCTCCCGTTGTAATAGAAAGAGATGCTAGGATAGAGGGAAGATCAATAGTGGGACCTTATGCATACATAGGTGAAGATTGCATTGTAGAGAATTCTGATGTGAGTGAATCTGTT
Source organism: uncultured archaeon (assembly GCA_964554855.1). Lineage (GTDB taxonomy): Archaea > Halobacteriota > Archaeoglobi > Archaeoglobales > Archaeoglobaceae > Archaeoglobus_B. The sequence goes on along the minus strand of CAZKQI010000034.1, from coordinate 8,278 downwards.
ATATTTAAAAAGAGCATTATAAGAAATGCAAAGATTTTCAGAACTATAATAGATGAAGATTGCGAAATCAGAGGAATTGACTTAAGCAATTCGATAATAGGTATGCATGCCAAAATTCAAAGAGGTTAATTACTCCAATACTGCATGTCTTTCAGCCAAATCTTCTTCTGTAAGTTCTTTCATATTCATCAATTCGGCAACCAATCCATCCAAAAATATTAAAGCTGTTAACTCAAAAAGTGTGCCAAGAGGAGCTAACTTTGAAAGCTCATGATTTCTGTCATCTTTAGTCTTACCCTTCAAAACTATCACTATATCGCTCATTTTCGCTAATGTTGAATTGGGTCTTTGAGTTACAGCTACTAGCTTAGATCCTATTTCCTCCTTTGCCTTTCTACTTATATTTACGACAGATATAGTTTCTCCCGAACCAGATATGGCTATAAGTAAATCTTCAGGTTTTATTCTTGGAGTTACAGTTTCTCCCACAACATAGACGTTGTATCCAAGATGCATCAAACGCATGGCAAATGCCTTAGCTACAAATCCACTCCTTCCAGCACCCATCACAAATATACTTCTGGCATTCTCCAAAGCAGATACAAATTCGTATATCTTTTTAGAATCTACGTTCTTCTTAACATCCTGTATGTGCTCTATCACCTTATCCAAGAACCTTATCAATGTCTCACCCACCACAAACGATTCCTCCATCTTACTTGAGCATTTCGATTTCATAATCAATCCCCTCCCTCTCAAGTAATGTAAGAGATAAAACGTACTCATCTTCTTTATCCCTTCTACTACCTACTATCAAAACTTTTCTACCTTTTACAATCTCCAAAATTCCTCTTGCCTCAATAAATTCCCCAACAAATGCCTGACCTACAAATGTATGAGTATAGCAGAGTATTTCAAAATCATTTAGCTTGTAAATTGCAGGATAGTTGAAAGGATAAGCTTCAACAACTCTACCCCTAACAGTAAATTTACCAACTTTCTTACCTCTTATCAATTTCACATCTCCCCCATAAAGTATGTCAAACTTAACTCCATTCAAAACAGCTTTATTGTACTTCCTCCTTTCATGAATTTCGAAAACTTCGTAAGGTAGAGATACCTTCCTCTTCTTGTAAATCTCTTCAAAATCGGGTTCATCCAAAATACCCCTCTCCATCCCCTTCCTTACCATTTCCCTACCAATCTCAAAACATTCATCGTACAATACAAAATCTACATCCGAATCTTCTCTGGCCAATCCTATAAGCCTTGATCCAGTTACACCCATTTTTTTAAGTTTAAAAAAATTTGCTACCTTTCTAACGCATTCATCCCTCATACAAACATCTTTTAGCATTTTCATTGCATCGTAGTGTCTATCAACAATATTGGAAGGTATGTAATGTAGACCATCACTGTAAAATTCAGAGAAATATTTTCCAACTTCAGAATGCTCAACCTTTCCATCTGGAACGTATCTTAGAACACAAATTATTGTATATCCTCCCCTCAAAACGGAGAAATAATGATTATCAACCTCAATAAAGTCTCTAAACCTCATATCTTCCTTTCGAACATTGCATATACCCTTTTAATTTCCTTAGCCCTTGCCTTCTCTCCTCTCCTCTTTAAAAGTTTACCATCCAACTTTTTTATTCTCGTTATTCTGAATATGTAGTTATCTATGTTTATCCTTTCCCCAATCTCAAATTCTGTTTCTCCAGTTGTTCTCATTTTGTAAGGTGTTGTAACGGCACCTTTATGCAAACTGAACTTAACGTAAACTTCTCCAACATTCCTAAGCCAGACAGTATAAACATCCTTAGCAATGGCAAAATCAACCCTTTTACCATCTCTCAATTCAATTGCTTTAACTTCTCCAACTTTAATATCATCAGTTTCAACTATTATTTCATCACCAGTCCTTATAACTTCATTCTCCTTAATTCTAACTCTACCAACTTCACTCTCACAACCAGTACTTATTATAGCCTTAATGCTAATTTCCTTTTCAGGCATTATCTGCCTTACACTACCGCAAATCCTACATTTATAAAGATTTTTCTCCGCTCTTATCAAATCGTGCTCAGTTTCATCATCGCAAACATCACAGTATTCAACTACCTTCATAGATACACGTATGTTGCATCTATTATACCATCGAGTTCTATCATCTTCTTCAAAACTTCTTCACTTGGTGGATCATCTAGAAGTAAAAGCATTAGCTGAATTCCTCCTCTACCCCCATGCCTCCCAACAATCATACCAGCTATGTTTATGTTGTAACTGCCTAAAAGCGTTCCTACTCTACCTATCACACCCGGTTTGTCTTCATGCAATGATATCACATAATGCCCTCTTGGAACGAAATCAACCTTATACTTATCTATCTTAAGTATTCTACACTCCTCACCAAGACAAGTTCCCTCTATGTAAATATCTTTCCCATTCGAAACGACAACTTCAATCAAACTTGGATAAATGCCAGATTCCTCTATCTTACTTTGTTCCACTACAATCCCTCTCTCCTTAGCCACGAGAGGAGCCGAAACTATATTCACTCCAGATAGAATTGGATTGAGCAAACCCATTAATAAAGATCTTGTGACCATTTCAGTATTTCTCTTTGCAATTTCACCCTTAAACGTTATTTTTACTCTATTGAACATACCGTTTAACCTTGAACATGCAATTTTACCAATTCTCTCAGCCAATTCGACAAAAGGCATAAGATAGTGATAATCTTCGGGAGGAATACTTGGAAGGTTTACAGCATTTTTGACAGGTAGACCTTTGAAAAAGTTTACTATATCCTCCGCTACAGTCATACCAACAATCATCTGTGCTTCTTTTGTCGATGCTCCTATATGAGGAGTTGTAACAACATTCTCAAGTTTTAGAAGAGGATTGTCCTTATCTGGAGGTTCCCTTTCATAAACATCTAAAGCAGCTCCAGCAACTTTACCCTTAACTATTGCATCATAGAGAGCTTTTTCATCAACTATACCACCTCTTGCAGCATTGATTATGTACACTCCATCCTTCATAATTTCAAATTCCCTATAAGATATCATGTTTTCAGTTTCCTTAGTCTTTGGAACGTGAATTGTGATTATATCCGAATTCCTCAGAAGTTCTTCAAAACTAACCAACTTAGCTCCAACACTTTTGGCTCTATCCTCACTCACATAGGGATCATAAGCTAAGATTTTCATTTCAAAACATCTCATCCTCTTAGCAACTTCATAACCAATTCTACCCAAACCTATTATACCCAAAGTTTTACCTCTAAGCTCCATTCCAACAAACTTCTTTCTCTCCCATCTCCCCTCTTTAACACTCTTATCTGCTTTTGGAATCTTCCTAATAAGAGATATTATCAAACCAATTGTATGTTCGGCAGCAGAAACACTATTTCCACCCGGTGCATTAACGACAATTATACCCTTCTCTGTTGCAAAGCTTACATCAATGTTATCCACTCCAACACCAGCTCTTCCAATTATCCTAAGTTTTTCAGCCCTCTCTATAACATCTCTTGTAACCTTAGTCCTACTCCTAACTATTAAAGCATCGTAATTTTTTACGATTTCTAAAAGTTCTTCATGAGAGATTTCTGTCCTAATATCAACTTCAAGCTCATTCCTTCTCATAAATTCCAAAGCTTCTTCAGCTATAGGATCCGCAACTAAAACTTTCATCGCATTCCGTTTAACCATTTGATTATAAGTTTTTCACTTGCTCAACTTTTTCAATTTTACCATCTCTCATATAAACAACTCTATCTCCAAACTTCTTAAGTGATAAATTGTGAGTAACCAAAACAACTGTAACACCTCTTTTCTCATTAAACTCTCTTATCGTCCCTATTATTTTTTCACCAGTTTTTGTGTCCAAGTTACCAGTAGGCTCATCACAGAGCAAAATTGTTGGATCATTTGCCAAAGCTCTTGCGATTGCAACTCTTTGCTGTTGCCCACCACTTAACTCGTTTGGCTTTCTATCGTATACATCGTACAATCCAACAAGTTCTAAAAGTTTCATAGCCCTTTTCCTTCTCTCCTCCCTATCAATTCCCTTAAAAACCATAGGAAGTTCAACATTCTCCAAAGCTGTTAAAGTAGGTATTAAATAAAATTGCTGAAATATAAATCCTATCATATCTCTCCTAATTTTTGTAAGTTCATTATCTCCAAGTTTTGTTGTTTCAATACCTTTAACAATTACTTCTCCTTTCGTTGGTTTATCTAAACAACCTATTAGGTGTAAAAGAGTTGATTTTCCACTTCCAGAAGGTCCCATGATTACTACAAACTCTCCACTCTCAATTCTCAGATTTATACCATCCAATGCTTTAACTTCATAGTAATCAGTCTTATAGACCTTTTCAACATCGATAAGCTCAATAACTTTCATTGAATTTGATACCAACGATAACTATTTTAAATTCTCGAAATTCTTTCCCAGTGTGAGAATTAGGGGTAGAGTAATATCGAAAGGATATGCTGAGGGAGAAGCTTTGGTAAGTAAAAAGAAGTTCTCTTTTTTGGGAGATGTTGATGTTGAGAGTGGGAAAGTCATTGCTGAAGACAGCGATATTAAAGGGGAGAATATATCAAACAAAATTTTCGTATTTCCTAGTGGTAGGGGATCTACAGTTGGTACATACGTTCTCCTAAGAATGAGAAAGAAGAAAACGGCACCTAAGGCAATAATAAATGTTGAAACGGAACCAATAATTGCAGTAGGAGCTATAATAGCAGAAATACCTCTTATAGATAAGCTGGAGAAAAATCCATTAGATATTTTTAAGAGCGGAGACTATTTGATTGTAAATGCCTATGAAGGATACGTTGAAATCAGAGATTGAAAAGTTTGCAATTGTATACAATCAGGAAAATTTGAAAGATGGAGTAAGATTTTTTGTTTATCCAATTAATTTCACAGAATTACATAATTTGCTAAAAAAGTTGAGTAAGCAATACGATGTAAGGGTTCATTCAAGTTTAGGTGGATTGGTAGTTGAAATAAGAGAAAGTAAAGATAGAATTTGGATAAACATTGTTCTACTCATTGCAACATTCTTTTCAACAACTCTAATGGGTGCAACTATGTTCGGAACTTTTGACATAATAGGTGGAATAGAGTACTCAATGGCAATAATGTTCGTCTTGGGATTTCATGAAATGGGACATTACTTCTTTGCAAGAAGGTGGGGTATGAAGACTTCTCTTCCTTACTTCATTCCATTTCCAAGTTTGATTGGAACATTGGGTGCTGTTATAAAGCACAGAGGAGTTATTCCAAGTAGAAAGGCTCTTTTCGATGTAGGAGTTTCTGGGCCAATATTTGGAATAATTGCTTCATCAATCGTTACATACATAGGATTGAAGATGGAATTTAAACCAATTCAGAATGGAGAAATAATGCTTGTACTTGGTATTCCGCCACTTTTCGATTTTATTGCAAAAATTGCTGGTTTTAATGGCTACTTCATCCATCCAGTAGCATTTGCTGGATGGGTCGGTATGTTCGTAACATTCCTTAACCTAATTCCCGTAGGACAGTTGGATGGTGGACACATCTTAAGAGCCATGATAGGTATGAAAGCTGATTACATCTCAAAAATAATACCCCTTTTACTTATAATAGTTGGTTTGATAACTAACTCATCTATATGGCTATTCTGGGGACTAATAACAACGTTTTTTGCAATGCAAAGGCATCCAAAAATGGATGATGAAAGTCCTCTCGATTTTAAAAGAATTTTCATTGGAATTATAACTTTTGCAATAGGTTTATCTTGCTTCACTCCAGTTCCATTCAGAGTTAATGTTTAAAATCACATGCTAAGGTAACTTATGAGATACAAAATTGTCAGAATAGAGCTTAAGGATGATGAAGTTATTGTTTATTTCAAAAAAATGAGGAGAAACGCTACAGTTGTACCGAAAATAGATTCACCTGAGAGAATGATCGAGTTTAGTATGCAGATGGGGATGAATATTGCGAGGAAAATAGAAGAAGCTTTGAACTTTGACGGATTTATAACAATGGAATACGATACGTATTGTACACTTGATCTAAAGGTTGGAGATGTTATTGAAATAGAGATAAAACAAATTTAGCATAGAGCTAGCAATAAATTCCTATAAGATAATAAGTCCTCTATGTTACTCAGTTTAGAACCCTATATGAACTGTAATTATTCATGCAAAGAAATTAGAAGTTAGAATTCCCTTTAGTTGGCAACTCTAAGTTTGCAAGATTGCAAGAGAGATAGAAGTGATATAAATTCTTATTCAAATCGGAATGACTTGCCAAGACCGATTAAAGAAGCATTAAGATTTCATGAAAAGTTATGATTGTCTTAAGCACTTAACACCTCTTATAACTATTAAAGAGGAAAAGCTAAAGTTAGCTAAGCCCAAAATCTCTCTTTAAGATTTTTGCCACTTCAATTCCAGCTCTAATACTACCGTTCATACTTCTCTCTGGATAGTTTGGTTTTGAAAACATACCAGCCAAGTAAAATCCTTTTATATTCGTTCTGTAAGGAACTATCTTTCTTAAATAACCAATTTCATATAAAGGTGCAGAATATTTTGCTTTGAAAATTTTTATCCACTTAACATCTCTTCTTTTCATTCCAAATTTTTCTATACTTTTTAAATATAGATTTTCCAAATCTCTTTCGTTCATTCTGAACAGTTCGCTGTTTGGGTTTGTGTAACTTGCCAGATAGAGTAAATGCTCTCCATAATCTTCAAATGGCATGAAGTTTGTATGCTCTATTATAGCACCAAATATAGCTCTATCTACATTTATCCAGTACAAATCGCTAAAACTCTCCTTACATCCAAGCAAAGCACATATAGAACTTTGATAATTTATTTTAGGTAATCCTATTTTTTCAGAAATTTTTTTGTCTAATGAGGGGAGGGGTGCTGTCCAAACGACTGCATCGAATTCCATTCCATTTATGTAAAATTTTTCGTTCATACATTCAATTTCCTTAACTTTTTTCCCAATTATTTTAAGATTTTCTGCCATTTTTTCTATCAACTGCCAGAATCCACCCCTCAAATATCCCAATTCTTCACCTCTAAGCTTTCTGTTACTTCTCATTGCAACTCTTGCTAAAAGCCATGCATAGCTAATCTTATCGTAATTTTCACCAAATTTTGCTTTTAGAAGTGGCATGAAGAAATTGTTCAAAAGCTTTTCTCCAAGTTCCTCTTTTATTCCATCCAGAGCACTTATATCGTCATAGATATTATAATCTCTTTTCCTACTTTTTAAAGTGAAGAATGCAAGTTTCAATTTGTCCGAGAAGCTTAAATGTGGATATCTGAGTATCTCAATTGGCGTGTTTAGTGGATATATTTTTTCGTTTATTATGAATCCTGTTCGAGTTATCTTCCAAACAACTTTGCTCGATAAACCAAGTTTTTTTATCAAATTTAGCAGATCTTTATCCCATCTGAAGAAGTGGTGATAGAACTTCTCTATTTTGTAACCTCTATCATAATATGATAGCAATCCTCCAATATTGCAACATTCAAAAACTGTTGGATTGTAATCCCTAAGTTCCATTGCACAACTCAAACCAGTCAATCCAGCACCGACAATAGCTATTTTCACGTTAAAACTTAATTATCTATTTTTAAACGCTTTCAATTTTAGGTAAACCGAAAAATCTTTATAAGCATGTAAAAATTTTTAGAGATGAAGGGTAGATGTAGAAGAAGGAGAAAAGGATGGTGTAAGGGTAGAGAAGGATGGAGTAGAAGACGAAAAATGGGTTTTGGTAGAGGCTTTGTACAAATGATTTCAAAACCCATCTCATCTATTAAGACATTGTTCGAAAGGAAAGAAGTTATTGAAAAAGCTCAAGAAATTTACTACTTATTACCAAAAAGGGATTGCGGAGCATGTGGATACGATAACTGCTATCAATGTGCCATAGCAATTGCAAGGGGAGATGCACCACCAGATGCTTGTAAAGTTGTGGGGAAGAAGATAAAAGAGAAAGTTGAAAATATTTTAGGTGAAACCTCAGTTCCCATAAAAAGAGATATAAGTTAATAAAATGCTAATATTATTTAATACATGAATACACTGAAAAAATAATATAAAATGCAGTCTAATACTTGGATCTAAGTTATAAAGCATACTTATTCTCAGTTGCAAATGTCTGTGAATTTCATGAGCAGAAAACGTTTGATGTTAAGAATATATAGACAACTTTCAGCTAATAGTATGATACATGATGTAT
>CAZKQI010000033.1:0-13831 GCA_964554855.1 uncultured archaeon | reverse complement strand
GATAACAGTAACATTCAAGGACGGAACAACTCAAACATTTGAATATAAAGTCTAAAGGTTTTTTCTTTTTAATTTTTCTCTCGAAATTACATCAAAAGATATAAGAAATACTACACTTTAAAGTGTTACAGGTGATTATGTAATGAACCCATTCATCTACGGTAAAATCGTAGGAAAGGATTGCTTTGCTAATAGGCGTAAAGAATTGGAATTCATAAAGAATGCCATTTTAAGTGGACAAAATGTCATAGTCTATTCTCCAAGAAGATATGGAAAAAGTTCACTTGTTTATAATGCAATTCAGGAATTGGATGTTATACCCATTTGGATAGACTGCTATGGTTTGATTTCGAAAAGAGAATTGGCTGAGAAAATGGCAACAGAAGTTGTTAAAAGGTGGAAAGCAAAAAGAATGATAGAATCTGTAAAAGAGCTTTTTAGAAGTGTTAAACCTAAAATAAGGTTAGGAGAGGAAATAGAGGTTGAGTTTTCGTTTGAGGAAGAAGATAAAGCTTTTGAGGAATCTTTGGAATTACCGCAAAAGCTGGCAAAACGTTCTAAGAGAAGAGTGGTAGTTGTTTTCGATGAATTTCAGGAGGTTGTTCAATTGGGTAACGATGTTCTACCTAAGATGAGATCTGCATTTCAAAAACACTCCGAAGTTTGCTACATATTTGTCGGTAGTAAGAGAGGTATGATGGAGAAAATCTTTCGTTCAGCTCTAAGCCCATTCTACAACTTCGGAATGCATGTAATACTTAACAAAATTCCCAAAGAAGATTTTAAAGATTTCATAAAGGAAAAGTTCGAAAGTAGTGGTATAGGAATTGATGATGATGCTATAGATAAAATTCTCGACATAACGGAATGTCATCCCTATTACACACAGATGCTCTGTCACAAGCTCTGGTTCTATTCCTTCATTGGTGATAAAAAGGTTGATTCTGACGATGTAGATAGAATTGTGGAAGAGATAATAAAAGAAGAGGAAGATGTTTACATGACAATATGGGACGATCTAACTCTCACTCAAAGAAAAGTTCTCGTGGCTTTAAGTAAGGGGGAAACTGATCTTTACTCTGTAGAGTTTCTTCAAAAATACGGCTTTAAGAGAACTTCAAACGTTCAAGTAGCAATAAAAGGACTTCTAAAGAAAGAGATTATCAATAAGGTTAGAGATAGATATGAAATTTCTGATCCATTTTTCAAACTTTGGATAAATCATATCAACTTATTCAAGCACTCTATGTAAGCTTCAACCGAAGCATGTATTATGTCTGTACTCCTACCTATTGCAGTAACAACCTTATCATCCTTCTCCAATTGAATTATTACATCTACTGGAGCATCTGTCCCAGTCATAATCCTAATCCTTTCAATTAAATCCGAAAGCTTTGGATTTCTTTCCGCAAGCCTCTCCATGTAATCCACAACCTTATCATCAATTATAGCATTAGCCTTATAATTCACCAACTTAACATTTACAAGTTCTCCAATTGATCTATCTCCCTTCTTTTCAGCATAATTTTTAAGTGCATTCTTCAAAGCCCTTACAGATGCATCGAAAGGCCCCTTACCCAATGCCGTAGCTTCAACATCTTCCCCATTCAAACTTATCTTTATGCTTGCATGGGGAGAAGTCCCGCTCTTACCGCAAACTACATTCAAACCCTTAAGAATTATCTTCCTACCCCTTTTAACCTTCAAAACATCTTCAATTATCTTAATTAAATCTGAACCCATCACCCTTTTCCCTTTACCTTCAAATTCCTTTATCCTCTTCATAATCATTTTAACCTGCTCATCATCAGCTTCGTAACCCAATTCCTCTACAAGCTTAATTATACTCGCCTTACCGCTATGCTTTCCGTGAACTATTGCCCTCTTCCTCCCTATCAACTCAGGTGGAATTGGCTCGTAAGATATTGTGTTTCTCAGAAGGGCAGAAGTATGTATACCGCTTTCATGCATAAATGCATTGTAACCAACTACTGGCTTGTTCAAAGCAATTGGAAATCTCGTTAAAGTTTCTACGAGCTTAGATACTTCGTATATCTTCTCCTTCCTTATATTTGTCTTTATACCGTAAAAAGTTTCCAAAACCAAAACAACCTCTTCAAGAGGTGCATTTCCAGCCCTCTCCCCCAATCCATTTACTGTAACATGTATCTCCTTAGCTCCACCCTTAACAGCATAAACTGTGTTTGCAGTTGCCAATCCAAAGTCGTTGTGCCCATGAAATGCAATTGGCACTTTAAATGTTGATCTGAGTTCCCTCATTATTCTTTCAGCCTTCTCTGGAATCAGAACACCGACTGTATCTGTAAATGTCAATCTGTCAGCTTTAGCATCTACAACTGCTTTAAATAATTCTTTAACAAAACCTAAATCTGCTCTTGATGAATCCTCAGCCCCAAATTCAACTGTAAGTCCTCTTTCCTTAGCATATTCAACAGCCCTAACTGAAATTTCTATAATATCCTCCCTACTCTTACCCGGAAACTTTGTTCTTATGTGAATGTCCGATGAAGGTGCAACCATGAAAACTGAATCCGCATCTGCATTTGCGACAGCATCAATATCCATTTCCTTTATCCTTGCAAAACTGCATACCTCAGCTTTCAATCCAGAGTTTGCAATCTCCTTTATAGCCTTAAACTCCTCTTCACCAGCTATTGCAGTTCCAGCCTCTATTATATCAACACCCAATTCATCTAAAGCATGAGCTATAATCAGTTTCTTTTCAACAGTTAGAGATATACCGGGTGTCTGCTCACCATCTCTCAGTGTTGTATCAAGTATGAGCATCGTTCATGCTTAGCAAATGATAAAATATAACTTTCGATTACTTAAAATTTATAAATCCAAAAGGTAAAATTAGTTTTCAGTGAAAACTGCTCTAATCTTATGTGCGGGTTATGGAAGAAGAATGGGTGGAAAGATAAAACCTCTGATGAAGGTAGGTGGCAGAGAAATATTGTATAGAACAATAAAACTTTTGAAAGATAATGGTTTGGAGAGATTTTTAGTTGTAGTTAATGAGAAAAACTTTAAACCGATTGAAGATTTCCTAAAATCAAATGAAGTTGATTATGAAATAATTTTAAATCCACATCCAGAGAAGGGAAACGGATACTCATTTTATCTTGCTAAGGAGAAGATAAAAGAGAAGTTTGTTCTTGTAATGGGAGATCACATCTATGGTGAAGATTTTATTAAAAGCGCTATCAATGGTGAAGGTCTTATATGCGATAGAAATCCTAGATTTGTAAATTTGAGTGAAGCTACAAAGGTTTTTGTAGAAGATGGAAGAGCTAAGAGAGTCGATAAAAAACTTGACAACTTTTGCTGTGTAGACACTGGCTTCTTTGTCCTAACACCAGATATATTCAAGGTAGCTGAAGAGATTGTTAGAAGAAAAGAAGTTGTAAGCTTATCTGAAATAATGGAAAAGGCTAATATTAAGGTTACTTTTGTTGATGGACTTTTCTGGATGGATATAGATACGGAAGAGGAGTTGAAAAAGGCTAACAGAATCGTTGTAAGAAGTAGTTATAAAGGGATTGGAGATGGATTTATTGCAAGAAATTTAAATAGAAAAATAAGTTTAAGAATTTCGGAAATATTGGTAAATCACATAACACCAAATCAGGCAACTCTAATAAGTTTTTTCATAGGAATGCTATCTTCTCTCCTAAACTTCATATCAATTCCTTTAGCTGGAATTGTTTACCAGATAAGTTCGATATTGGATGGAATAGATGGCGAAATTGCAAGAGCAAGCTTAAGGACTTCAAAATTCGGCGGATGGCTTGACTCTGTTTTGGATAGATACGTTGATTTTTCATTCCTCCTTACACTCTCATTTTTATCAAATTTAAACAATTTTGAGTGGTTCATAGCTTCACTGGCAATTTTTGGAAGTTTTATGGTCAGCTACACTACTGAAAGATATAGAGGTGCATTTTTCAGAGATTTTTATAAAGAATTTAATTTTAAATTTCCGGGTAAGAGGGATGAAAGAATTTTTCTCATATTCATCTTCTGCCTCTTCTCATTTCTAGGAAAATTTGTAATAATTTCTCTTCTAATTTTAATAGCTCTCATAACAAATCTAAGGGTCTTGGCAACTATATTGGTAGTTAGTAGGAGGTATCTCTAATTTTCATCTTCAACCTTATCATATCCTCATAGAGAGGTATCATCATGTAAACGTTCAAAGCCAATGTTAAAGCTTTGGAATCTCTCGTAACGTTTAACAAACCCTCTATAAATACTTCAAGTTCCTTGAGCAATTCCAAGGCTCTTTCTAAATCGTTTGATCTGTAAATCTCAAGAAACTCCTTAACCCTTCCAATTATAATTGCATCCATCAAGATCACCAGTAAAGCTTTTCGTTCAACCAAGGTATGAGTGCCATTTTAACGGCAATTCTCGTAAGATCTATTCTTGAAACTTTACCTTTAGTCAAATAATGTATAGCTCCCATTCTTTTCCCAATATCTTTAATACCAGTGAAATTGCTCATTATCCTTCCAACCTCCATACCTCTTAAAGCATTTTCAACTACAAAAGGAGGAAATTCAAATCCCGGCCCAAATCCTAAAGAGTATTTTTCACCATCATAAATAACTGCAACTTGAAAATCTACATAACCCGTTATAGTATTTTTGAATGGAAATAGACCAGCTTCAATACCAACACTGAAATCACAATCTCCATAAGCATTTCTAGCCCTATTTATTGCTCCCAAAATGACCTCATCACCAATTGGCTGAGAACTTACACCAGAATTTACTTTCTTAGGTATAACTTCAACTCTCTCAAAATAGCTTTCAAAAGCCAATTTAACTCCCTCAACTTTTGTGGGATTTGTCGAACCAACTGCAACCCTCATGAAAAGAATTTGTCAAGAGTTACTTCAGATTTTTTCTTCTTTCTCTTCTTAACCTTTTCAACCTTTACCTCCTCTTCAGTTTCCTTCTTCTCAACTTCTTCCCTCCTTTCAAATTCCTTGAATAATTCAACTTCTTCCACCCTTTTAATCTTTTGTTTCCTTGCAAACTCCTTTATCTCCTTAGCCCTTCTATCTCCAGCAATCAAAGATATCTCATCCTCACTCAATTCATAAAATACTGCAATTTTTGCAGCTGTTGCAATATCTGCATTTCTAAGCATGTAAACCAAAAAGAAGAAAATCTCATTCAGTGCTTTCTTGGTGGACATGTGAGAGTACTTTGCAATCTTTTTCAATATGTTCCTAATCTTTTCCCTCCTCTCCCCAATAAGGGTAAGCATCTTCCATATCTCAGGTCTTTGATACTTTGTAAAACCACCCTTAAATTTCTGCTTTGCATAAGAAACTCCTACGGTCATCAAATATGTTGCATACCTCCAAAGTCTATAGAAACCTCTCCTCCTAACCCTACCCAAAAAAATATCTGCCCTTGATAAAATTAAATAAGCCTTTAAGAGCTCTTCTCCATCATACTCCAAAGGAATATTCTCTTCAATCCAAAATATTAAATCTTCTGGAGACTCATCCAAGTTCATTGCATCAGTATAAACAGTTCTATCAAATCTTTTGAATATCTTCTGCATAACCTTAAATACATCAAATTCCTGAGTTCTCTTAGCAACAACAACATCTTCAAGCTTAATCTCTTCTCCAGCTATTGCCTGAAGATCGTTAATCGCAGCCCTCAAATCTCCTCCAGCATTTTTTGCAATTGCTACTAAAACTTTTCTATCTGCTTTAATCCCTTCACTTGCACAAATCCTCTCCAAAACTTTTACAATCTGATCAGTTCTCAACCTCTTGAACTGAATGAACTCACACAAATCTCTAAGTCCTTTTGAAAGCTTGAAAGGATCGTTAGCCGTAAGAATTATCGGTTGTCTAGGTTTTTGCTTCAATAGTTTAATCAAGGCTGATTCACCACCAAAATCTTCCTTTTTACTTATGTTATCAACTTCATCGAGCAATATAACCTTCAACTTACCCCTATCACTCGAAAGAAATTCTCCTTCATCGCTTATCGTTTCACTGAAAGCTGCCTCTCCTACAACTCTTCTTATAATCTGCCAACTCCTCTGATCACTGGCATTTAACTCCACTACCTCCCATCCGAATGTGTTTGCTAAGGCTAAGGCAAGAGATGTTTTACCTACTCCCGGTGGCCCTCCTAATAGTAATGGCTTTTGTGGAATTCCTTCCTGCCACTTTTTAGCCCAAGTTATTACTCTTTCAAGTATACTTTTATCTGCAACAACATCCTTGATAGTTTTAGGTCTGTACTTTTCAACCCAAAGCATTGAATTTAGTTTGCAACAATATTAAAGATGTTTGCGTTAAAGTTAAATTGATGTGGATTTAAGAAGAGAGTTATGAGAAGAAAGCTTCTTGACATACTAGCATGTCCGATATGTAAAGGAGATCTAAAACTTGAGGTTTTTGAGGAAAAAGAGGATGAGATAATTTCTGGTAAGCTTATATGCACAAAATGTGGGACTGAATATCCAATTGAAGATGGAATTCCAAACATGCTTCCCCCAGATTTGAGGTGATCAAATGAAGTTTATATTTGTTACTGGGGGAGTTATGAGCGGTTTGGGAAAGGGAATTACTTGTGCATCCATTGGCAGACTCTTAGTTGATATGGGATACAAGGTTGTACCGATAAAGGTCGATCCTTACATAAACATAGATGCTGGAACGATGAATCCCTTTCAGCATGGAGAGGTTTACGTTTTAAAGGATGGGACTGAAGTTGATTTAGACTTAGGTCATTATGAACGCTTTATAGGTGTTGAACTGACAGGAGAACATAACATTACGACTGGAAAGATATACAAAAATGTTATTGAAAAAGAAAGGAGGGGAGATTACTTGGGTCAAACAGTCCAAATAATTCCTCATGTAACCGATGAGATAAAGAGCTGGATAAGGAGAGTTGCTGGAAAAAGTAAGGCTGATATTTGCTTGGTTGAAATTGGTGGAACTGTTGGAGATATAGAGGGAATGCCATTTATTGAAGCAATAAGACAGATGAAGAATGAGCTTAAGCAAGAAGATTTCATGCTCGTCCATGTCACATTAATTCCATTGGCTAAGGGTGGAGAACAGAAAACAAAGCCAACACAGCACAGTGTTAAAGAGCTTAGAAGCTTGGGTTTGCAACCAGATGCAATAGTGGGAAGGTGTTCAGAGAAGTTAAAAAAGGAAACTAAGAGAAAGATTTCACTTTTCTGTGATGTTCCAGTTGAAGCAGTAATAAGCAATGAGGATGTTGAAGATATTTATGAAGTTGTTCTAAAATTTAGGGAGGAAAAATTTGATGAATACATAGTTAAAAGGCTAAATCTTGAGAAAAGACAATATAAGAAGGAATGGGAGGAAATAGTCAAAAGATTGAAGAGTTTGAATGAAGAAGTTACAATAGCAATAGTCGGTAAATATACATACGTTAGAGATTCCTACATAAGCATTGCTGAAGCATTGAAGCATGGAGGAATATATGCTGGATGCAAGGTCAAGATAAATTGGATAGAGAGTGAAGATCTTGAAGGTAAAGAGAATATTGAGATAGAAGGGGATGGAATACTTGTTCCGGGAGGATTTGGTAAGAGAGGAACTGAAGGAAAGATGAAAGCTATTGAATATGCAAGAGAGAACAACATACCTTTTCTGGGTATATGCTTTGGATTTCAGTTAGCCGTTATAGAATTTGCAAGGAATGTAATAGGCTGGGATGATGCAAACAGCGGAGAATTTGCAAGTGAAGGTCATTTGGTCATAGATTTATTGCCAGAACAGAAGAAAATTGATAAGTTGGGAGGAACTATGAGATTGGGTGAGATAGAGGTTAATATAGTAAGAGATACGTTAGCTTACAAGTTGTATGGGAAGGAGAAAGTTTATGAAAGGCATAGACATAGATATGAAGTCAATCCGATGTATATTGATGATCTAAAAAGGCATGGACTTGTTATATCTGGTTATTCAAATGATAAAAGAGTTGAGATAATAGAATATCCGAAAAACGATTTCTTCATAGGTACTCAGTTCCATCCAGAATTCAAATCAAGGCCGTACGATCCATCACCAATATTTGTCGGTTTTGTAAAAGCTTCTCTTGAAAACAAATTAAAAGGTTAATTCATCACCTCTAAATACAGGTCCTTCTCTACAAACCCTCAAACCGTTTTCAAGAACACAAGAACCGCACAAACCTATTCCACATCTCATGTACCTTTCAACTGAAAACTCAGATTTTTTCAATACGTTGTTTTTCTTCAGAAGTTCATGTAAACTTTTGAGCATTATAGGTGGACCACAGCAATATATTTTTTCAAAGCTTTCAAAATTTACTCTCTCCTCTTTAAGCATCTGCACTACATTACCTTCAAAACCGTAGGAACCATCATCAGTAGAGATGTGAACATCTTCAAACTCATCGAGAAATATAAGCTCATCCCTACTTCTTGCACCATAGAAAATTGTGATATCTGCATCTCTCAACCAATGATAAAGGTATCTCAAAGGTGCAATTCCAATTCCGCCCGCAACTATTAAAGCTTTCTTTGAAGGAGAGAAAGAATTTCCAAATGGCCCTCTTACACCTACAATTTCACCCCCCTCAAAATTTACAAGAACTTTTGTAGTTTCACCCACAGCTTTAACCGTAACACTCTTTTGAGAAGATAAACTCAGCGGAATTTCCTCATATCCTATAACGTTTAGCATTAAAAACTGCCCAGGTTTCGAAGGAATTTCCTTCTCAAAAATTAGAGTTGATATACTTTCACTATGCCTAATTACCCTCTTTACTCTCAAGCAGAACATGAACAAACTACAATTTAGAGATTTTTATCTTTTGCAATACGAATTGATTAATAAATTTAAATGTATTTAATGCCAAACAATCCGTAAATTAAGAAATCTAAGCCAAATGCAATGAGTACAATTCCTAAAGATAGAACAACTATCCTATATATCTTCTCAACTCTTCCGCTTAGAGATGTTGCATGAGCCAAGGCTGTTAACCAAGCAAAATCAAGCCATACATGTGCTAGATAGAAGGGGATAAGGCTAATCAAACCCCAAGTTATGACAGATTCAAGTATTAAGGGACTTCCAATTCCAATCCACCATAAGATGAAAAATGGATTCAGTGCAGTTAAAACAATACCAATCATGAGAGATGACTTCTCAAAATTTGAACTTTTCTCTCTCTCAACAAAAACATCTTTAACAGTTAGATAACCGAAATATATCATAAACAATCCACCTATCAAGCTTGAAATTCTCATAAATGTATAATTCTTAAAGAGGGTGTACAAACCAAGTGCTATCAAGAAAACGAGTGGAAATTCGACAAGTGTATGTCCTAAAGCCACTTTAAAACCACCTTTCCACCCATGCTTAGCCCCAATTGCAAGTGTTGCAGTTGTTAGAGGGCCCGGTGCAAGAGCACCAGATGCACTTATAAGTACTACTTTCACTAGAAATTCAAGCATAAATTACGGCAGAACTATTAATATATATCCGTATTGCCTCCCTAAGCTAATGAAAATAAAAGCAATTTGGGATCTCTTGAGACTTGAGCATGGAATAATGTATGGAATTGCTGTTGTAATAGGTATAATAATTTCTGGCTGTCCCAATTTAAAGATTGCATTACTTGGATTCCTTACAGCTTTATTCTGTCAAGCATCTTCCTTCTCTTTGAACGACTATTTAGATTACGAAGTTGATTTGGCTAACAAAAGATTTGATAGGCCACTTGTAAGGGGTGATTTGAAGAGAGAACATGCCTTATATTTAGCTTTAATACTCTCCCCATTCGGATTCCTATTTGCTTACCTCATCTCCCTTAAAGCATTTCTTTTCGTTTTGGGTATCACAATTTTAGGATACATTTACGACATAAAGTTGAAGGAAACAGGTTTAATTGGAAATTTCTATATAGCATTTACAATGAGTGCTCCATTTCTCTTTGGCGGAATTATATCATGCGGAATAAACGTTCAGATTGCCGTTTTATCTCTTTTGGCTTTTCTATCTGGATTGGGTAGAGAAATCATGAAGGGGATAGAAGATGTTGTGGGAGATTCTCTAAGAAATGTTAAGAGTGTTGCAAGAGTTAAGGGGATTGATTTTGCATATAAGCTTTCAGCATTTCTAATCTTAACGGCTGTTCTCTTAAGTCCTCTCCCAATAATACACTACAAATTGGATCCATTTTATATAATCCCAGTTGCAATAGCGGACATTCTTTTTATACTAACTGTTCTGAAGCTTCTTAGACATGAGAATGTTGGAAGATTGAGGAAAACTACTCTTTTTGCAATGTTATTTGGTCTTCTCGGCTTTTTACTTGGAGCAATAATTTAGGAATGGATACCTTGCCCTAACATCATCAACATATCTTGTATCAATTTCCACCTCATCGTATCTCTCCCCCACACCAAATTCAACTGGTATTTTACCCAGTGGATCTACAACAGTTGAATATCCTTCACTGTTAACACCTACGACAAAAACCTGATTTTCAATTGCTCTAGCCCTAATAAGTGTTCTCCAGTGATCTATTCTTTCAAGAGGAAATCTTGCAATTACAAAGAGAATCTTAGCACCTTTCATAACCAATTTCCTAGCTATCTCCGGAAATCTCAGCTCATAACAAATCATCAAGCCAATAAGACCAAAAGGTGTTTTTATGGGTTTAATAATCCTACCAGCTTTGAAAATTTTCTCTTCTTCTAAAAGGGGAAAAAGCTTAGTCTTTCTATGTTTGCCAATTATTTTTCCCCTATGTATTACAAATGCAACATTGTAATTATTTTCTGGCATTCCTGCAATTATTAAAGCCTTACTCTTCTTAGAAGCTTCAAAAATTGTTTTTGGATTACTACTTTTTATGCTTTCCAAATCGTAACCAGTATTGAAGAGCTCGGGAAATACAACAATATCAGCTTTAGACATTTGAATGATCTTAACAGCTTTTTCAAATTTCTTATCAAGACCTAACTGAGCCAATCCTACAAGCATATACAACACCCAAGATCTCAACAATTACAACGAACAAAATTATTTTAAAAATATTTGGATATAAAAATCCAATTATAGAACTTCCTAAAAATAGAGAAATTCCGTAGATTGTGTTGAATATGCCATAAGCTGTACTTCTCTTCGAAACACCTACATAGTCTGCAACTACAGCTTTCATAACTGTTTCGTGCATCGCCATAGCCAAACCGAAGAAAATTAAGGCTAATGGATTTAGAAAGCTTAAAACGGATAGCATTGTCAAAACTGGAATTAAAAATAAAGATTTCAACTTAACATTATCATAAATCCTTCCTATAACTGGAGCAAAGATTGCATCAATTATCATAGCCAAAGCATAGAGTATTGAAATTTTTGATGGACTAAAATTGTTTGAGTAATGATAAGCCAATATTGGAAAGTTAACGAAACCCAATCCAGATAAAAATACGAAAATCATATATTTTCCAAAGATTTTAGGATCATGTTTATTCTCGATTTCAACTTTCTCAGGATTTGGTAACTTCAATCGAAGGTAAATCAAGAAAAGGATCAAGAATAAGAATGGATAGATTGTTGATTTAAATGCAAATTCATAGCCATACAATATAAAAATGGAAAATGCAATCGGTCCAAGAACTGCACCAAACTGATCTAAAGCTTCATGAATTCCAAATCCAAAACCTCTTCCAATCTTCTTTGTAACAAAAGATAATATCGTATCTCTTGCTGGAGTTCTCAGACCTTTTCCAATTCTCTCAATTATAAGGAGGAGAGATGCTAATATCCAGCTTTTGGTGAAACCCATAAGTGGAATGGAAATTATCATGAGGTAACCTGCTATCGTAAAGGCCCAATAACTTCTAAACTTGTCACTTAGGTATCCAGAGAGCAATCTTAACCCATAAGCCAAGAATTCTCCAAACCCAATTATAACTCCAAATAAGAATGGATTAATACCTAAATAGTTGAAAAATGGCCCATATACACTTCTTGCACCTTCGTAGATAAAATCGCCCAGCAAACTTATTACTCCAAACAGTAAAATTACGCGAATCACTCGGAAAGAAAGAACTCTTAAAAATTTAAAGTTTTTTAAATATACAAATTCTTCTTATTCTCGAATACTCTCCTCAAGAACCAAATCTCAAGCTTTAAACATCTAATAGCCTCACAATCCAGCTCAAGACAACTGAAACAAGGTGGTAAAGCAGAAACTTCTTCAATTCTCTCAAGAATTTCCTTTAAACTCAATTCTTCCTTCTTCTCTTCTTCAAAATCTGCCGGAACTATCTTAAAAGTCTTAACTCCATTGACAACAACTTCAATTCTCTTTATCAATCCTTCCTTTTCAAGCTTTCTTAAGATACGGGAACATTTACTGCTATCTATATTCAACTCTTTCCAAAGATCTTTCTGAAGTATTTCTCCCCTCTCCTGCAGTATCTTGAGAATCTCCTCTCTCGTATCCATGCTCATCACTCTAAATTTAAATTCATAAGAAGTTAAACTAAACTAAATCCTGTCAATGGGCTGAATTATAACTATATTATTTCCTCTCAAGACTATTGTACCCAAGTTTCTTATCTTTTCTCCATTCTTACATTCCATTGCATTTGTTAAGCAGAGGTTCATGTAGTCATCGACACCCTCAAGTACACCTACAAGTTCATTCTCTTCACCCTTCATTTCAACTCTGATCATCTTCCCTATCAATGACTTAACCATTTGACTCGGAAGCATCTTTTACCACCCTCTTTTATTCTTGTTAATTTTTGAAATACTTTAAGGTTGTGGTGTTATGACAAATCGTATAAATACCTTACTCTAATGCCAGATATGATACTTGTCACCGGTGGAGCTGGTTTCATAGGAAGTCATGTTGTAGATAGAATGATCGATGAGGGTTATGATGTAATAGTTGTTGATAATCTTTATTCTGGAAAATATGTTAATCCTGAAGCAATCTTTTACAAGATTGATTTAAACGATTTCGATGCTCTAATGAATGTTTTTAAAAAGCATGAAATAGAAGAGGTTTGGCACATTGCAGCAAATCCCGATGTAAGGATTGGAAACGAGAATCCCTATGAAATCTATAGAAACAATGTTTCAGCAACCTACACATTACTTGAAGTTATGAGAAGGAATGGTGTTAAAAGGTTGATTTTTACATCAACATCTACAGTTTACGGTGAAGCAAAGGTTATTCCAACTCCCGAAGATTACCCCACAATACCCATATCTATTTATGGTGCTTCAAAGGTTGCTTGCGAGGCTATGATTGCATCTTATTGCCATACATTCGATATGCAAGCTTGGATTTACAGATTTGCAAATGTCATAGGTAAGAGGAGTAATCACGGAGTAATATACGATTTCATAATGAAGCTTAAGAAGAATCCGAATGAGCTTGAAATTTTGGGTAATGGAGAGCAGAACAAATCTTACATATACATTTCAGATTGCATAGATGCAATGTTTTTCGGTTTGAAAGCTGAAGATTGGATAAACATATTAAATATTGGTAGTGAGGATCAGATAAAAGTTAGGAGGATTGCTGAAATAGTTTGTGAAGAGATGGGTCTGAATCCAGTTTTCAAGTTTACTGGTGGTGATAGGGGATGGAAGGGAGATGTGCCAGTTATGTTGCTTTCAATCGAAAAGTTAAAATCTTTAGGTTGGAAGCCAAGATACAATTCGGAACAGGCTGTTAGGAAAGCTGTTAGGGATTTGCTTGATGAGTTAGAATATTAAATTTGTTTTTATAAGTATATAAAA
>CAZKQI010000032.1:0-13934 GCA_964554855.1 uncultured archaeon | reverse complement strand
CACTAATTTATTTTAAACTTGAGAATATCAATTAGATATGAACAAACCCATACTGCAAGTTGCCTTAGATTTAGTTGAGCTTAAGAGAGCTATTGAGATCGCCAAAGATGTTGAAGAATATGTTGATTGGATTG
The DNA here is from genome assembly GCA_964554855.1 of uncultured archaeon. Classification (GTDB taxonomy): domain Archaea; phylum Halobacteriota; class Archaeoglobi; order Archaeoglobales; family Archaeoglobaceae; genus Archaeoglobus_B. The sequence goes on along the minus strand of CAZKQI010000032.1, from coordinate 13,800 downwards.
AAGTAGGAACTCCCTTAATTAAGAGTGAGGGTATGAATGCTGTTAGAGTGTTGAAGAAGTCTTTTAGAGATCACAAGATTGTAGCGGATATGAAAACGATAGATACTGGTGCATTAGAAGTTGAAATGTGTGCCAAAAGTGGTGCCGATATTGCGGTAATATTGGCTTTAAGTAACAATTCAACTATAGAGGAAGCAATAAAGTCTGGAAGGAAGTATGGTTGTGAGATAATGGCTGACTTAATAAATCATCCTAATCCTGTTGAGAGGGCTAAGGAGCTTGAAGAATTGGGTGTTGATTATATCAATGTTCATGTGGGTATTGATGCTCAAATGCTTGGTTATGATCCACTCGAAATTTTAAAAGAGGTTGTAAAAGAAGTGAACATACCAATTGCAGTTGCTGGAGGATTGGATTTTGAAAAGGCAAGCTTATGTGTATCTATTGGGGCTGATATTGTGATAGTGGGTGGAAACATTGTGAGAACAAAAAATCCAAAAGAATCTGCTAAGAAGTTTAGAGAATATATAGAGCATAAAAAAATTGTAAAAGTCCCTAAAAAGCAGTTAGATGAAGAGATTAGAAATATTTTGATGAATGTAACAACTCCAAATGTTAGTGATGCAATGCATAGGGCAAAAGCTATGGAAAATGTAAAATCGATTGTAAAAGGAAAAAAGGTGGTTGGTAGGGCTGTTACAGTTTTCACTCTTGATGGGGATTGGGCTAAGCCAGTTGAAGCTATAGATTTAGCTAAAGATGGAGATGTTATAGTCATAAAGTGCTCTGGAGATAGTTCAGCCGTTTGGGGTGAGTTGGCTACTAGAAGTTGTATCAATAAGGGAATTGCGGGAGTAATAATAGATGGTGCCGTAAGAGATGTTGAAGATATAATCAAGCTTGATTTTCCCGTATTTGCAAAAAAAGTAGTTCCAAATGCTGGCGAACCTAAGGGTTTCGGTGAAATTAATGTTAAAATAGTTTGTGGAGGTGTTGAGGTAAATCCTGGAGATTGGATAGTTGCAGATGATAACGGAGTTATTGTCATTCCAAAGAAGAGGGCTTATGAAATTGCAAGAAGGGCTTTGGAAGTTAAGAAGCATGAGGATAGAGTTAGAGCTGAAATAGAGAGCGGTAAAACTCTTGCTGATGTAATTGAACTTTATAAATGGGAAAAATTGAAGTAATCACTTCAAAAACTCTGAAACATGCTCAGCCTGACTTTTACTCCTTGCAATCTTTACGAATATATTTTCATGTATCTCTACAACATCTTTGGGTGGTTTTGTAACTAAACTGACAATCACTATGACAATCAATGTTATGAAGAAGTTAATAAAGAATACTGGAACTCCATTTAAAACTGCACCTATTTTACCGAATATTCCGGGGGCATTTGGATTGAACTCCCATCCGTATATAATAGCTTCGAGTATAACTTCAGATACCAATCCGTATGCCATTCCAGCAATTCCACCCCACTTCGTAATTCTCTTCCACCAAAGACTCAGAGTAACTATAGGTCCAAATCCTACTGCTAAACCTCCCCAAGCTGTAGCTACCATTGCATAAACGAGTTTACTACCACTTAAAGCATAGTAGCAAGCTATTAAGGCCAATATTATGACAAATATCCTACCTATATTTACCATCCATTTTTGACTCAATTCAACATTTGCAACCTTGTGTATAAGATCTCTCGATATGGCTGAAGAAGCTACTAAGAGTTGAGAATCTGCTGTAGACATTATAGCTGCCAATATTCCGGCAAGTATAAAACCTGACAACCAAGAAGGTAAAAATTTTACTGTTATAGCTGGAATGATCTTTTCAGGATCATCAACACTTATTATTCCTTTTTCAGCCAAAGCAAAACCTACAAATCCAGCTAGAAATGCACATATTAGAACTATTGCAGTCCATATACCACTTATAAATACACCAGGTCTTCTGAGCTTTCTTGGGTCTTCTACGCTCATGTATCTCGTTATTATATGTGGCTGTCCTAAGTAACCGACTATCCAAGAAGCATATCCTATTGCAAATATGAATGCCATTAAACCAATTGCACCTCCAAATGGATGAACTTTTCTTGGATCTATAGACTCTATTATGTTTACTGCATTTTCAAGTCCACCCATTGCAGTTACAGCTATTGCTGAAGTCAATATTAAAGCTGAAATCATAAATAATGCCTGTACAACGTCTGTCCAAACGACTGCAAAGAATCCTCCAATTAGAACGTAGATAAGGACAACAATCATCGTTATAATTATTCCAGTCTGAACATCTATGTTAAAGAATTCTGAGAGAGCCTTTCCTCCAGCTGTAAATTGAGCTGAAACGTATGCTGTCATGAATATTAGAATTATAATAGCACCAAGAACTCTTATCAGTTTTGTATTATCTCTCAATCTTGCTTCTAGGAAATCTGGAACTGTTATAGCTCTAAACTTTCCAGCATAAATTCTGAGCCTTGGCCCTATTAGTATGTAATCTGCAAGTGTTCCAAAGAAGCAACCAATTCCCGCCCAGAAAGCACCCAATCCAGCTTTAAAAGCTTGTCCTGGATATCCCAGCATAAGCCACCCGCTGAAATCACTTGCCTTATCACTCAAGGCTGCTGCAATTATCTTAACCCTCCTTCCACCAATGAAATATTCTGCTTCAGTTCTCGTAAATTTCCTTGCCCAAACACCTATACCAATTAAAATTATAAGATACGCTATAACACCTGACAAAATCTCGTTCATTTTTCTATCACCTCGTAACCTAGTACATCTTCATCGACAACGTATTCCTTGCCAGTAATTTTATCCCAGAATCCATATATTGCCATAACGATCAATCCTAGAATTGTTGGGACTGTCAGCAACAGAATTACATCTGTATACGACATGACTGTTTGAGGGATATTCTTAATTATAAATCTTTACATTTTTAGTCATGATTGTTAAAGTGATAAGGCCAAGTTTAAGAATGAATGCAGACTATGTCCTTTACCCTTACAGATTGTATCACATAAAATTAAAATTCAGGAGAATTTTTGGCAGTGAGAAGTGTTTAGATTATTTTGCTTATGTAGATTGCATAAGATTGGGTGTTGAGAGGGGAGATGGTATAAGTATTGAGGAGTGGGATGTTGAGAGAGATAAAATTATGAAGGAAATTGTAAGTGAAGAGGTAGCTAAGAAAGAAGCTATAAAATCCGCTTTGTCATGGGGGAATATGGTTGTAGTTTCTTGGTGGTATCCTAAAATTGAAATAGTAAAAAGTTTAAAGGCCTACAAAGTATTCTGGATAAAAAATGAAGTTATTATCGACAGTTTAAGCGGAGAAACTTTTGAGATAAAGAGTTAAATTCTATAAGTTAAGTATTCAATGTGGAACTGACAAAATACTATCTAATCAAAAAGTTTAGGGAGTATTATTCAGGGGCTGAAATCTATGAGCCTATTGAATTTAAGATGAGGGAGTGGGCATTTGTTCCTTTAAAAAACTTTCCCGAATTTATGATGGTTAGACACATCTCCTTTTCTGAAATGGATGAATTGAAAGAATATATGTTATCCAATGTTCCTGCTCATGCATACTTCTCTTCAGCATATTATATGAAACCTTCAGCTGAGATGGATGAGAAGGAATGGGTCGGAGCTGATTTGATATTTGATATTGATTACGATCACCTTCCTACGAGATCACTTGAACTGGCTAAAAGAGAAGTATTCAAACTTATAAAGATACTTAAAAACGATTTCGGTATCGATGAGAATAGAATAGAAATATGTTTTTCTGGTAACAGAGGTTATCATATTCATGTTTATGATGAAAGATTTAGAGGTTTGGAGAGAATGGAAAGGAGGGAAATTGTGGATTATCTTACATTGAGAGGATTTAAGCTGAAAGGAACACAGTTTGATAGAATTTGCAAGATGATATACCGTTATATCTACAATGCTTTCAGGGATGGTAGAATTAACAAAATTGTTGATGAAGAGAATAGAGAAATTCTGAAGTCATGTTTAAGTGAAATAAAGGGAGGTAGAATAGATCTTGTGCCAGCAGGAATTAGAGAGAAGTTGATAGAAAAGTGCTTGAAAAAATTGGCAGTTTACATTGATCCTCCAGTTACTGCTGATATAAAGAGATTGATTAGATTACCAAATTCTTTACATGGTAAAACTGGATTGAAAGTTGTTTTGATTGATTTTGATGATCTTGAAAGCTTTGATCCTTATATAGATGCTCTAGCTTTTGGGGATGAGGGAGTTAAGGTTAGGTTGTTGAAGAAGGTTAAGGTTAAAATTGGGGGTGAAAGGTATATACTTGGGAAAGATAAACATACTTTACCTGAATACTTAGCAATATTCTTAATGTGTAGGGGTGTAGCCCTGTATGGACATTGATGAGATAATAGCAATCTGGGAAAGCTGTAGAAATGGAGAATTTAGGAGAATTCCCGAAAATTTTTACGATACTTTGAAGGAGATGATAGAAGAGAGGGAGAAGGCTAAGAGCAATGTTGATGAAAATGAATATTTCAAGATTGAGGATGAGATAAGAACTCTAAAGAGGATAAGAAGGGATGTATTTGAGGCAAGGGTGAATAGAATATTGAAAATGGCTTGGATGAATGTTTGTGGATGTAAGGTGGATGAGGAAAGTATGATAGAGGTTGAGAGGGATTTGTACAGAAAGATTATCGAAATTCTTGAGAAATTTAAGTCAAAAATATTTGAAAGGAAGGAGAAAATTATGGTTAGAGTTAAAAAAGATGTTGAATTTGAGGGTGTTAACGGTAGAACTTACAAGCTTAGGAGAGATGATATTGTACTTTTACCTAATGAAAATGCCAAAGCATTAATAGAGGGTGGATTTGTTGAAGAAATAAAGTATAAAAGATAATGGACTCGCCGGGATTTGAACCCGGGGCCTCCGCCTTGCGAAGGCGGCGCTCTACCACTGAGCTACGAGCCCTCAATTTTGAGTGTTATCAATGTAATAAATATTTAACTGATTCAAAATTCTTATATACTTCAAAAATTCAGACACATTAATGACGTCGTTAGCGAAGGAGTTGAAGATTTTAGTCATCGTTGATGAAAATGTAGTAGGTAAGATTGAAAGATATTTAGAAAAATTGTCCAGCAAGTTTGGTGGGAAATTATATTTAATCTATATGAAAGATGTTGATTATTATCCATCCGAAGTTTTACTTGAATTGGAAAAGAAATTTAACAAGATAAGAGAAGAAACATTAAATATATTGAATAATTTAGCTGAAAAGGCAAAATCATACGGTTTTAATGTAGAAATGATGGATGTTCACATAGGAATATCTTCTCAGAGACTTGCAGAACTATATAAAAGGATAAATCCCGATATATTGGTAGACTTGAGATGCTAGCTTTGAGCCTTTATATCTTTTGTCATTATAATTATTTTTCTAAGCCCTTCGACAACTTCAAAATTCTTTTCAATTCCCAATGATTTGAATAAACCGCTTAAATATGCTTTCAAAAATTTAACCTCGTTTCTAGTTGTTAATATTAATGTATAACTATTATTATTTTTATTAAATTCAAAGAAATGCCTAATACTCAAAATTTTAAGAATATCATCAATATTTCTAACTCCTCTACTCTTCAACTCAAAACCATGTTCATATCCAATTCTCTCTATAATTTCCCAAAACTTTTCAGAACTGCTTTTATTTAATTCATCTAAAAAAGTTAGCCACAATTCTATATCAAGTATTATATTATTGCTTTTTGATACCATATCCATGAATCTTTCAATGTCATCGAGTGTAGGAACATCCTTCATTTTAGAATACATTATTATTGCTTGCCTTATAATTTCAGATAAAGTCTTATTTTCTTTTTTTGCAAGGTCTTCAAGAATGTTACGTGTCTTCTCATCGACAGCAACTGATATTCTGTATAATTTACTGGCCATATGCGTTCGTTACACAGGTAGGATAAATAAATTTTCTTGTTAAAATATACTACTTTTCATTATTTTTTATATTCAAATAATTAAATTAGGATAAATTTCACTACAATTCACTATTTTTTCATAAAAAATATTCGCAAATAATAAAAAGATTTATTTGTTTTCTCAAACTCACGACACCATCGTTTAGGGGGTGATAAGTTTGGACTGGTGGTTTTGGCCACTGTGTCTATTCGTATTCACATTAATAATAGGAATAATAGCACCTATATCTGGAGTTGGGGGTGGTGTGCTATTCGTACCACTAACTACAGCGTTCTTTCCATTTCATCCAGACTTCATAAGAGGTGCAGGACTTATCATGGCTTTGACTTCAGCTTTATCATCTGCTCCTCACTTCGCTAAGAAGGGATTGGCAAATCTAAGAATAATGGCTCCAATTGTAGTTGTTTCGATAATAACTTCTATACTTGGTGGTATTATAGGGCTTTGGATAACCTCAGCTTTTCCAGAAGGTAAATACTATATAACGATCATGCTCGGTATAGTGCTTTTCATAATCTTCATTGTGATGTTGACTTCAAAGAGAGTTGAGTTTCCAGAGGTTAAGAGGGTAGATGGTCTTTCAGAAAAGCTTGAACTTAAGGGTGCTTGGTATGAACCCACTTTGGATAGAGTTGTGGAATATAAGGTCACAAACATGAAAATAGCTTTGCCAGCTTTTGCTGGTGTTGGATTCATAGCAGGAATGTTTGGATTGGGTGCTGGATGGGCAAATGTCCCAGTATTGAACTTGATAATGGGAGCACCGATAAAAGTGGCAACTTCAACTAGTATGATGATAATAACGGTGAATGATGCAGCGGCTGCATGGGTATACTTGTCTAATGGTGCAGTTCTGCCAATGATTGTAATTCCATCGGTTATAGGTATAACAATAGGTGCTAGGATAGGAGCAAAACTTGCAGTAAGGGCTAGGCCGAGAATAGTTAGATATATTGTGTTAGGTGTAATGCTTCTAGCTGCAGTTTTGGATATCTATAAAGGTTTGGCTGGATTGGATTACGTTCCAAAGATGTTTTGAGGTGGTGTGAATGAAAGATGTAAAAGTAGATCCGATGAATACATCTTTTGCTAGGACTATGGAGATCTTAACTTATATTGGATTAATTCTAATGATTGTTCCCGGAATAATTTACATTTTAACAGGAGTTGGATATGTGGATACAGTGAAAGTTGTTGAAAACTGGGGAAAATCGGCAGGTGAATTCTGGAAAGCTACGAAAAATATTGAGATTCGTGGATACTCTTGGTTCTTGAACAACTTAGTCTATTTCGACTGTTTGAGTATAATAGGAATAGTTGTACTTGCAATGGCACCACTATTAAGCATTATTGCGGCAGTGGTTAGAGCGGACATGAAATATAAGATTATATTATTAATTGTTGTAATTGAATTCATAATAGCCATAATTAGACCTTTGTTCATGCATGTTACTGGGCATTGATGTAGGCGGTATGTCCATTGAACAGGGAATTGCTGTTACGTAATGTATCAGAAGCATTCCAACACTTGTAATTCCTTGCAAATAGATAATTTTTAAATTTTTTAATAATTTATTAGTAGTTACTCGTACTATTAGCAGATTTTTGTATTCTATATTGATTAATTATATTAGTTGACCAATTTAAAGATATTGTAGTGTCATTTACTACATGGTATTGAATTTTCGTAAAACTTATAAATAGGTGTGACTATGAATATTAATGACGGTGTTGATGAAGGAGTTAAGGATCTTAGCTGTAGTGAACAAAGATCCAGAAAAGGTAAAAAAGGGACTTGTAAAACTATCTAAGAATTTTAAGGGGACAGTATACCTATTACATCTGAGAAATTTTGATTTTTACCCTGCAGAAGTTTTATTAGAATTTGAAAAGAAATTTGAGGAATTGAAAGAGCGAGGATTGAGAATGCTAAATGATATTGCATCAGAGATCGAAAAAGTGGGTTTTGATGTCAAAGTTTTGGGTGTGCAGTACGGTATTGCTGGAGAGAGAATGAGAAGAATCGTGAATGAATTAAATCCAGATTTGGTGGTTCTTGAAAAGAGATGTGAGCTATTGTCAGATGTAGAGTTGGAAGAGCCGATAGTGGTTATGTAAGGGGTGATATAGATGGCAAAATTTGCGACTGGCGGACCTGTAATGACACCAGATATGTTCATACATATTGGGCCATTTGAGGCATTATTCCTATTGGCACTTGGATTCTTTGGAGGAATGCTGAGCGGATTTATCGGGAGTGGAGGAGCATTTGTTCTAACACCGGGAATGATGTCAATAGGTGCACCGGGTGCAATTGCTGTAGCAAGTAACATGTGTCATAAGTTCCCTAAGGCGATGGTAGGTGCTTGGAGGAGATATAAATTGGGTCAATTGGATCCAAAACTTGCTTTACTCATGGCAATTTCAGCAATATTGGGTGTTCAGGTAGGTATTCAAGTTCAGTATAAGATTGCGCAAATGCTTGGCCCAGTTGGAACAAGCTTATACGTTAGTATAGCTTTTCTGATTGTACTACCTACAGTTGCATCTATTTGTTTGAGGGATGCCATAAAGGCTAAGAAATATGGGTTACTTGATACGGAGCCAAAATTTGCAATGAAACTTGAGAAGAAGTTTAGAATTCCTCCCATGATAAGCTTTAAGGTTGCAGGAAGAACTCAATCTCTCTGGCTTACAGTTCCAACAGGATTTATGACAGGATTTCTGGCAGCTACAATTGCAGTTGGTGGATTCATAGGAGTACCATCTATGATATATATAATAGGAGCATCAAGCACAGTTGCAAGTGCTACAGAACTTGGTATAGCATTCGTTATGGGTTCTACTGGAACGTTTACATGGGCGTATTTGATGGGTGCTGTTGACTTTAGAATGACGACATTGATACTTGCTGCCTCTCTCATAGGAGTTCAGATGGGTGCCGTTGGAACAACTTATACAAGACCTTTCTACATAAAGCTGGCTATGGCTGTTGTTATGTTAATAGTAACGGTCAGTAGGGCATGTGCAGTTCCGGGATATTTAGCAGATTTGGGATGGATCTCGCTTGATCCAACATTAAGGGCAACTCTTGATTCCCTAGTCTTACCAATAATGATAATAGCACTACTTTCAGTAGCACCAATAGTTCTAATTCCAATGATGTCTATAAGGAGAAGGTTGGCAAGAGCTGGAGTGCTCTTGGAAGCTGTTGATCTACCAAAAATAGACAAGAAGCTTGTTACTAAGACTGTAATATTCGGTATAATAACTCTTGTAAATTACTACTTGCTCTTCAGAGATCCCAATGCATGGCCCTATTTCATAACACAAATACCGCATATGGATCTTCCAATGAGGATTGGTATGAGTGTGGCTGTGATAGCTCTGGCTATATACTGGTCAATAATTCACGGAAACTTTGCACACTGTATACTTGATCTACTGAAGATAAGTTCTTTAAGGAAGGAGGTATCAACTATACTTATGCAGGAAGGTGTAGCTGGGCTTGAGAGATGGATTGCCCAAGTTAAGGGAACAACGACAACCAATGGAGGTGAAAAGATTGAAAGTTCTGATTCCCACTGATTTCTCCAATTATTCCGAAGCTACAATAATCTGTGCAATTAACGAACTTAAGAAAATCGATTGCGAAGTAATACTCATGCATATAATACAGTTCGATCCAGAAATGATAGACATGTTTGCAGGAGTAACTTTTGAGAAGGCAAGAGATGAACTAACTCAAAATGCTAAAAAGAAACTTGATGAGATAGTTGAAATGTTTAGGTCTGCTGGAATAGATGCAAGGTACATAGAGCCTTATATTGGCGATCCTGTTGTAGAAATTGCCAAGAAAGCAGAAGAAGAGAAAGTAGGACTTATAATGATAGGAGCGAGGGGTAAGGGTCTTAGCAGGAAAATAAAGGCTGTAATGGGTAGTGTGTCAGAGGGGGTTGTCGAACTTTCAAATGTTCCAGTTCTCGTAACTAAATTTGAGGTTGAAGGAGGAGTGTGCAAAACTGCTGAACCCTTATTCGACAGAGTTCTATATTCATTCGACTTTTCAAAACAGAGTGAAGAACTTTTCTATTACCTTAAGAGATTCCCAATAAATGAATTGGTAGCATTGCATGTGGTTGAAACAGAAGAACTTGATCTCGATTTCATGGAAAGAATAAAGAAGGAATATCCTGATGCAAAAATAGTTTTGAAGGCTGGTAAGGCTGGAAAAACAATAATAGAAACAGCAAATTCACTTGGAGCAACTTTGATTGCTTTAGGTGCTGGAATGAATAGGCTGGGGAGTGTAGCAAGTAATGTCATAAGAAATTCAAATAAAAGTGTTTTAGTTTACAAATAATTTTAATTTTTTATTTTAACTTTACAACAAAAATACCAGATTTATCTCCAAATAGAATTAAGAGAATAGAGACTATTATTGGCTGATGTATTAAATATATCTTTAGAGAATTTCTACCCAACCAGCAGATCATTTTTGATCTTCTTTCTCTCTTACGTTTCATAACGAACTTACCGAATTCAAAACCCAAAAGAAATACTCCAAACCAAGGAAATATTGGAAAGTAATCGAATGTGTAGAAATTTTGGGGAGTTATTCCAATTGGGAGAAGAAAGTATGTTTGGGCATGAACTGTTGATATGTAAAAATAAAGGGTTATGAAGATGAATGAAAGAGGTATAGTTATCTTTATATAATAGAATGGAATTGCCAAAATCCAAGCCAGAGCTAAAAAATGCAAAATTCCAAAGTATATTGTTCCCTGCTTAAATAGAAAATAAGTTATCAATGTTATAGAAAAACCTAAGGTCATCAGTTTCAAAAATCTTCTCAGAATTCTTTTAAAATTTCTCTTTATTGTATAATTTACGTAAAATGTTGCTCCAGATGTAAAGACGAAGATGGAAGCTGTAAAAATTGCGAAAAAATACCAAAAGGGGTTATAAGGATAGTTTAGAAAAATCTGCAAATCTGTAACAAAATTTGATATAAGCATTAAAATTATGCCAATTCCTCTCAAAAAATCTATTTCCCAATATCTCATCTTACAAAGTCTATTCCGAACTTCTTTGTAAAGTGTGGGGATTTTCTTCCATATATTTGCGGTGATTTTACTCCAGTTATTATCACAAGTGTTCTCATCCTATTTTCAAGCTCTGGATCTATCATAGCTCCCCATATTATCCTTGCTTCAGGATCTATCTTATTGTATATATCTTCAACAACAAGTTCAGCCTCTTCAACAGTCATATCTGGACCACCAGTGACATTAACCAATGCAGATTTTGCTCCAGTTATATCTACATCTAAAAGTGGTGATTTCAAAGCTTTTCTAACAGATTCTTGCGCTTTATCTTCTCCTTCAGCTTCACCCAATCCAATCATTGCTACACCTCCCTTTTCCATAACAGTTTTAACATCTGCAAAGTCCAAGTTTACTAAAGCTGGTCTTGTTATCAGTTCGGTTATTCCCTTTACAGCTCTCATCAAAACCTCATCCGCAACCCTAAATGCTAAATGCAATGGATAGTTTGGTACGATCTCTAAAAGTTTGTCATTTGGAACAACTATTACTGTATCTGCAACTTCTTTAAGCCTCTCTAAACCTGCTTCTGCATTTGCCCTTCTTATTGCACCTTCAGCTGAAAAGGGGTATGTTACGACGGCAATTGTTAAAGCTCCAGCATCTCTTGCAATTTCAGCTATAATTGGTGATGCTCCAGTCCCAGTTCCTCCACCCAAACCGCATGTTATGAAGACCATATCAGCACCTTCTACAATTTTCTTGATATCTTCCTCGTTCTCTCTAACAGCTTCCTCACCTACTTGAGGTAAACTTCCCGCCCCCAACCCTCTAGTCCTTCTTTTACCAATCAAAACCCTCCTATGTGCTTTAGTGTAGCAGAGATGTTGAGCATCTGTGTTAATAGCTATAAGCTCAGCACCTTCAATACCTTCCTCATACATTCTTGATATTGTATTGCAACCACTTCCTCCAACTCCTATCACCTTGATAACGGTTTTTAGCTGCTCCAAAGTTCGCAAAATTTCTTCTTCAAGTCCTTCAACTGGCTTTTTCTCCAATTCGGCTCTTTTCAAAGCCTCTCTCACCGTAAAATCCATACTCATCCCCCAATCCGTTAATAAACGTAGTTGTATATGGAAGTATATAAGTTCTTTTGTGTTGATGCAATGACATGGAGATATGTTTGAGATTCTGGGTAGAGGTAAATGGAAAGAGTGTTATAGGTAGAGGGGGCTATGAGATCTTGAAGGCAATAGACAAATTTAAATCGATATCTAAAGCATCAAAAGCTTTGGGAATGTCCTATAGATTTGTTTGGAATTACATTAAGAAAATTGAGAATGTTTTGGGAGATAAGGTTGTTGAAAGTGAAAGGGGTGGTGCTGAAAAGGGTAGGACTGTACTAACTGATACTGGAAGAAATCTTCTCGAATTGTACGATAAATTCGAAAAAACCTTAAAATCGGCATTGAACGGTGTTAGGGGGATTGTTGAGAAAGTGGAGGATAATAGAGTTATAATAGCATTGGAGGAATGTAAATTTGATGTTGGAGATGATGTGATAGTTTTCAAAAATGGTAAAATTCCGAATGTAAATGTAAAGTAATGGAAGTTTCAAAAATAATGGATAATTTCGAAGAACTGAAAAAGATTTTAAGGAATTGGGCAATTGTAAGGGGGAATGAAATAAAGATAATTGATCCTCCCCTAATCATAACAATATCCAAGCTCGAAAAATCGATAACTTTTGAGATTGGAGATAAGTTTGTTGCAATTCTTACAGATGATTGTGTAAGAGTGGAGGAGGGATTTGAGGAGGTTGTTGAAGAATGGCTTATCGCCCTTACATCGTTGGGGTTCAAGAGATATCTGTTGAAGCGTTAGAATTATTGAAAAAAGGTGTTTCTGGAGAATTTTTGGCAAAGAAACTAAATATAAGTAGAACAGCTGTATGGAAGTTCGTTAAAAAGCTTGAAAGTATGGGATATGTAATAGAGAAGAAAAGGGGATTGGGATACAAGATAGTTAAATCACCAGACTTATCACCTTACGAAGTTGCGAGCATTTGTAAGAACTCAAAACTTATAAAAGAAATTTACTATTACAAGGTTGTTGATTCTACAAATCAAAGGGCTAGAGAATTGGGAAGATCGAAAGTTCTTTTCATAGCTGAAAGGCAGTTGAAAGGAAGGGGGAGATATGGCAGAGTTTGGATAAGTAAAGAAGGTGGCTTATACTTTTCAATAACATTACCAAAATTACTTCCATTGGAAGAAGTTCCAAAGATAACTTTAACAACAGGTGTTGCAATTGCAAAAGCCCTGAATGGGAGGATAAAATGGCCTAACGATGTTTTGTTTGAGGGTAAGAAGATATGTGGAATTCTCTGCGAGTTGGTTGGTGATGTTGAAAATCCTCTGATAATTGTTGGCATTGGTATAAATGTTAACAATGAAACTCCAGAGGGAGGAATATCTCTTAGAGAAATATATAATAGGGAATTTAGAAGGATTGAAGTTCTAAATAATGTGCTTGAGAGCTTCGAAAGTTATTATCTCAGATTGATTGGTGATGGCTGGGATGAAATAAGAAGGGAATGGAAGGAGTTAAGTGATACTCTGGGTAAATATGTAAGAATTGAGACTGCAAGAGGAACTTATGAGGGTTATGCTGTTGATATCGATTTGGATGGTGGTCTGATTTTGAAAAATGGTGTTAAGGTTTATTCGGGAGACTGCTTTTATTTAATGTA
>CAZKQI010000031.1:10930-14092 GCA_964554855.1 uncultured archaeon | reverse complement strand
AAATCTCTCAACTTTTCAAGTATCATTTTCTTCTCTATCCTTGCAACAGTTTCTCTAATCTTTTGTACAGCATCTGGATTTGCTGAAATTGAATCTATTCCCATTCTGACCAAAAGTTCTGCAAACTTCGGATCACTTCCAGCCTGACCACATATCGAAGTTTTAACACCGTACTTCTTGCAAACCCTTATTACATGTTCTATCAGTCTAAGCACTGCAGGATGCTTTTCATCGTAGAGATATGCAACATGCTCATTGTTCCTATCAACTGCCAATGTGTACTGTGTTAAATCGTTCGTTCCAAAGCTAATAAATGTAATTCCACATTCTCTTATTATATCCTCTATTATCAATGCAGATGCAGGTGTTTCAATCATTATTCCAAAGTCAATCTTATCCAATGGAATTTCCTCCTCTCTAGCAATCTCTTTTGCTTTCTTAACCTCTTCAACCCTTGTAACAAGAGGTAGCATTATACCAACATTAGTGTATCCCTCATCTATTATCTTCTTTATAGCTCTCATTTCCGCTCTAAAATGTATATCCTCTCTCAAATCTCTTCTAATACCCCTGTATCCGAGCATAGGATTTGATTCTATGGGCTCATCTTCCCCACCTTCCATTGATCTAAATTCATCCGTTGGAGCATCCAAAGTTCTTATCCATACAGGCTTTGGATAGAAGGCCTTAACAACCTTCTTCAATCCCTTATAAAGTTCATCTATGTAAACATCTATTTCTCCATCTTTTATATACTTCATTGGATGCTTTTTCAGACTTAGAACCATATGTTCAATTCTCAACAATCCAACACCATCAGCATTCGTTTCTCTTGCAACCTTCTCGGCAACATCAGGTATAGATATGTTAACCTTAACTTCTGTAGCTGTTACAATTGATGGTGCTACAGCAATCACCTTTTCCTCCTCCTTCTTCTCCTTAAGAGCTCCCCTATAAACGACACCCTTATCTCCATCAACAGTAACTATCATTCCATCCCTTAAGATATTCGTAGCATTTCCAGTTCCAACAACAGCTGGAACACCCAATTCCCTCGAAACTATTGCCGCATGGCATGTAAGTCCACCTTCATCCGTAACTATTGCAGAAGCTCTTCTCATTGCTGGAACCATGTCTGGAGTTGTCATCGTTGTAACAAGTATATCTCCATCCTCAACCTTGTCAATGTCCTCCGGACTCAAAACTATCTTGACCTTACCTATTCCTATACCAGGTGAAGCTCCCAATCCCTTAACAAGTATTTCACCTTCCTCCATTTCTTTCTCCTCAACCTCACCCCTTATCGTTGTTACAGGTCTGGACTGAACTATGTAGATTTTGCCTCTCTCTATAGCCCATTCCACATCTTGTGGATAACCATAGTGATCTTCAATTATTTCACCCAACTTAACAAGCTCTTCAATCTCTTCATCATTCAAAACTCTCTCCTTACCCCTTTCACCAAGTTCAACCTTAATTGTTTTTCCATTACTCCTCGTTAACATGAACTTCTTTTCAGCCACTTGAACTTTTATCAGCTTCCTTCTAACTCTGTCATATTCGTAATGATCTGGCGTTAAAGCACCACTTACAATAGCCTCACCCAATCCAAAAACAGCTTCAATTATGGCAATTTTTTCACCAGTAACGGGATGAGATGTGAACATAACACCAGATTTCTCACTGTTTACCATCTTTTGAACTACAACTGCAATACTTACATTTTCATGCCTAAAACCATGCTGAACTCTATAAAATATAGCTCTGGGTGTATATAAAGAGCTCCAACATTTTTTAACCTTATCCACAACTTCATCCTCACTCCTAACATTCAAATAAGTTTCCTGCTGACCTGCAAAACTTGCTGAAGGTAAATCTTCTGCTGTAGCTGAACTCCTCACAGCAACATATACTTCCTCACCAATTTCTTCACAGAGCTGTCTGTAAGCTTTCTTAATTTCTTCTTCAATCTCCTTTGGCATTGGAGTATCTTCAATCATCTTTCTTATCGTTTTTGATGCATTTTCAAGTTCTTTAGTATTGTTTACATCGATCTCATTTAAGATTTTGATTATCTTATCTTTCAATCCCGTGCTCTCTACGAATCTCTTGAATGTGTCTGCATCAACTACAAATCCTTCAGGAACTGGAATTCCCAAGCGCATCAGCTCTCCCAAATTTGCTCCTTTACCTCCAACAATAGAAATATCATCCTTATCAATCTCATATAACCACAGTACACCCATGCTACCACCAAATTCTATTAAAGCGGTAAATTTAAAAGGCTTTTGAAGACTTATTTTTGTTACCATGATCGAGAGCTGGCAAGAATACAAAATTATCAATGAAAGACTTAGGCAACTTATAGAGAGTTCAAATACAATACCTAAAGTAAAGAAGGCTTTAAAACATGTAATAAACTCTGGAGGGAAAAGAACTAGACCAATCATTGTACTACTTACTGGAAAATTGTGCGGTGGAAGTTATGAGGATGTAATGAACATGGCTATGGCAGTTGAGTTGATACATACTGCAAGCTTGGTTCATGATGATATAATAGATAAAGGGATTATGAGAAGAAATGTCAGAGCACTACATGTCGAGTACGATATTTCTCTAGCAATATTAGTTGGTGATTGGCTAATTTCCAAATCTGTAGAATTAGTATCGAGCTATCCAAGTGATGTAATATCAGAATTTGCAAAAACAGGAATGATGATGTCAGAAGGAGAGATATTGGATGTTTACAGTCCATATGAATTCTTTGATGAGGAGAAATACTTTAAATGTATAACATACAAAACAGCACTTCTATTTGCATGTGGAGCAAGAAATTCTGCAAGAGTTGTGTGCGAAGATGAAAAAGCTTGGAATAAGATGTTCGAATATGGTTTAAATTTGGGAATAGCATATCAGCTTGTTGACGATCTTCTAGAGTACATGAATTCGTGTGCTGGAAAGATTTCAGAAATAGAATCTGTTACTCTACCAATGATATACGAGGAAAAATACGGAGATAGGACTGTAGACATGATAATAGAATTGATAGAGAATTATGCAGAAAAGAGTAGGGGAGCATTAGGTTATTTCGAAGATTGTGAGGCTAAAGATAAACTTGAAAATCTCATAGACTACATGACAGTAAATTTAATTGAAAACAAA
>CAZKQI010000031.1:1518-10830 GCA_964554855.1 uncultured archaeon | reverse complement strand
AGATAAACTTGAAAATCTCATAGACTACATGACAGTAAATTTAATTGAAAACAAATTAGCATAAAACAAAGACTTTAGTATTAAGACCACCATATCTAACCCATCTCTCATCCTCAATGCTGTAACCTATCTTTTCTGCTTTTTCT
The DNA here is from genome assembly GCA_964554855.1 of uncultured archaeon. Classification (GTDB taxonomy): domain Archaea; phylum Halobacteriota; class Archaeoglobi; order Archaeoglobales; family Archaeoglobaceae; genus Archaeoglobus_B. Next base: position 10,684 of record CAZKQI010000031.1, on the reverse strand, counting down.
TTCAGAATTTTGTATTCTGCTGTAATTATAACTATTTTATCAATACAGCTTACAGACTCCAAAAAACCCTCGTATAAATCTTCTATTATCTTTTTTTTGGCAATTCTTAGCCCATATGGTGGATTTGTCACTACTATATCTGCCCTCTTCAAACACAACCTTGTTGCATCACCTTGAATGTAATCTATTGTATCAGAAACCCCAGCTCTCTCAGAGTTTAATTTAGCTCCAATTAAGTGCTTTCTAAATTTCTCTATCCCTATTAGGTTCAAATCCATTTTATTTTCAAAAACTTCTTCCCTAACCTCATCTAGCAAATCGTAACCCCAAATCTTTGTAAATTGAAAGTCCACTCTAAACTTTTGAGGAGGAATATTTCTACACATCATAGCAGATTCTATTAAGATTGTACCACTCCCACACATGGGATCCAACAATATTTCTTCACATTCCCATCCAGAAAGTATTATGAGGGCTGAAGCTATTACAGGATTTAAGGGGGCAGGATGATTGTAAATTCTGTATCCTCTTTTATGCAGTGCTTCTCCAGTTGTATCCAATCCAACGTAAACTTCATCGTTTATTACATCTACTTTAATTATTATATCAGGATTATTCAAATTTACCTTAAGCCTAACACCCTTACTCTCCATATAACTATCGATCACAGCTTGCCCAGCAACCCTACCAACATCTAAAGATGTGAAGTCATGTTTCCCCACTCTTGAAGGTCTTATGGCAAAGCTTTGATTAGGTTTTATAAAGCGGAAATCGATTTCTCTAACTATTCTGTATATATCATCCAATTTCTCAAATCTTTCGAACTTCAAAAATACCATAACCCTCTCCACAGTTCTTGCAAGATAGTTCAATCTAACCACAGTTTTTACATCTCCTTCAAGAAAAACTCTACCCTTATTAAACCTTATTTCCCTTACCTTACCACCCAATGACTCTATTTCCTTAGCAGAAATATCTTCAAGTCCGGGAGAAGTTGTTACACATATTTTCATTTTTAAAATTCGACATCCGAAAATGTTATATCTAATTATCCAAGTGATTATTATAATGGTAATAACCATGACAAATGAACTTATCAAATTTGAAGTTAGGACTAAAAGGTGCAGGACAATTATACAGATATTAGGTAATAAATTGGAGGTTATGTTATGTGAAAATAGGGAGAGATGCGTTAGCATGGGAATAACCAATTGTCCCCCATTTTGTGATAAAATTTCAGCATTGAAATTGTATTTGAGAACTGGTAAGAGTAAGAATGGATATAAAATAGTGAAGATAGATTAATTTTTTAATACTTGAATACAGTCCCAATATGCTTCGTGTACTTTACGACCCAGACAATTTCTTTAGAGAGTTTAGAGGAGATTTTAAAATTGCGATTGGTATAGTAGCATTGAGTGGAATTTTAAGTGCAATCATAGCATATTTAAGAGCTGCGGAGATGATTGAAGATTTGTTAAAAAATTATCCACTTTCAAAAGAGCAGGCTGAAGTTGTAATAGCCATAGCAAAGGTGCAGGCAATTGTATCACCTATAATTGGTGCTTTTGTTGGATGGATTCTTATAACGTTAATAGTACATGCTTTATCCGCACTTTTTGGAGGAGAAGGAGAATTTTCAAAGACTTTAAAATATACATCTTTTTCATACATACCAGCAATAATTTTATCTCCACTAAATTACATATACTTTAGTGCAACACCCACAACTGAAACATTGATAATTGGACTTGCAACAATGATATGGCAGGCTTACATATTAATATTTGCCGTAAAGCATGCAAGAAGAATTGAAACAAGAAAAGCTGTCATATGCGTTATAATACCTTTTGCAATATCCTATACATTGAGCTTCATAGGATATTTATTGATAAGAGGTGGAATTAGATGAAGAGTGAGATTGTTAAAAGAGGTATTGAAAGAACTGCTCACAGAGCATTGTTTAAAGCTTTGGGAGTTACTGATGAAGAGTTTGACAAACCATTCATAGGTATTGCCAATGCCTACAGCACGATAGTTCCTGGGCATGCAAACTTAGATAAGGTTACTCAAGCCGTTAGAGAGGGAATATACTCTGCAGGAGGAATTCCCTTTGAATTCGGTGTAATAGGTGTTTGTGATGGAATAGCTATGGGACATGAAGGAATGTGCTATTCTTTACCTACAAGGGAGCTAATTGCCGATAGTATAGAGGCTATGGTGAAAGCTCACAGGTTTGATGGATTGGTAGTTGTTGGTTCCTGCGATAAGATAATACCTGGAATGTTAATGGCAGTTTTAAGACTTAACATACCTTCTATAGTTGTATGTGGAGGGCCAATGCTAGCGGAGAATGTTTTCGGTAGACCAGCAACGATAAAAACGGCTTTTGAATCTGCAGGACTTTATAAAGCTGGTAAGATTGATGAGAGAACTCACAAAATCTATGAAGATTTCTCAGCACCTTACTTTGGAAGTTGTCAAGGATTGTATACGGCAAATTCCATGCAGATTTTAACAGAAGTTTTAGGTTTATGCTTACCTTACTGTTCAACATCACCAGCTGTTAGTTCAAGAAAACTTAGAATAGCTAAAGAGAGTGGAAAAAGAGTTGTGGAATTAGTTAAAAAGGATTTAAAGCCATTGGACTTTGTTAATTATAATTCCTTTGAAAATGCCATAACTGTAGATATGCTGATGGGTGGCTCTACAAACACAGTCTTACATCTGCCAGCAATTGCAAGGGAAGGGAAAATCAAAATAAGTTTAGATTTATTTGATGAAATAAGCAGAAGAACGCCAAATATTGTATCAATTGATCCTGCAAGTGAATATACAATTGCAGATTTAGATGAGAGTGGTGGTGTTCCAATGCTTTTAAAGAAGGCTAAGGATATATTGAACGATGAGATGACAGTCAGTGGATTAAGTATATATGAAATTGCAGATAGAGCTTTTGTTAGGGGTAAGAACATTGTAAGAGACTTGGAAAATCCAATAAGAGATGAAGGGGGAATAGTAGTATTGAGAGGTAATTTGGCTGAGAGAGGTGCTGTTGTTAAAACTTCAGCAATTTCTGAAGATATGCTAAGATTTGAGGGTTATGCTAAAGTTTACAATTCGGAGCATGAAGCCTTAAAGTCCATTTTGAACAATGATGTTGAAGAAGGAGATGTTGTTGTAATAAGGTATATGGGGCCGAAAGCAAGAGGTATGCCAGAAATGCTTCTACCAACTGCTACTATTGCTGGAATGGGCTTGAAAAGAGTTGCTCTAATAACAGATGGAAGATTCAGTGGTGCTACAAGGGGGCCATGCATAGGACATGTTTCACCAGAAGCTTTAGTTGGAGGGAATATTGCTTTGGTTGAGAAAGATGATTTAATAATTATTGATATTCCTAAGAGAAAGATTGAGCTTAAGGTGAGTGAGGAAGAGCTTGAAAATAGAAGGGAAAAATGGAAACCAATAGATATAAAGCATAGTGGATATCTTGCAAGGTATTCCAAGTTGGTGAGTCAGGCTGATGAGGGATGTATCCTGTTGAACTGATTACAGAGGAAGGAGAGATAGTTAAGGGCATAATATATGATGATGGTGAATTTGAAGAATGCAAAATCGAAGCGAAATACATAGCAACTCCCACATTTTTCAATTCCCATACACATCTTTTAGATTCAATTGCTGAAGTTCCAAATGTAGATTTGATAAGTGCTATGGAATTCAAGTTCAAGATTTTGAATAAATTTGGAGATGATGAAATTAGAGAAGGTGTAGAAAGATCTGTTAAAATTGCTATGAGAAGTGGTACATCCTCAATTCTCAACTTCACTGAAATGGGATTGAGAGGATATAAAATAATAAAAGATTTTAACGTATTATCATTAACTAGACCTTCAAGCATTGAAGAGGCTGAAATTTTAGTTGATAAATCTATTGGATTTGGGATGAGTTCTGTTAGAGATCACGATTATAGATTTTTAGAGGAGTTAAGGAATATTACCAAGAGAAAAGGTAAAATTTTTGCCATTCATGCAGGTGAAGTTGATGATGAAGATGTTGAAGGTGCTCTTGCTTTAGAGCCAGATTTGATAATTCACATGAATATGGCAAGTGTTAAGAATCTAAAAAGAGCTATGGATGAAGGAATTCCAATAGTTACATGCATGAGGTCAAACGCATTCTTCGGATTGCTAAACAAGAAGAACTATGAAATTTTATCTGAATACGATAAATGGTTGATTGGAACTGATAATGCAATGGTTTGTAAGCCATCAATGCTTGAAGAAATGAGATTTGCAAGTTACGTATTGAGAAAGGATTTAGAAGTTTTTAAAGCATGTATAAGAGGTTTTGACTTTTTTGGAGGAAGTAGGGGTTTGATAATATTTAATAGAAAGTTTAATCTTCATTTATGTAAGGATTCACTTAAATGTGTCATTAGAAGGGCTGAAACAATTGATATTGAAAAAATTATTTTTAAATCCTAAAAGGGATGTAGTATTTGCTCGTTACTTCCCATAGAATTTGAAGAGCTGATGCAAGAAGAGATATATGACCAATTATCATAAAAATACATGAACTTTTTTGAAAGGTAATAAAAATGGCTACAGCCCCGTATATCGCAAAGGCTAAGCAAGCTGTTTTTATTGGTCCAATTAGATTTATTGGTTCTGCAAGTGCAATAACATCTCTATAAATTTTAAGACCATAAAAACTCAGACCCAATAGAATTGATACGAGTATAACAACTGTTGTAATTGTAAAAAATTTTACAATTTCAATCTCGAAATGTGCGAGAAGATAACTCATGATTTCATTACTGAAACTGAACATAGTCAATACTATGACGTATATAAGCAAATCGAAAGCCTCTTTTCCCAAAGTAAAACAACCATATTCCTTCAATCTCTTGAGACAACTATACATTATGCATATTAGAGCAATCAAAAATATTGAAAAACCATAGAAACTATGAAAATATACATCTAAAATATTAGATGCAGAAAGAAAACCTAAAATGCCTTGAAATGCAATGGCTAAAACTATAACAATCATACAAATCATAAATTTCTTTAAATCAATCATTTCAGGTCTGGCACGATGAATTGATGAGTATGTCAATATCGATAGCAATAATACGATAGATCCAAGTATACCAGTAATTTTCATGAGTAGTAGATTTGAAATTATATATTAAAATTTTTCAGTTTTTCTGAATAAACCTAAAACGCAAGCCAATCCTATCAAATTCTCTTTAGAAATAGAACCATCTGCAACATCCTTTAAAGCTTCTTTAGCATTGAAAGCAATACCCAATCCAGCATTTTCTATCATTATTTTATCGTTTGCTCCATCACCAACCGCAACCACATTCTCCTTACTTATACCCTCCTTCATTGCTATTTCCTCTATTATCCTTGCTTTTTCATTCGCATCTATAATCCTACCCTTTATTCTACCCGTAAGTTTTCCATCCTTAATCTCAAGCTCATTTCCAAATGCATAATCTAAATTAAGTTCCTCCTTCAATCTATCTGTGAAATATGTAAATCCTCCACTCACAACAGCAACCTTATAACCTGCCCTTTTTAATGCCTGAATCAATTCCTTAGCACCTTCTGTAAATCTTATGTTTTTGTAAATTCTCTCCAAAACATCTACAGGCAAGCCCTTAAGTAGTTTAACTCTCTCCTCCAAAGCCTTCTTAAAATCAATATTCCCCTTCATAGCATTCTCCGTAATTCTTCTAACTTCCTCTTCAACTCCAGCATATTTTGCCAATTCATCTATTATTTCCGCATCTACAAGAGTAGAATCCATATCAAAAACTATCAACCTCTTTTCCCTCTTAAATTCATCATAATGCTGTATCACAATATCGAGATTCAATTTCTCAATATCTTTCCTCAACTTTCTTTTCAAATCTTCGATATTGGCATTCCTTACATCAACTACAAATTCTATGGAAATCAATTTTCCTCTTGCAATTAAACTTGTATTCTCTATGTTAACACCATGTTCGAGCAAAATCTTTGCTATATCCCTCACAATACCAACCCTATCTTTACCCAAAACTGTTATTACGTAAAGGTTCTTTTTAGGATTTACCCTTTCTTCAAACTTTGAGACATGAACAGAAACACCAAGCTTCTTACCTTCTTCAATCAAAAGATTTCTCAGTTCATCAAAACTCAAATTTGATTTTGAATCGTCAGCAACAACATACATAAGAAATATTCCGTGAGATACTTTTTGCTCAATATCTATTATGTTTACATTGGCATTTGCCAAAACATTGGATATACTATAAACAATTCCAGGTTTATCCAAACCGTATACAGTTATTGCAAGCATGTTTAGATTATATTTTACCTTTTAGTAACTCTGCACCCTTCTCAATTACTATCCTTGTTGGAGTCGGTAGTTTTTGGTTTGCTCTCTTCAAAGCCTCTTTAGCATATTCGAAGTGCTCTGGCTTAACCCAGACACTCAATATTTTATCTCCAGGATGAATCTGTGCTGCCAAACCTACAGGTTTACCAAAAGCTTTCCTCATTCCTTGAGAAATTCTATCAGCTCCAGCACCTACAGCCATCTTGTGCTCCCTCAAAATGTGATGTGGATACTGTCTTATCTTGAGCTTAAAGTTCATGCTTCCAACAGTCTTAGCAAGATACTTACCAGCTGCAAGTCTTGCAGCTTCCAAAGCATTGTCTCTGATTTGAACACCCTCCTCAGCAATCAATGTGAGCATGACGGGAAAATCACCAGATTTTTTACCCATCTCGAACATTCTTATTCTTGTTCCCGGTATACCATCTATGTATTCTTTTCTTGTGTAAGGCCTTTCCAAACTTCTCCACATCCTTGCAGGTTTTCTCGCCATAACACAAAGCTTTTTGAAGGATATTTAAGTCTTTACCGTTCTTCGAACCACCCCCTTTAATGAACGTTAAGAGACGGTTCGGTCATCACGGACGCCCGACGCCCCTCACCGTAGCCTTACGACTACGGATCTCGGAACGATCGGGGTACACTAAATTCTACAACCAACATTTATAAATCTTTTGGTGAGATATCCTTCATGGATTATATAACCTTAACCCTACCATTCAATGCTTCTGGAGATGATGCGAGAAGATTGTTAGCAACGGCTAGATTGTTTAGATTAGTAGCTCTAAAAGTGTTTGAAACCTTTTTGAACGATGGGAAACAGCCACTTTCACAGTTCTCTATGTACAAGAGATATCGGAAAATTGGTTATGAGATTATACCAAACAGAAGATATGTTGATGGAGCGATAGATTTGGTCTATGGAATCATTGAATCCGTGAACGAACTTAATCGATTGTATAAGAAATTAGGATTTGATGAAGAAGTTAAACTGGAAAATGTAAAATTTAACAACTGGCTACTTTTCCAATGCGAAGGTGAAAGTAGGCACATGAACATAAACATCAAGATACGAGAAGATTTATCTTTTAGAGTTTTAACATTTGACTTTGAAGGTAGTAAATCCTATATAATCGTTAAGCCAACAATTTCTAAAATATACAAACCAATTCTTCAAAATATATGGTTCTACATGCAACCTTACTATGCGAGAGTTGTGCTAAAGCAATTTGGTAATCGTAAAGGAGTGTTGTTTACACATGGCGAAATCCAAGTTGCGGTAGACTACGACTTCTATTTAGAGCTTATGAGAAGATATAACCAACCAAAAGGCAAGAATATTGCTGGAATTGATGTGAACTTAGACAGAATAAACCTTGCAATCGTTGGTAGAGATAGTAAGCTAAGAGATTTCAAAACCTTCTGCTTCAGAGAGATTAAATCTAGAAACATGCCCAAGAGTAGAGTTTGGAGCATAATAGGAATGAGAGTTCATGAGATGCTAAAGTACGCTTACAATCACGGAGTATGTAGAATATATCTGGAAAATCTGTCTGTATTAGGTAAGTTGAAGTTGATGTGGATCAAGAACGGTAGGAGGTTCAATGAAAACTACAACTATGCTGTCCAGTCGTTCAGAAGCAGAGTCATTGAGAGAATTATAATGAAAGCTCCTTTGTACGGAATTAAGACCTCTTACGTAAATCCGGCCAATACTACTAAAATTGGTAAGAGTTTAATGAGAAAATTAGGTATAGATAAACATACCGCTTCTGCCTACGTTATTGCACTAAGAGGTTTAAAATTGCTTAATGTCCCTTAAATCAAAGACTGTTGTGGACTCGATCTTCACTTTTAATGCAAGGATTGAGGTATTTATGAAGTGGGGTGTGTTTAATTAACAAAGATTTTAAGAGCTAACAACCTTGCAATCGTTGCTTCATTTAAAAAGCTACGTCTTTACGATCTTTCTAATAGTCTTTTGTTTTGATATTCTTAATGTCTTCTTAAATTCTTTCAGAAAAATCATGGAATAGTATTCTGCTCACTTATCGCTCAGTGGAACTTTATTTTTATAATGCACAAACTTCCGTTCAGTATGGGAAGGTGTTTTAAGTTTTTAATCTCCTATCTTTGTTATGTGGGAAGAAGTTGTAGATAGAATTGTTAAATTCATTAGGGATTATGTCGAATCTTCTGATGCAAGGGGTGTAACTGTCGGAATAAGTGGTGGTGTCGATAGTGCTACTACAGCATTCCTTTGTGTTAGAGCTTTGGGGAATAAGAGGGTTTTAGGGTTGATAATGCCAGAAAAAGGAGTTACGATGAAAGAAGATATTGAAGATGCTCTGGAGGTATGTAAGATTTTGGATATAAATTACAGATACATTGAAATAAATCCTATTGTTGAAGCTTTCTTGAATAAACTAGGGGAAGGAAGTTATATAGCAAAAGCAAACGTAAGATCAAGGATTAGAATGATTATAAATTATTTCTATGCAAATAGCTTAAATTATCTCGTTGCGGGAACAAGTAATAAAAGCGAGTTAATGATTGGATATTTCTGCTACGATGAGAAGACAAGGGTGCTAACAACTGAAGGATTAAAGACATACAAGGAGTTAAAGCCTGGAGATATAGTATTTTCACTTAACCCAAATACTGGTAAAGTTGAAGAGGTTCCAGTTAAAGGTGTTTACACCTTTAACTACGACGGTGAGATGATCAGCATAAATGGTAAGAGAACGGATTTGCTCGTAACACCAAACCA
>CAZKQI010000031.1:0-1418 GCA_964554855.1 uncultured archaeon | reverse complement strand
TTGAATATAAGGTACAGAGCTTACAAATACTTTGTCAGAATTAATTCGAAGGCTCTATATGAGATATTCAAACAGTGTGGAACTAACGCCAAGAACAAGAAAATACCAAGATGGGTGCTTAAGTATCCTGCTGATAAGCTGTTCTGGCTTTATAAAGGTCTGATGGACAGCGATGGCTGGTATAACCAGAATTACCAAACAATTTCACGTCAGTTGGCACTTGATATTGTGGAACTGTGCGCAAAGTTGGGAATGCATGCGACAATTTCAGTTAGAGAGCCAAGGATTGCTGAATACAATGGAAAGATCATAAGAAGTCAAGAATCGTATCTAATAACGGTTGCCAAGACATCAATCTATCCAGAGAGGGTATCAAAGGTTGACTATAGAGGTGTTGTTTGGTGTCCAGATGTTCCGCCGTATCACAATCTACTTGTCGAAAGAAACGGAAAGTTCACGTTCTGTGGAAATACGAAATACGGTGATGGTGGTGTAGATTTCCTTCCAATAGGTGATTTATATAAAACTGAGGTTTTTGAACTTGCAAAGTTTTTGGGTGTCCCAGAGAAAATAATAAAGAAAAAACCTTCAGCAGGTCTTTGGATAGGGCAAACTGATGAAGAAGAAATGGGAATAACATATCAAAAACTGGACATTATTTTGAAGGCTTTAGAAAAGGGATACAAACCTGAAGATATTCCGAAAGATTTTGATGTGAGTGAAAGAGATGTAAGAAAAGTTTTGGAAATGATTGAAAAAAGTAAACATAAGAGGGAATTTCCTCCAATCGTTAAGATTAGAGACTTGATAGATTGTTAGCTCTTCTCTTTAAATCCATTCAATATAACCTGAGCAACAACTCTGACAGAAGGTTTCAACCTTTCGTTTTTAGCTATCTCCTCTATTTTTTCAATGTATGATTTGACAGAGCTAAGATCTGATTCAATTAGATTTAGAAATACTTTTGCCGTATTCCATCTTACTTCCCAACTCCTATCCATTATCAGTTCTATTAAATTCAGAATGTAATTGGATATTAGCTTAGGATTTGAAAGAGCTATATCGGAAAGTGCAATTAGCAGATAACATTTCATTTCATTTTTATTCATCAAATCAAAAATCTTCGATACCATAGCATCATCCACTACACTCGGATACTTTAGAGATAGTTTTCCAAGAACTATGGATGCATAAACGGATTCAAAACCCTCTCCAATTAATTTTTTCAACTTCTCAGTATATTTCAGAAGAATTTCAGGTTTCTCTTCAGCAACTCTGAGAAGTAAATCGAATGCAATTCTCCTGCTAAAACTCTTCTCCTTTAAAGTCTCCAATGCCTCATCCAGAATTTCTTCAACATTTTCAAGATTGGAATTCAGTACTCTATATATTTTCATCCACTTATCATCATCCATGAA
>CAZKQI010000030.1:0-14152 GCA_964554855.1 uncultured archaeon | reverse complement strand
ACTGGAACGAACTTAGTTCCATAATAAATTATTCCATCCTCACCATCCTCTCCAAACTTTCTGAAAGCAGCTTTAACTCTCATTCCCTCTTTAACTTCTTCAGGATTGCAATCCAATGGAGCAACAATTCTTGCTCCTTCATCAAGCTCTATAAGTGCAACTATATAAGGTTTAGAAATCCAGAAGTTTTCGATTCCATCGTGAACAATACTCCAGCTCAAAACCCTTCCATAACCGCTTAACTGCACCTCCTTAACCTTACCCTTTCTTCTACACTTTGGACAGAGATTTCTTGGTGGATAGAAGTAGCTATCACAGTTCTCACAGTAACTTCCTATGAGATTGTATCTATACCTAATCTTTCTCCAAAACTTTGGCAACATTCACATCACCTCGCAAAAATTGTAACTACAGCTGTAGCACCAGTTCCACCAATATTTAGAGATAAACCAATCTCTGCATCAACTTGCCTCTTTCCAGCATCCCCCCTCAACTGTAAAGCAATTTCTACAGCTTGTCTAACTCCAGTCGCTCCTACCGCATGCCCAAATGCCTTCAAACCTCCAGATGTGTTTACTGGCAAATCGCCATCTAAAGCTGTCACTTCCTCTCTTATCAACTTGGAACCTTCACCCTTCTTAGCAAAGCCCAAATCCTCATAAGCTATAATTTCAGCTATTGTGAATGAATCGTGCACTTCAGCAAAATCAACATCATTTGGCTCAATTTTTGCAATTCTGTAAGCTTCTCTACTTGCAAAAACTACAGCATCCATTGTTGTAATATCTCTCCTACTCTGTAATGCCATGTAATCACTAGCCTGAGTGCAAGCTTTTATGTAGATGGGTGTATCCGTGTATTTCTTTGCAACATCTTCACTTGCCAAAACAACGACTGAAGCACCATCGCAAATTGGAGAACAATCAAACAACTTAAGTGGTTCTGCAACGTAAGGTGAGTTAAGAGCAACATCCAAGCTTATTTCTCTTTTAAACATGGCTTTCGGATTTAGAGTTGCATTCTTATGATTCTTAACACTAATCATAGCCAAATCTTCTTCCTTAGTTCCGAATTTCTTCATGTGCATTCTTGCAATCATTGCATACAATGCTGGCAAGTTTGCTCCATTAAAAACTTCCCATTCAACATCAGCTGAAGCTGAAAGTATTTCCATTGCATTTGGAACATCTGTAACTTTTTCTGCTCCAGCTGCAATTACAATATCATGGACACCAGATGCAACTGCCATGTAAGCCTGTCTCAAAGCAACTCCTCCACTTGCATCTCCAGCTTCAACCCTTACACAGGGAATGTGCAAATCTGCTAAGCCAGAATAATCTGCTATCAATGATGCTATGTGTTCTTGCCCTATGTATCTTCCAGCACTCATGTTACCAGCATAAACAGCTTCAATTTCCCTCCCTTCTAATCCAGCATCTTCCAAAGCCTCTATACCTGCCGAAATTACAATATCTCTGAAACCCATATCCCAAAGTTCTCCAAACTTTGAACAGCCTACACCAATTATTGCAACTTCTCTCATAAAATCACCCGAATCTTATCTTCTTCCTGAGCTTAACGTAAAGACCATAATCCACGTATTCACACTTCATGATTTTCTCAAAAACTGTCGGATTTCTTTCAAAGCTCTCTATCCTATCTGTAATTATAAATGAGAATGCATCACTTCCAGCACCACTTCCAAAGGAAGTTAGAAGTATTCTATCACCGGGTTTTGCAACATCTAAGATGGAAGCAAATCCAATCAGAGAAGAACCTGAGTAAGTGTTTCCTATGTAGGGTACAACCAATCCCTGTTTAATCTGATCCTTTGTAAATCCCAAAATTTTTGCAACCCTCATTGGGAATTTACCGTTTGGCTGATGAAATACAGCATAAGCAAAATCTGACGGTTTCAATCCTAAATTGTTTAACAATCCTTTCGTAGCTTCAATTATGTGCCTAAAGTATGCTGGTTGTCCAGTAAATCTACCACCATGTGAAGGATAAGGCTGTCCTTCCCTCCTCCAAAAGTCTGGTGTATCACTTGTAAATGAGTATGTTCCTTCAATCTCCGCTATACAATCCTTACCAATTATGAAACATGCACTTCCAGCACTTGCAGTATATTCCAATGGATCTCCCGGCCTACTCTGACTGATATCTGCACCTATTGCAATGCCATATTCTATCATTCCAGCTTTGACCATTGCATAACATATTTGCATTGCAGCAGTTCCAGCTTTGCATGCAAATTCTAAATCTGCACAGAAGTAATTGTTACCAATTCCTAAAGCTTCTGCCACTATTGTTCCAGTGGGCTTTACAGCGTAGGGATGAGATTCACTGCCAACAAAGACTGCACCAATCTTTTTAGGATCAATATTAGCTCTTCTCAAAGCCTCTCTTGCAGATTCAACTGCTATTGTTGAAGTATCCTCATCCCAAGAAGGAACAGATTTTTGTTCAATTCCCAAACCCTTCTTTATAATTTCTGCATTTTCACCCCATATCCTCGCAATTTCCTCAACCTTTATCCTATACTTGGGTATATAAGTTCCATAAGAAACTACACCCACCATTACTCAACACCTCTCAACTTGTCTATCAATTCCTCAATCTGGAGATCTGTTACAACCAATCCAACATTATCAACCTCTGCAATCTTTATTGCAATATCATCAACTCTTCTTAAATTGTGAAGAACAACAACACTTGGCTTTAGATTTGCAACTCTAACTGCTACCATAGGAGATCTTCCAGTTGAAACCTTAGTAAATACGAGAGCTCTTTCACTTGTATAGCCATAGAGCTTGTAGAAATCATAGGCATTCAATGTAAGAATTGCTTTTATGCTATCAACAATTGTGTAACCACCTATAACCCTATCCGTTTCAACTATTGCATAACCATCTATAATCTTAACGAATTCATCGAATCTTAGGGATTGGGTAAATTCCTTCATATCTATTATTACATCAAGATTTATACCACTTATAAGTTCTCTATACTTTGAAATTATTTTGTAACCTCTAGATTTATCTATTTCAAACAATGCCGTTATTACCTTTCTTATAAAATTTATTCCAGGAGACTTCCTTCTATCGCTTTCATAGTCACTTATCACGGAGGGAGAAACACCCATTTTATCTGCCAATTCCTTTTGAGAAATTTCAAATATTCTTCTCCACTTCTTTAAAGCTTTACCGGGATTATCGGAGAATACAACTTCACCAGATATCTTATCTTTGAGTATATCGATTACATGATCCATAAAAAGAGACTTCTACACATCTTATAAATTTAACGAATTTTATTACGTCTATTGACGTTAAAATAAATAAAATAAAAGTATTTATTCACAAATATCAACCCATATAGCTCCATTAGGACAGGATTCAACACAAGAGCAACATTCCTGACAATCTTCGGGCCTTACTGGATGTGCTTTTCCATCTTCACCGATTTCCCAAACTTCACCAGGACAAACACCTATACATTCTCCACATCCATCACATTTGTCAAGATCTACTTTTATCTCTACCATGCTATCACCCCATTGAGTTTAATGAATAGTATTATTTAATCTTTTTGAATTTTAAGCAAGAAAACAAATAAACAAATTATTTAAAAATTGAAAAGGTTTAAACTCCAGCTCTCTTCTCTTCCATCTCCTTCAATTTTTCTGGTGTTGTAATATATGTTGTTGAACCAGACGACCAATAGGCAGCCTTTCCCTCATTTATCAATTCCTGAACAATCTTATCAAGATCTCTCTTCTTAACTCTAAGAATTTTGGCCAAATCCCTAACTTGCCAAGGCTTCTTTTGTAAATATTCTATCAACTTTTGCTTTAACTCTTCCTTGTTAATCTCCTCTGCCATTTTAGGTCACCAAAAAAAATAGGTAAAAGAAGTATATACGTTTTACCATCTAAATGCTGCAGATGCTCTGAATGTTGTGTAGAGGTATGGCGTTCTATGGTAGTCTTCAATTAGCTTTTCAGAGAATTCTAAGCCTGTCAATTCGAAGAATCTCTCCCAACCAATTCTTTCTACCCACTCAGCAATTCTTTCGTATTTCTCTGCATGAGTTGCCCAGGTCTCAAGGATCTTTTTAACAGTTTGAACAACTTCAGGCCATCTTGGTGGATTGTTTGGTATCCATGGAACTACTACCTTAGATAACTGTGGAGGATACCTTGCATCCGATATTTTACCACCTACAAGTATTGCTACTCCATCGTTCTCTGGATCGAATAATGGAGTTCCAGGGCACATTGTATAACAGTTTCCGCAATACATGCACTTGTCTTTGTCGAGTATAACAGTCTTTCTCTTCATGTCTGGCTTAAGTGCACCAGTTGGACATGCAGCTACTGTTGATGGGATTTCACAAGTTCTTCTTACGGCATCATCATCAATTTTAGGTGGTTTTCTGTGAACTCCAACCATTGAAATGTCTGATGCATGAACTGCTCCACACATGTTACCACAGCAAGCAAGAGAAATTCTGCATAATGCTGGTAACTTATGATCTGTAAAGTAGTCATATAATTCATCCATTACAGCTTTAACTATACCAGATGCATCTGTAGCTGGTGTGTGGCAGTGCACCCATCCCTGTGTGTGAATTATGTTTGATAGACCGTATTCACCTTTCGTAGCATCCCAAGTTCCACCACATGGGAATCCCAACTTCTCCTGAACTTCTTTGATTAGATCCTCTATCTTATTTTCATCAGTTAAGAAGAATTCTACATTGTTTCTGCTTGTAAATCTTAGATAGCCATCGGAGTATTTGTCTGCAATATCACATAAATCCCTTACCGTGTATATACTCAACAACCTTGGAGAACCAAATCTTACTACATAAAGTACGTCTCCACTCTCAGCGACTCTCTTTATTACACCTGGCTTTACAACTTCATGATACTTCCATTTTCCATAGTTGTTCTTAATGACGGGATGCAACATTATTGAATAGTGCGGTGGGCCAAAATCCGTTTTTGGTTCCAACTCTTCTTCAGGTTCCTTCTCCTGAGCAACCATAAACAACACCTCCCAAACTTATTCTTGCAATTCTCTCCAGAATATGAACGGGTTGTTTCTCGGAGCTTTTACCATTCTAACATCAGCCTTTTGACCAATTACTTTTAAGAACTCTGACATTCCAACTCTCCATATCAGTTCTCCGACTCTCTCTCTGAATTTACCATTCTCATCCCACCACTCCCATATGGCTTCAAGCATTTCACAGCACTTGTCAATGATCTCATCTGCTGGAATGAATGGTACTGCAACCCATCCGATTATTGCTCCATCAACGAATGGTGCCTTAGCTCCAATCAGTATTGTCGCACCCTTCTCCTTACCAGGCTTCAAAGCCTTTGGCAAGACATTTATACAGTGCATACACCTTATACAGTTCTTGTTGTCTATCTTCAACTCATTTCCATCCCAGCTTATTGCTCCAGTTGGGCACTTCTTTACAACCTGTTTCTCAATGTCCACACCAGCCTTAGCGTATTCTCTAACAGCCTCTTGGTCAATCTGAATTTCATCCTTCCAAGTTCCTATTATAGCAAAGTCTGCTCTTGCTTTTGCAGCATCACAGTCATTTGGACAACCAACGCACTTTATCTTAAACTTGTAAGGCCACATTGGCCTATGCAACTCATCCTGATATCTTATTGTAAACTGATGGCAAGCTTCAAGTGTGTCGTAGCATGCAAATTCGCACAAGGCGGGGCCCATGCATGCTGCAGGAGTTCTCAAATCTGAACCACTACCACCTATATCAAAAGGTGCTGGGGAACCATAAAGCTTATCTAAGTAAGCTAGAGCATTTGTCATTGGCTGTAAATGTTCCGTTCTTGTACCTAACAGAATTATATCTCCAGTTGAACCATGGAAGTTTGTTAATCCAGAACCCCACTTCTCCCAAGCATCACATATAGCTCTCAAAGCCTTTGTAGAATAGAACCATCCTGCTGGCATGTTAATTCTCATTGTGTGGAAGTGCCAAACCTCTGGAACCTTATCTTCTAAGTCACAGTATCTTCCTATAACTCCTCCACCATAACCGAAGACAGCTACGATACCTCCATGCTTCCAATGAGTCCTCTTATCTTTATAAGCTAATTCAAGAACTTTCAAAAGACCCTTTGCTGCACCTGGTAGCTTTATTTTCTTTCCAGCCTTCATAGCTTTCTCTGATTCAATAGCAGCTCTCTTAATTTCTTTTACAAAGGATGGCCACGGCCCCTTTTCAAGTTCATCAAGCAGAGGAGTTTCTGGTAACTCTACACCTTCTACTACTGGCATTAAACCACCTCCCAATAACTTCGTATTTATCGTCTCTATAACCATATATAAGATTTTCGAAATTAAATTTCATAAAACTGGAATTTAATACCGAAAAATCATTTTCGCAAATCTTTTAGAATGATAAGCATCAGAAATGTCAGTGGTGGGCAAGGTATACATAGTTGGTGCTGGCCCGGGTGATCCAGACCTATTAACTGTGAAAGCTCTGAAAGTTTTGAGAGAAGCTGATGTAGTTCTTTACGATAGATTAGTTGGCGATAAGATTGAAAAAATGATAAGAGAAATTTGTAAGGAAATTGTATATGTAGGTAAAGATTCGTGTGAGAATGGTTCAATTAGGCAGAGGGTAATAAATGAGCTAATGGTTAAGCTTGCGAGAGAAGGAAAAACTGTAGTTAGGTTGAAGGGTGGAGATCCTTTTGTTTTTGGGAGAGGAGGTGAAGAGGTTGAATATTTAATAAAAAACAAAATACCATTTGAGATAATACCTGGATTGAGTTCAATTACTGCGGTTCCAACTTCTGCAAATATTCCTCTAACTCATAAGGGAAAATCTTCTACAATTTTTGTCATGACTGGTAGAAAATTGGATGATATAGGAAAATCTGCTTTGGAAGGAACAATAGTTATTTTGATGGGTAAGGAGAAAATCAGAGAAATAATGAAAAGATTTATCGATCTTGGAAAAGACCCTAAAACTCCTGTAGCTGTAATTGAAAACGGAACACTTGATAATCAAAAAGTATATTTTGGAAATCTTAAAAATATTGCAGAAATTGTTGAAAGGAATGTTAAGGGTGTAGCTCTAATAGTGATAGGAGATGTTGTGGAGTTGGGAAGGAAGTTTAATGAAACCAGAAGAGACGAGTCCTTATAAATTTCCTTTCAGCTTCCATCAATTCTTTAAAGAATTCATAATCATTTCTGTAATATCTTGATAAAATTCTTGTTGCAGTATTCACTCCAACACCTAATGTGTTTAGGGCATATATTGCCCTCTTACCATAATTCATAACTAGATTTGCACTTCTGTACAATTCATTCTTATCTATCTTACTTAAATCTCTCCTTGCATTTATGCAGGCAACCATTACAGATTTGCATTTAATACATTTTATTTCATCAATTTCATTAACTTTCATTTTCAATCTACAACCACATCTTAGGCAAATTAAGTAGCAAAATTCATTCTCAATTCTATCCTTAAAAGCACTAAGTAAAGCATTTTCTCTATCTCCAACAAAATCTCCAACTCTAATCTCACCCAATTTTGATATGGGACTGAGTTCCTCAAATGTAAGAATTTTTATGTGCCCTTTCTGAATATCTTTCAAGACTTCAATAGTTCTTTCTAAATCAAGTTTATCATGAAAAACCTCTTTCAAAGCCTCTCTATAGACAACACTACCTCTCATCTTCTCAATTAACTTTCTAATATTAATTCTACTAATATCGTTGAGAAGGCCAAATCTCTTTGCAACTTCGACAAATTTGTAATGCATTACCCTTGAATCCATCAATGCAATTTCAATTAACTTCTCAGCCTCATCGATCTTTATATTCATTAAGATATCCTTAATGTAGTTTGCATCCACATTACCCTTTATTCTTATCCTATAAGGCTCAGAATTTATTTCAAAAGGTTTTGGAAGGAAAACAGATATTAGCTTTGCAAGAGTTTCGTTTACCTTATGCCCAAAGCAGGCATTTATAACAACTTTTCCTCTACCTTCAATTGTGATTGTTCTGTCATCTGCAATTGCAAATCCCTTTCTCAAAGTTTCATTAACTACATCGAAATTTTTGGCATTTCTTCTAATCTTTCCAACCTCTCTTGCAACTTCATAAGGTACGGGAATCTCTTCACCAATCCAAGATGGAATGACACCCTCAGCTTCAACCTTTTCAACTCTAATGGCATCATCTATTGCCAAAATTCTCCACAATTCTCCCTTCATTGCAAAAACATTATTTAAAGATGAGAGAAAGCTTTCATCCAGATATCCTATAACCCTTTGAGTAGTTATATCTATCACTTTCACCTTCCTTTCATCTGGTATCATTGATATATTCGAATAGAAGTATTTTCTTCCCTTTCTTGTAACCTTACCTTTCCTAATCAATCCGCTGTATTCTAAGAATTCAAAAACTTCCTTAAATTCCTCAAAAGTCAAATTATCGTAAAATTTTACATTTCTTACGATATCGTATATTTCATCAATCTTGTATCCTTCCAAAAGCATTGCAACAATCTGATTGGCTAAAACGTCGAGAGGTTTTTCGTAAGGTATAATGGGTTCTATTAAACCTCTTCTAGCCCTCTCAATTACTGCCATAGATTCCAAAATTTCATCAAATTCATTTGCCACTATGTATCCTATCGAAACTCTATCAAGCCTGTGTCCACTTCTGCCAACCCTTTGAATTAGTCTTCTTACTTCTCTTGGACTGTTAAACTGAACAACAACATCAACATGTCCAATATCTATACCCAATTCCATTGAGGAAGTACAAATGAGAGCTTTCAACTCACCTCTTGCAAATCTTTTCTCTGCATCTATCCTCACATCTTTTGAGAGAGAACTGTGATGAACCTCAACATCTATAAATTTTTTAAGCTTCACACCCAAATACTCTGCAGTTTGCCTTGTATTTGTAAATATCAAAGCGGATCTATAAGAATTTACTATTTTTATTATATCGTCAATATCTCCTCTTACAACTTTAAATTCGTAAGACTTCTTAGCATTCCATTCAAAAACTTCTTCAAATCCAAAATAGCTTGCAATTTCTTTGGCATTGCTTAAAGTTGCTGACAAACCAATTTTCTGAAATTTTGCAATCCTTTTAAGCCTTTCTAAAGCTATTGCAAGCTGAACACCTCTTTTAGAATCGGCAAGCTCGTGAACTTCATCTATTACAACAAATTTAACGTTACTCAAAGCAGATCTGAGCCTTTTACCCAAAAAGAGTATTTGAAATGTTTCTGGAGTTGTTATCAATATTTGAGGTGGTTTTAATGATTGTATTCTTCTTTCACTATTTGAAGTATCTCCATGCCTAACAGCTATGCTAAATCCTAACTTCTCAGCAAAAATTTTCAATCTCCTAATTAAATCTCTATTCAAGGCTCTTAGTGGCGTTATGTAGAGGAAAGTTATTCCTCTACAATTCATTCTGAGCATCTTCTTCAATATTGGTATTACTGCACATTCAGTTTTACCGCTACCAGTTGGAGCTGTTATCAAGATGTCTCTACCTTCAGCTACCTTCGGAATGACAATTTTTTGAAGCTCATTCAATCTTTCTATACCAATATCTTTCAATTTGAGCATTTTTTCTCCACTTCTCTTCCCAATACTTCTTAATTACTTCCAAAACGACAAGTTTCTCACCACTTAAAAACCTTATACAAGCACCACCAGCAGTTGAAATGTGATCCATATATCTATCTAATCCAAACATTCTTGTAGCTGTAGCGATATGTCCCCCTCCAACAACAGAATACTTTGCTTTAGAAACAGCCTTTAAAACTTCTGAAGTTCCCAATGTGAACCTTTCATCCTCAAAAATTCCAGCAGGTCCATTTATTACTGCAACATCATATTCGGGAATGAGTTCCGATAGCATCGATATAGTTTCTATTCCAATATCTTTAATCATGTTCTTTCCATCGAAACTTTCAAGTGGTACATCTACTCTGACTCCATCCTTCTCAACTGCAACATCTTTTGGAAGTACAATCTTCTCCCTGTATTTTTTGAGGATTTTTATTAGCTCTTCATCTCTAACATCTCCCTTATTTTCCTCAACAACTCTTCTATTCTCTTCTCCAATATCGAAGCCAGAGAGAATTAGGAAGTAATTTGCAACAACACCTGTCAAAACAACTTTATCTGCAATTTCATTTGTTAAAACATTCTTTAAAACTTTTACAGCATCATCTATTTTGGCACCACCCAGTATGAAAATTTTCCTTCCCTTTTCCTCAAAAACTCTACTTAAAGCCTTAACTTCTTTTTCAACAAGTCTACCAACTACTGTGGGCAAAACTGGAACAAAACCTATTAAGGATGCATGGGGTCTGTGAAAAGCTGAAAATGCATCATTCACAAAAAAATCAAACAAATCTTTCAACTTCTGAACCATATGACATGTCGAATGTTCCTCAGCATCTCTCTTCAACTGCTCTTCAGAATAAAATCTAACATTCTCCAACAATAAAACTTCTCCAATACTCATAGATTTAATTTCATTTATAACCCTACTACTAAATATCTCATCTATGTACTTCACATCTTTACCCAAAAACTTCGATAAAATTTTTGCATGTGCACTTAATGTAGTGAAATCCTTTTTCCCCGGTCTACTTTGATGTGCAAGTATTACAACTTTAGAATTCTCTAACTCCTTAAGCGTTGGGATATGACTTTCAAATCTTGTTGTATCGAGAATTGTTGAATTTACTATTGGAGCATTTATATCCAGTCTCACTAAAATAGATTTACCATCGTAATCGATATCATCTAGCGTCGGTATCATCAAAAGAAGATTTGTTGTAGGTATAAAATCCTTTCACTTTGCAAATACAATCTTAACTACATCATTATGCTTGAGTTCGTAATCTTCTCCAATTCTAATCTTTCTCTTAGCATCTATTGCATATATGAAGTGTTCTCCCATTTCTGTATGTATCTTGTATGCAAATTCCTTGACAGTAGTTCCCTTCTTGACAAGAAATGCATCTGGTAAAATGTTACCCTTGCTATCAGTATACTTATTTTCATCTTCAACTGGATAAACAACTATGTAATCCAAGACATCAAATACCAACGTATTTATTACCTTCTGAACCCCAGTCCCTCCAAATTTCTTCATAAAACTCTTTATCTCATCCAACAACTTTTTTTGCCTCTCATTCAGAGGTTTCAATACTTCAAAATCATTATCTCCAGGTATATACTTTATGTAGCCGTTTTTAGATGCTAACCTTAGAGCCAATTCGTAATATGATGATGTGGGTATAACTATTTCATCCTTCAAACTGAGCAGTCTATTTATCAAATTCTCTGGAGCCTTATCTGCTTTGTTACCTGCAATAACCATCTTCATTCTAACACTTCTTAACTCTCTTGCAAAATTCATTAGATCTTTCTCATCAAATTCTTGAACTTTTTTACCCTTTAGAGCCTTCTTTACCATCCACTCCTCAAAACCTAAACCGGCTAACTGATTGGCTATAAACTTTGCGGGATCTCTTCTCTCCAAATGAATCCTTCTAATAATTTTATTCCAATTTCTTTTCAATATTCCAAAAAGCCACATATCCAACTCATCTCTCAAAAATTCTATATCCTTAACTGGATCATGTTCACCAACACCAACTTCATTTCCTTCTTCATCAGTTGAACCAGATGCATCTAGAACATGTATTACACCTTCTGCCTGCCTCAAATTATCTAAGAACTCATTACCTAATCCTCTTCCCTCATGAGCGCCTGGAACAAGTCCAGCAACATCTATTAGCTTTATCGGTATAAACCTCCAACCATCTATACATTTACCACATTTTACACCCAATTCTTTACAAACACATTCAGTTCTGACATAAGCAATTCCAACATTGGGTTCTATGGTTGTGAAAGGATAGCTTGCTATTGCAACATCTATTAGTGTTGCGGACTTGAAGAATGTTGATTTTCCTGCATTTGGCTTTCCAGCAATTCCAATTTCAATCAATCAAACCCCTCCTTGCATAATCTCCCCTTTTCCTCTTCCCAAAAAGATGTCTTGGTAAATTCTTCCTCAAATATTCCGCTTCCTCCCTACTTATTTCACCCCTCCTCTCAAAATAATCAATTATCTCCATAGCCTCTTCATCATTCTGACATCTCTCGAAATGATCGTATATTGTTGGTATGTCAAACAGTTCTCTGTAAAGGTTGGGAAATAGACGTTTGAACTTTCCAATGTCCCATTCAATCATAATGCTATTGGGTTTTATAGCTTATAATGTTTTGCAAAACCTGGTTCTGTTGGGTTAGGGATGATTTATATAGCTAAACATCTATACTTATACTGTGGGTAGGGTAGTTGCATTGAAGGGTATAAAAATCGAATATGAGGCAAGTGATGAAGCATTAGAGCTCATAAAGCAGTATACAAAGGCAGTTCAGGATTTTCTTGATATAGCAGTTGAGAGAAAGATTACATCGCTTGCGAAGATAAATGATTACAGGCAAGAGATTAGAACTAAACACAACTTAAGTGGAGCTACTGCCGTTTTAGCAATGAAGGATGCTTTGGCAATCTACAAAGCTTGGAGAAGAAGAAAGGGGAAGAAGTCGAAACCTGTTGTCAAGCAACTATTTATGAAAGCGATGCACGGCTACAATGCAAAGCTGATGGATGATGACAGGTTAAGAATTACAAGGAAGCAGGGGGATTACATCTACCTCAAGCTGAGAGTTGGAAAGTTTCAGCAAGAGTATTTGGAGAAGGTGAGAAATGGAGAACTATCGCTTGGTATAATCGTGATAACGCCGGAATACTGTGTATTTCCAGTAAAGAAGGAAGTTGAGTTGTTCAAGCCAGAGGGTTTGCTTGCTTTGGACTTGAACGAGAAATCCATCGAAGGCTTGGTTATCAAGGATGGCAAAATCGAATTCTACACATGGGATTTGAAGGATGTTTTCGAGTGTGCTGTTAACTGCTTCGAGAGATTCAGGAGATTTCAGTCTCGCTACCCGAACAGGTTTAGACTTCACAGAAAAGTCGCTGCAAGATGGTTTGCTAAAAGAAACAGAAGAATTGACTGGTTGCTTCACAACGTGACTAAAGAAATAGTCGAGCTTGCTGAAAGGGAGAAGTTACTCATTGTAATGGAAGACCTTAAGGGCATCAAATACAACATCAACAGGAGAGAACTCAAAATCAACAAGTACAACGGCAAATTGCAGTGGCATCGAAAGCTACCTCGCAAGTTATTGGGAAGATTAAACCGCTGGATGGTTCGAAAAATCCAGTTCATATTGCAGTACAAATCAGAGTGGTACGCTACTCCTACAACTTATGTTAATCCGAAGGGCACGTCATCGAGGTGTCCGAGATGTGGGGGTAAGCTTGAAGTAAGCCCCGATTGGCACTCGATGATGTGCCCTTCCTGTTCGTTGCATGGGAACAGGCATAGGATTGCTTGTATAAACATAGCCATGTGTGCTCTCGAAAACGAAGATGAAGCCCTGGGGTTCGGGGCGGATTGGGGGGTGATGCAGAACTTGATAGCTCTAAACCCCTCAGTTGGGTTGGGATAAAATCATCCCTAACCCAACAGAACCGCAAAACCTCAATGTATTTAATTGTTGTATGCAGTAACATAATTCATGTATGAACAAAATCCAGAGTAACGTTATCTTTCTAATTTCTTTTCTTTTGGGTCGTCTTTCTTCAAGGTTAAACAAGCAGATGAATGGTATTCAAGAGTTGTTGATAAGTTAAGTAAGATTATTTGATTGATTTAGATTTAACTATTCACTTGTGATTGTTTCGACTTTAGTGTTTGTAAAAGCTAATTTACTTTAACTTACTCAATCCTCTTATTTTATCTTTAAATTCATGTTTACCTAATGCTTCACATAATTCAAGACAAGCTCCTACTAATTTGTTAAAGAGTTCCTGTAAATAGTCTTTATCTTCAATAATTTTAGATATAGCTTCTATATGTCCCACAATTTGTTCAAAATTATAAATGACTTTATCTATATTGTTTCTGGAATTATAATAATGCTTAAATTGTAATGGATTGATTTCGAAATGTTTAGGAA
>CAZKQI010000029.1:0-14729 GCA_964554855.1 uncultured archaeon | reverse complement strand
GGTTTCTACAAGCTCGATGTTGAAGAAAGGCTAAAGATTTTAAAGAATTTTGCGGAATTAAGTCATGAAGAAGTTGAATTGCTTAAAAAATCAAAAATTGGATTGGAAATTGCCAATTCCATGATAGAAAACGTTGTTGGAACTTTCGAGTTACCGATTGGTATTGCCACAAACTTTCTGATTGATGGTAAAGAGTATCTAATTCCCATGGTTATTGAAGAGCCGAGTGTGGTTGCTGCAGCAAGCAATGGTGCAAGAATTGCAAGGATTAAGGGTGGATTTGAAACTTATTACACTGGCTCAATAATGATAGGCCAGATTCAAATATTGACAAACAATCCATTTTCAGCAAAATTTGAGATTTTGAGACATAAGGATGAGATAATAGAGTTTGCAAACGATATGGAATCATCAATAATAAAAATTGGTGGTGGTTGTAAGGATTTGTTCGTTAGGGAGTTCGATGAAATGATAGTTGTTAATCTTCTGATAGATGTGAAGGATGCCATGGGTGCCAATTTCATAAATACTATGTGTGAGAGAGTAGCACATTTTTTGGAGAGAATAACAAAGGGTAAAGCTTTGTTGAGGATACTATCAAATTTATGTCCTCAAAGACTTGCAATATCTAAAGCCATCTTCGATAAAAATGCAGTTGGTGGTGAAGATATTGTTAAGGGAATAATGAAAGCCTATGAGCTTGCTAAGGTTGATGTATACAGATGTGCAACTCATAACAAGGGAATAATGAACGGAGTATGTGCCGTCTTAATTGCGACTGGTAACGATTTTAGAGCAGTTGAATCGGCATGTCATGCTTATTCAGCAATGAAAGGTTACAAACCACTTACACACTACGAGGTTAATGAAGAGGGAGATCTAGTTGGATACATAGAATTGCCAATGTCTGTTGGTGTGGTTGGTGGTGTTAGAGCAAATCCCTTAGCAAGAATTTGTCTAAAAATTTTGGGTGTTAAAAGTGCTGAAGAACTTGCAAGGGTAATAGCTTCTGTAGGTCTTGCCCAAAACTTTTCAGCTTTAAGGGCATTGGTTGCTGAAGGTATTCAAAGGGGACATATGAGATTGCATGCAAAAAGCTTGGCAATATCTGCTGGAGCTAAGGGAGATGAAGTTGAGAAAGTTGTGGAAAGAATGATTGAAGAGGGAAAGATTAGCTTAAGTAGGGCCAAAGAGATTTTGAAGGAGATTAGGGTATGAGGTTAGGAAAGGCACCGACAGTCGTTTCAATATTTGCTTTAATGACATTAATTTACACTTTAGCCTTTCAAATTTTAGAGGGGAAAGATGTTCTAACAAGCCTATACTGGACTGTTATAACAATGGCTACAATAGGATACGGAGATATTACACCCCAAACTACTACGGGAAAGATTTTGGCAATGATGATAGCAATTTCTGGAATAGCGATATATACAGCCTTTGCATCTATAATAGTTGATTATATAACGGAAAGAAATATTAAGAGGATATACGGTCTTTACAGTGTGAAAGAGAAGGAACACATAGTCATAATAGGTTGGAACGAAGCTACAAAGGAAGCTTTGAAGGAGTTAAAGGTTAATGTTGATTACGATATTGTTGTAGTTTCCGAAAATCCAATAGATCAAAAGTGTGTTGTTGGTGATTGTACGGATGAAGATGTTTTGAAAAAGGCTGGTGTAGATAGAGCAAAATTTATCATAATAAGCACTGGAGATGATTCTAAAACAATTTTGACTACATTGATTGTGAAGAAGATAAATCCCAATGCATCCATAATAGCTGAAGCTTTGAGAGCTGAAAATGTTGAACTCATGAAATTTGCTGGAGCAAATTCAGTTGTTTTATCTGAAGGTTTTGCTGGCAGATTGTTGGCAAGCGCTGTATTTGAGGATTCAGTTGTAAAGTTCTTTGAAGAGGTTTCGACAAGCACTTATGGTGAAGATATCTTTGAAATGGATGGAAAGGATTTTGCTGGATTGACAGTCTTAGATTCTATGATTAGGCTGAAAAAGGAAAGAAACTATGTTCTTGTTGGAATAGTTAGAAATGGGGTTGTAATAAATCCAAAGGCTGATGAAATTATAAGAAATGATGACAAACTGCTCGTATTGGGTAGAAAGAACATAAATTAAAAATTTCAACTTGAGATAATTTTTAAATTCAGTTATTCAACAGTTTTAGGAGGTGATAATTATGGCAATTGAGATAAAAGAGGTTCAAAGATTCGAAAGAATTGGTGCTCATTCGCACATAAAGGGACTTGGATTGGATGAAAATTTGAGGGCTTTGGATGTTGCAGATGGATTGGTTGGACAAAGGAAGGCGAGGGAGGCTGCTGGTATTATCGTTAGACTTATAAAGGAGGGAAAAATGGCTGGAAGGGGAATTTTAATGGCCGGTCCCCCTGGCACTGGTAAAACAGCTATAGCTGTAGCAATAAGCAAGGAATTGGGCAAAGATATACCATTTGTCCATGTTTCGGCAAGCGAATTTTACAGTACTGAGATGAAGAAGACTGAGGCACTAATTCAGGCAATGAGAAGAGCGATAGGTGTAAGAATTAAGGAAACTAGAACTGTTTTAGAGGGGGAGGTTGTGGGATTGGATTATAACATGGTTCCAAACCCATACAATCCAACTCAAAAGATTCCAGAATCTGCAACTCTAACTTTGGCAACTAAAGATGAAAAGAGAACATTCACTGTGAGTGGTAGACTTGCAATGCAGTTTTTGTATCAGGGAATTGAGGTTGGAGATGTTATAATGATTGATAAGGAAACGGGAAGAATTGTTAAACTGGGTAAGAGTGATAAGGCAAAGAAAAAGTTTGATTTGGGAGATGTGGAAACTGTAGAAGTTCCATCTGGAAGAATAGAGAAGGAGAAGGAATTTACATACGTTGTAACTTTACATGATTTGGATGAGGCCAATGCAAGAAGATCAGTTTTCAGTTTGTTTGAACCTGTAAGCAGAGAAATAGATAGTGAAGTTAGAGAGGCAGTTGATGAACAGGTTAAGAGATGGGTTGAAGAGGGTAAAGCTGAATTGGTTCCGGGAGTTCTCTTCATAGATGAAACACATTTGATGGACATAGAACTATTTGCTTTCATGAATCGTGCAATGGAATCAGAAATGGCTCCGATAATAATTTTGTCATCTAACAGAGGTTTTGCAAAGATAAGAGGAACTGACATAATTTCACCACATGGAATACCACTAGATTTGCTCGACAGACTTCTTATAATAACTACTGAGCCATATTCAAGGGAAGAGATAAGAAAGATAGTAGAGATAAGGGCTGAGGAATTGGGAATAAGTTTGAGTGAAGATGCATTGGAATTGCTTACAGAATTGGGAGAGAAAAACAGTCTAAGGTATTCTGTTCAGTTATTGGCTCCTGCAAAAGAATTTGCAAAGCTAAGAAATTCAGGAAAGGTTGATGTTGAAGATGTAAAAAGGGCTTCCGAATTGTTTGTTGATGTCAGTCAGAGTTCAAGTTATCTGAAGAAGTGGGAGGAAAGGATGTTGGCTCAGTAAAATTTTTATGGGCCCGCCCGGATTCGAACCGGGGATCTCCTGCGTGTGAGGCAGGCGTCATAACCCCTAGACCACGGGCCCTTAAACATCAGTATTACCTGAACATAAAAGTATTGCGATAATATTAATTGCAAAGTGTATTAGCTTGGAAAATGAAATATTTAATTCTCATACCAGACGGAATGGCAGATTATAAAATAAGAGAAATTGGTAATAGAACACCACTACAGGTTGCAGATAAGCCTAATATGGATTTCTTAGCTAAAGAGGGTTGCTGTGGTATAGCAAAAACAATTCCAGAAGGATTTTATCCTGGGAGCGATATTGCCAATTTAACAATTCTTGGAATTGATGTAAAGAAGTATTACACTGGAAGAGGACCTATAGAGGCTGTAGCAATGGGTGTGAGAGGTAAGGTTGTATTCAGATGTAACTTGGTGAGAGTTGAGAATGGTGTAATGAAAGATTACAGTGGTGGTAGAATAGGTGATGATGAGGCAAGAGAGGTATTTAAAGCTTTGAATGAAAGTTGTCCCGAATTCGTTAGATTTTATGCTGGAAAGAGTTATAGGGGTTTGCTTGCCATAGATAAAGATTTTGATTGCAAAATCTTTACAACTCCCCCACATGACATAACTGGAAAAGATATTGAAAGTTTTTTACCTAAAGGTTGCGATCTTGCAGATTTACTTATAGAATTGATTGAGATTTCGAAAGATGTTGTTCCAAACATTACAGATAAAGCAAACATGATTTGGCCTTGGGGAGGAGGTAGAATCCCGAGATTTCCAAGTTTTAAGAAAATGTACGGTTTGAAAGGAGCTTTAATCTCTGAAGTCGATCTGATAAAGGGAATTGGAAAATGCCTCGATATGAGCATTTTTGAAGTTGAGGGTGCAACTGGTTATATAGATACAAATTACAAGGGATTGGCAAAGACAACACTTAAAGCTCTAAGAGATCATGACATCGTAATGCTCCATGTAGAGGGAATTGATGAGGTTAGTCATGAAGGAGATTTGGAAAAGAAGATTGAAGGTATTGAAATTTACGATGAGAAAATCGTAGGATACATAATAGACAGGTTAGATCTGGAGAATTTTAGGATTTTGCTTCTCCCAGACCATTACACACCAATAAAACTTAGAACTCATACAAAAGATCCAGTACCATTCCTAATATACGGGAAAAAAAGGGATGATGTCAGAAATTTTGATGAATTCAGCTGTAGAAAGGGTAAGTTTGGATTGATGGAAGGAATAAATCTCATGAAATTACTACTATGAACACAGAATATTTTGAAAAACTACATAGGATTGCATTTTCTACACCGAGATTACTGACAAGTACAACACTGCTCATTTTGTCATCTATGCTTATTTACATACTAAATCTAAAAATTCTAAACTTTCTTTCCTTTGCCATAATACTTGCCATACTTATACCCTTGCTGAAGACGAAGTTCGAAATCGCAAGATACACATTTTTCATAACTTTCATCTCCATATCCGTAATACTCAGTGATACAATCTCCAGATTTCTGAACACTTTCCCCAATGGTATATTTGTAGCATTTGTAACAATTACAGTTCTCTATTTCATGTCCGAATCTGGAATAGTTAAGACATCGATTTCTTCAACAATTCTTTCGCTTTTATTCTTTCCTAAACCTATT
The DNA here is from genome assembly GCA_964554855.1 of uncultured archaeon. Lineage (GTDB taxonomy): Archaea > Halobacteriota > Archaeoglobi > Archaeoglobales > Archaeoglobaceae > Archaeoglobus_B. The sequence continues at coordinate 9,514 of CAZKQI010000029.1, read as the reverse complement.
ACAGTTCTAGGAATATTTCTTGGAATATTATTTATATTCTTAATGAATAAAGAATTCTACGGATACAACCTAAGAGAATGCTTTAAGTCTTTTCTACTATCTTGGCTTACTAACGATCCAAAATACTTCGAAAAAGTTTTGATAGATAGAGCTGTGGAAGTTGAAGGAATTGTTAGATGTCTCAACATAGGAAGGGCGAGAATTGTTACAACATCTTTTCATCCTGGTCCATTAAGAAACATAGGTGGAGCAAAGTTGGTGGAAATGATAAACTCGCTTGAAAACACATTTTATCTCCACAGTCCAACAGATCATTCACTGAATCCAGCAAGTGTGAGAGATGTTATGAAAATTGTAAGTTCAATAAAATGCTCAGAAAAAAAGCTTAACCCAATGAAACCTTTTGAAATAGATGGCGAAAATTACATTTTAACTGTTTTTCCATTCGATAAATTGAGATTGATATTTGTAAGTGGAAAAGAATGCATAGACGATTTGCCCAGAGAAATAAATGTAAGAGATGCCATTATAATTGATGCACATAATGCACATTGTAAAAAATTTGAACCGAATGTAGATGAGCTAAAAAGTCTTATCGAAAGATCTTTGAATATTGAAACGGAATACTGCAATCTCAGATATTTCTTCAAAAAGTTCGATATTGAAACGAACAGTATATGCGGTAGTTTTACAATACTTGTATTGGATTACAAATTTGAGAAATTTGCAATAATTGTCTTTGATGGAAACAATGTAAAATTGGAATTCAGAAAAGAGATAGAAAGATTTTGTAAGGAAAGAGGTTTCAAAGCAATAGTTGTATCAACAGACAATCATTCAAAAACTGTAATTACTACCAAGTTTACATATCTACCAGTGGGTTCAGATGATAGAGATAGAGTTGTCTTCAAATATCTTGAGGAATGTTTAAATAAAAAAACTGAGGAATGCGAAGTCTTTTTTGGAGAAAAGAAGGTTTCTGTAAAGGTGGTTGGTGAAAACTTCTGTAAGTTCGTAGATAGAGCTGGAATTTACGGTATCAAAATAACATTTACATACATATCTCTGCTTGTAGCATCATTTATACTTTCGACAATAATTTAAAGAATTGAAGAAATTTCATACATGGTAGTTGCGGTTACAATGGTAAACGTAAAACCGGGAAAGGAGAAGGATTTCTACAATGCTGTAAAGGGTTTGGAAAATGTTAGAGATGTTATACACGTTTTTGGTGAGTTCGATTTTGTAGTTATTGTTGAAGCAAAGGATTTAAATGACCTAAACAAGACTGTGGACAATATAAGAGGTATGGATGGAGTTACTAAGACTCAGACTGTTATAGGAGCTGAGATAGAATGAAGTTGAGGGAGATAAGTGTTGCAGAATTCTTTGAGAAGAACAAACACATTTTAGGTTATTCCAATCCAGCTAAAGCCATGGTAACTTGCGTTAAAGAAGCTGTAGATAATTCTTTAGATGCTTGTGAAGACGCTGGAATTCTTCCAGATATAATGGTTAGAATCAGTAAGATTGATAAGAATTACAAAATTGTAATTGAGGATAATGGTCCAGGCATTGAAAAAAATGAAATACCTAAGATTTTTGGAAAATTACTTTACGGTTCAAGATTTCATATTTTAAGGCAGAGTAGGGGTCAGCAAGGTATAGGAATTAGTTCGGCAGTTCTCTATGCTCAACTTACAACGGGAAAACCAACAAGAATTATTTCCAAAAAAGATGGTGAAGCATATTTGTTCGAAATAATGATAGATACGAAGAGAAATGAACCTGAAATAATTAAGATGGAGAATGTTGAATGGAAAAGGCCTCATGGAGTAAGAATAGAGCTTGAAATAGAGGGAATATATGTTAAAGGAAGAAGGCAAAGCGTTTACGAGTATTTGAGGAGAACATCGATAGTAAATCCGCATGCAAGAATTACATTCATAGAGCCAGATGGAGAGATACATGAGTTTGAAAGAGTTTGCTATGAATTACCAAAGATACCAGAGGCTATAAAACCTCATCCTCATGGAATAGAGCTTGGAAATTTGATAAAAATGCTGAAGGAAACTAAAGCTAAGAGTTTAAAGGATTTCTTAATTAGAGAGTTTTCGAGGGTTGGTGAGAAAAAAGCTGATGAAATATTGAGAGTTGCGGGAATTCAAAACAAGCATCCTAAAGATGTTACGAGGATTGAAGCTGAGAAGTTATTGGAATCTTTTAGATATGCTCAAATTCCACCACCTCCTACAAATTGTCTCTCTCCAATTGGAGAGGATTTGATAATAAGGAGTCTAATATCAGAGTTCAAACCAGAATTTGTGTGTGCTGTATCAAGAAAGCCTAAGGTTTATGGAGGAAATCCTTTCTTAGTTGAAGTTGGTTTGGCATATGGTGTAAATGTTGAGAGAACAATTTTGATGAGATTTGCCAACAAAATACCTCTCCTCTATCAACAAGGTGGTTGTGCTCTAACAAAGGCTGTTGAAAGTGTTAACTGGAAATCATATGGAATTCAACAAAATAGAGGTGAGTTACCAAATGCACCTATGGTCATTCTAATACATATAGCTTCCACAAATATACCATATACATCGGAGTCAAAGGAGGCAATTGCCAATATACCAGAAATTTTTGAGGAGGTTAAGCTTGCATTACAAGATGTCGGAAGGAAACTTAAGAATTATTTAGAAAAGAAGAGAGTTTTGCAGGAGAGGAGAAAAAAAGAATCTGCCTTACTTAAAGTAATACCACTAATAGCAAGGAAATGCTCAGAAATTCTTGAAAAGGATGAATTAGATGTTAGCAAAATCATAGCAAGAATGACTGGAAAAATATACTTTGAAAAAGAGATTGAGGATAAAACTGTCAGAATAACAGTTTACAATTTCAGTAGGTATAAGCAGAGATTTAAGATTTACGATTCTGGAAAATCTTTCGAGATTGAAATTAAACCTTCAGAAGTTAAAAAAATAGAGTTTGAATGCGAGCCTATGAAGGGGAAGCCAGTTGTGGAAGGATTGGATCCAGATTTAGTTAGCAATGCTACAGTTTTTTAAACAGTTCATGAAATTTTGTAGTTATGAAAATTGTTGTATTTACAAAGAAAGATTGCCCGAACTGTCCAAATGCAAAGAGAATTGCTAAAGAGGTAGCTGAAGAGATGGGGTTAGAATTTGAGGAAATAGATATTGAAAAGGATTTGATAACGGCTCTGCAATACAACGTTGCATCTACGCCTTCAATAGCATTGAATGAGGAAGTTCTTTTTAGAGGAGAAGTTCCAACGAAGGAAGAGCTTAAAAAGGTGATTAAATGCGTTATGGCGGAATTTTAGATCTTTCAACAGTTGACTTTCCAAAAAAATTATGTGCCGTTGTATTTTTTGTTGGATGCCCATTCAGATGTCCCTACTGCCAAAATTATAGATTATTCAGTGGAGGTATAGTTGTTAAGCCAGAGGAAATTGCAAGGAAGATTAAAGAAAATTATCTGATAGAAGGTGTTTGTTTGACTGGTGGAGAGCCATTGCTTCAAGATTTAAATGAAATGAGAAAACTTCTAAGACTTTTGAAAGATTATGGATTGGCCGTTAAGTTAGATACAAATGGTTACTATCCAGAAAAGCTTGAGAAGTTGATTGATCTCTTAGACTACATTGCTATGGATTTTAAGACAGTACCAGAAAAATATTATGAAGTTACGGGAAAAATTGATTCCTATGAAAGATTTTTAAAGAGCTTGGATTTGTTGGTGAATTCCAATGTTGATTATGAGATAAGAACAACTGTCGTACCAACGATAACAGATAGAGAGGATTTGATAAGAATGGGAAAAATACTGAGAGAATTTGGTGTTAAGAGATACGTTTTGCAACAGTTCAGGAATGAAGATGTATATGAAAAGAGATTTAAGATGATAAAACCATATTCTAAGCATTTTTACTTTGAGATTGGAAGAATTTTAAAAGAAATTTTGAAAGAGGTGATTGTTAGGTTTGAAGGTGAACATGTACTGTGATCTGTTAAGTGAAGATTTTAAAATCGTAGATTTCTCGTTCGCCTTACCTTACACTTACGTGCTTATAGAGGGTAAAAGAGGGAAATCTTTAGGAGTTGCCATGAGCTTGATCGAAGATTTGGTAGATTACGATGTGAACTTTAAAGAGGTAAGCGTTAACGAGTTTTTGAAGGGTTTGGAGAGCTTTAACATAATTGAGAGATGCCTGGGTTTCGCTACCCTTAACGCAATATCACAGTATCACCTGCAAGAAATAGAAAACGTCGATGTTTTTAAGGAAATGGTAGTTAAAGGAGTTGAAAGGGTTGCGGTTGTTGGAAACATAAAGCCCCTCGTTGCTAAGCTAAGAAAGAATTTTGATGTTGTTGTTTTTGAGAGAAATCCAAAGCTTAGATGTCAGGCTTTAAGCGATTGCTTTGAATATGAGCTGTTACCAAAGTTCGATGCTGTTTTCGTGAGTGGAACAGCTTTGGTAAACGGGACATTAGACTTCATAGTTGAAAGAGCAAGGAATGCTAAGTTTAAGGTTTTGATAGGCCCAACTGCTCAAATACATCCAAAGCTTGCCAAAGGCTTGACCCATTTAGCTTCGATGAGAGTTGTGAATATAGAAAAGGCTTTAATGGGTTTGAAACTAGGTTCTTGGAGAATTTTTGAAAGTGCATGTGAGAGGTATACGATCAAAGTAAACTATTTTTAAAGAACGTATTTTCTTTGTTCATGTTCAGAGAGATTGAAAAGAAGTGGCAGAATGAATGGGAAAATGCTGGCATTTTTCATGCTGATCCAGATGATAGGCCGAAGTTTTTCATAACAATTCCTTATCCATATCTCAATGGTAATCTGCATGTTGGGCATTGTAGAACTTTCACGATAGGAGATGCTATTGCGAGATACAAAAGAATGTGTGGTTTTAATGTACTCTTTCCGATGGGCTTTCATGTAACGGGAACACCTATAATAGGATTGGCTGAGCTAATTTCGAAAAGGGATGAAATGACAATAGAAGTTTATACAAAATATCACGATGTCCCGTTAGATATTTTGCTAACACTCACAACTCCAGAAAAGATTGTTGAATATTTTGCCAAAGAGGCTGAAAAAGCTTTAAGAGATATAGGTTACTCGATAGATTGGAGAAGGAAGTTTACTACAACAGATGAACCTTACAAGAAATTTATAGAATGGCAGTTTTGGAAGTTGAGGAAATATGTTGTGAAAGGTTCTCATCCAGTAAGATTTTGTCCGAACTGCAACAATCCAGTTGAAGACCATGACATTTTGATGGGTGAAGAGGCAACAATTGTAGATTTTACAGTAATAAAGTTCTACATGCCAAATGATGAATTTGGAAAGATTATATTTCCATGTGCAACTTTAAGACCTGAAACCGTTTTTGGTGTTACAAATATTTGGATAAAACCGACGAAATACGTTTTAGCAAGAATTAATGGTGAGATTTGGTTTGTAAGTAGAGAAGCTTACGAAAAATTAGGATATCAGGGAAAAAATGTCGAAATTATAAAAGAGGTTGATGCTGAATATTTCATAGGTAAATTCGTTATAAATCCAGTTACGGGTGAAAAAATTCCAATTTTGCCAGCTGAATTCGTCGATACCGATAGTGCAACTGGAGTAGTTATGAGTGTTCCAGCTCATGCACCTTACGATTACGTGGCAATTGAAGATTTGAAAAAAGATTTTGAAAAACTTAGAAAGTATGGGATAGAGGATGTAGTAGAGTCAATTGAACCAATAGTTCTTATAAAAATAGAGGGAGAAAAATATGAAGTTCCAGCAAAGGAGATAGTAGAGGAAATTGGAATTAGAAATCAGAGGGACGAAAATCTGGAGAAAGCTACTAAGATTGTATATAAGAAGGAATTTCATAAGGGAATTCTTTTGGATATAACTGGTAAATATGCTGGAATGAAAGTTTCTGAAGTGAAAGATTTAATTCAAAACGATTTAATGAAGGAAGGGATTGGAGATATTTTCTATGAATTCAGCGAAAAGCCAGTTGTTTGCAGATGCGGGACAAAATGTGTTGTTAAGGTTGTTAAAGATCAATGGTTCATAAGGTATTCTGACAGGGAATGGAAGGAAAGAGTTTTGAATTGGCTTAATAAAATGAAAATAATTCCAGATTATTATAAAGAAGAGTTTAGAAACAAAATTGAATGGTTAAAGGATAAAGCATGTGCTAGGAGAAGGGGATTGGGGACAAGAATTCCTTGGGATAGAGAATGGCTAATAGAAAGTTTATCAGATTCAACTATATACATGGCATACTACATTCTCTCAAAATTCATAAATGAAAACAAGCTTAAATCTGAAAACATTACACAGGAATTCTTGGATTACGTTCTACTTGGAATTGGAGATGTAAAGAATGTTGCTGAGAGATCCAATTTAGATGTCAAAATAGTTGAAGAAGTTAGGAGAGATTTTGAGTATTGGTATCCAGTCGATTTGAGGAGTAGCGGAAAGGATTTAGTTGCAAATCACCTATTATTCTTCCTCTTCCATCATGTGGCAATATTTCCAGAAAGATACTGGCCAAGAGCAATAGCTGTAAATGGATATGTTAGTTTGGAAGGAAAGAAAATGAGCAAAAGTAAGGGCCCTCTTTTGACAATGAAGAGAGCTGTTTCTGAAAATGGAGCGGATGTTACAAGGTTATACATTTTATATGCATCTGAATATGATAGTGATGCGGATTGGAGAAGGAAGGAAGTTGAGGCAATGAAAAAGCATTTGGAAAGATTCTATGAATTGGTTAGGGATCATTATACAAAAGAGTTAAAAGAATTGGATCACTTAGACAGATGGTTGATCAGCAGATTTCAGAGGGCTGTGAAGGAAACAAGGGATGCAATGGAGAATTTGCAGACGAGAAGAGCTGTAAATTCGGCATTTTTCGAAGTTATGAACGATGTAAGATGGTATCTGAAAAGGGGTGGAGATAACCTCATTGTAATATTGGATGATTGGATAAAGTTGCTTACTCCTTTCATACCTCATATATGTGAAGAACTCTGGCATATTAAACATGAAAGCTTTGTCAGCTTGGAGAGATATCCAGAGTTCGATGAAAGTAAAGTTGATGAGGTTGCTGAGGCAATAGAGAACTACATAAGAACATTGATAGATGATATAAAGGAAGTTATGAAGTTCTCGGAAGGTAAAATTGTATACATTGCCTTTGCTGAGGAATGGAAAAATCATGCATTGAAAGTTGCCTTGAGATCAGATAGCATGAAATCAGCAATGGCAGAGCTTATGAAGGATGAAAAGTTTAAGAGAATTGCTAAGGATGTTTCTTCATTCTTGAAGAGAGTTTTCAGAGATAAAGAAACGTTTAAGGAAATTGTAAAGATTGATGAGAGGAGGATAATTGAAGAAAATAAGGACTTCATTGAGAGAGAGATAGGAATTAAGGTAGTATTGGATGAAAAAGCCATGCCAGAGGAGAAGAGAAAATTTGCCATGCCAGGAAAACCAGCTATATACATTGCATAGCAAAACATTTTTTATTTAACGATATTCTTAATTTGTGGAAGTTGTTACATTTTCAAGAAATGTCTTCATACCCCTTACGAGAACTTGTAGAAATAAATGTGCTTATTGCGGATTCAGAAGTAATGACTACAATTTCATGAAACCTAATGAAGTGAAATCATTACTATCGAAAGCAAAAAATGCTGTTGAAGCACTCTTTACATTTGGAGAAAAGCCAGATTTTTATGAGGAATTTAGAAGAAAATTGAAAATGCTGGGATACAGCAGTTTTTTGGAATATGTAAAAAGTATTAACAAATTAGCTGTTAATTACGGTTTCTTACCTCATACAAATGCGGGAGTATTGAGTTACAATGAATTGAAAATGCTAAAGCCGTACAATGCGAGCATGGGTCTAATGCTTGAACAGGCTGTTGAATTGGAATGTCATAGAGATTCACCAGGAAAAAAGCCTGAGAAAAGAATAAAAACAATAAAAAATGCTGGAAAGCTGAAAATTCCATTTACAACAGGAATTTTGGTTGGTATAGGTGAAAGTAGATATGATAGAATTTACTCTTTGGAAGTTATAAGGGATTTGCATGAAAATTATGGACACATTCAGGAGGTAATAGTTCAAAACTTCTCACCAAAGAAGAATACTCCAATGGAAAACTTTAGCCCACCAAGTCTGAAGGAAATGGTAGAGACTGTTAAGATTGCAAGAGAAATTTTAAAGGATATTACAATTCAAATACCTCCAAATCTCGTTAAAAATTTGGAACCATTTTTGAAGGCTGGTGCAAGGGATTTGGGTGGGATTTCTGAGATTACACCAGATTACATAAATCCAGAACATCCTTGGCCAAGAATTGAGGATTTGAGAGAGAAAGTTGAAAGATTTGGATTCGTTTTAAAAGAGAGATTGCCAATTTATCCGAAATTTGTGAAGTTGAGGTGGTTCAGTGATGAAATTGGAAAGATTATTGAGATCAGAGCGGATGAAGAAGGATATAGAAAAGTTTAAAGATTTAGTCTCAAATCCTTTTGAAACATTTGCAAAGGCAAATGAAATTAGAATTAGAGCTGTTGGCGATGTTGTAACGTATGTTGTGAACAGAAACATAAATTTTACAGATATCTGTATTGGAAATTGTAAGTTCTGTTCTTTCAGGAATAGAAAAAGGTATTTGCTAACGCTTGATGATATAAAGAGGAAAGTTAGAGAGGCTTTAGATTACGGTTGCACAGAGGTATGTATTCAAGGAGGTCTCTATCCAAATGCAGACTTAAACTTTTACATTGGAATAATTGAAGCTGTGAGAGAGGTCAGTGATGATATTCACATACATGCATTCTCACCAATGGAAATTTACCATATGGCCAAAAACAGTGGTTTGGAAGTTAAGGATGTTTTGAAGGAGTTGAAAATTGCTGGATTGAATTCAATACCCGGAACATCTGCAGAAATTTTGGATGACAATATTAGAAGGATAATATGTCCGAAGAAGATTAGCACTGAGAAATGGATAGATATAATATTGACGGCACATAAACTAGGAATTCCTTCAACTTCAACAATGATGTTCGGGCATATAGAAGGTTGGGAGCAAAGAATTAAGCATATTCTCATTCTGAGGGAAATTCAAAAGAAAACGAATGGTTTTACTGAATTCATTCCCCTTCCATTTATGCACAAAAACAACGAGTTGGGTAGAATTGTCATTCCTTCATCAGGTTTTGAAGATTTATTGGTAATTGCAATATCCAGAATTATCCTAAATCCATATATAAAAAATATTCAGGCCTCATGGGTAAAGCTCGGAATTAAGCTTGCTCAGGTTGCATTAAATGTTGGTGCAAATGACTTAGGTGGAACTTTAATCGAAGAGAACATTTCAAAGTTTGCTGGAGCAAGTGGTGAATTTTTACCTAAGGAGGAGATTATTAAGATAATAAGGGCTATGGGAAGAATTCCGAAGCAGAGAGA
>CAZKQI010000028.1:0-15207 GCA_964554855.1 uncultured archaeon | reverse complement strand
GAGGCTGGTAAGTTATGAACGCAATCCGAATTCCAGTTTCGGATATGTCAGGAGTTTAAAGTTTGGAGAATTGTCAGAGATAACATTACAAGAATATGAAGCAATAATAAGGAAAGAGCTCTGCGAGAAGGTTGTCGAAGAGGAAGTTACCGACGTAATAACTAAGCCAGCTAAAGTTGTAGAGGAACGAGCTCAAATTGAAGTTAAAGAGAAAGTGAAGGAAGAGAAGAAAGTAGTGACAGTTCCAGAAGTTAAAGGTATCGTCTTGGAAGTCAAAATACCGAGGGGTAAGTTTTCGGATTTTTATAGAGGCGTTCTTAGTGTATTGGAAGATAACTTCAATAATGTAGAGATAACGATAAAAATAAATGCAAAAGGAGGTAGAATTAGCAAATCAGATTATGAGAACAAAATAAAAGAATCGCTTATACAAATTGATGCTCAAATTTCTAAAGAATTTTTAGAGGAGAATCGATAAATAAAATTTAACCAAAATGCCCCCGCCGGGATTTGAACCCGGGTCTGGGAGTCCGCAGCCCCCAAGGATATCCAAGCTACCCCACGGGGGCAATATTAGCGCTTCTTTTTCTTTGGTTTATCATCTAATAACTCCTCAAATTCCTCATCTGTTACTGGCTTTAAATCCAGTTCCTCCTTCAACCTCTTATCCCACTTCATCTTCAAAATCACAACATTATAGGACTATTTAACTTTAATGCATTGATGAGCAGATTATTCTCTAACTTTGGGATCATTCTCATTAAAATCGAAAACTTTAAATATTGTTTCTTTAACTGGGCTCTAATGAACTTATATAACTTATCGTATAGACCTTGGAGCTTTTTCTTCTTTAGGTTTAGCTTCTAAACTCGATATTTGTTTCTACATTCTTCAAAAATGGGGGTGTTTTCTCTATGTCCAAAAAAAGGCGTTTAAAAAGGGTCTTGCCGGATGGAAGAACGGTGATAGTTCCGATGGATCATGGAGTCAGTAAACCCATAGAAGGACTGACAGAGATAGAAAGAATTCTTAGAGAGATAGACGGTCTTGCTGATGCTGTAGTTCTGCACAAGGGTATAGTTAAAAATGTTCAGTATGTTGATGAGATGAGTATGGGTTTGATAGTTCATCTAAGTGCTTCTACATGTCTCAGAGAACCTAATGAAAAGGTTTTGGTTACTTCAGTTGAAAAGGCAATAAAGCTTGGAGCAGATATGGTAAGCGTTCACATTAATATAGGAAGCAAGACTGAAAGAAGGCAACTCAAAGACTTAGGAACAATTTCGGAAGTATGCGATGATTGGGGAATGCCACTTCTTGCAATGGTTTATGCAAGAGGGGAAGGGATATATGAAAGAGATCCCGAATTGGTTAAACACTGTGTTAGAGTTGCTTACGAGCTTGGAGCAGATATTGTAAAAACAAATTACACCAATAACTTTGCAGAAATTGTAGAATATGCTGAAATACCAGTAGTTATAGCTGGTGGTAGTAAAAAGAATGAATTAGAACTATTAAAAGAGGTTGCAAAAGCTATAGAAAGTGGAGCTAGTGGTGTTGCAATAGGTAGAAATGTATTTCAGCATAGAAATCCAAAGGCTATAGTAAAAGCTTTAAAGAAAATTGTACATGAGAATGCCAAGTTAGAGGAGGTGATTATTTGAAGGAAATTTGGCTTTTGGCTCTTGGAGATAGTTGGGATGAAGAGAAAGAAAAAATAAAGGACGCAATTGAAATAGGATTTACTGGAGTTGTTGTTAGGAAGGAATTCGAAAATTTGGCTAAAAAACTGGGTAGAATAAAAGTATTGACTGAGGATGGTAAAAATTTAGCATTCTTAGATATACAGTCGGCTAAAGATCAGGAAAAAGCAATTGAGTTATCAGAAAAATTCGATTATCTATTTCTGAAATTTTCAGACTGGAAAATAATACCACTTGAAAATTTAATTGCAATGAAGAAAAAAGCAAAGCTCATAGCTATTGTAAATAACTTGGAGGAAGCTAAAGTCGTTCTAACAACATTGGAAAAAGGGGCTGATGGAATTGCAATAACTGAAGAGAATAGAGAAACCATGAGAAAGTACTACGAGCTTGCGAGTGGCGAAAGGGGATTTGTTAACTTGAAAAAGGCTAAAGTTGTGGAAATTAGGCCTTTGGGTGTTGGAGATAGGGTTTGTATAGATACCGTAACTTTAATGAATATTGGAGAGGGTATGTTAGTCGGAAATAGGGCTGGATTTCTGTTTTTGGTTGCAAGTGAGAGTGAGGAAAGCGAATACGTTTCTTCAAGGCCGTTTAGAGTTAATGCTGGTAGTGTGAATGCTTACATAAAGGTAGGTAATAAAACGAAATATTTGGCAGAGCTTAAAGCTGGTGATGAAGTAGAAATTGTGAGTTATAAGGGTGAAACGAGGAGAAGTTATGTTGGAAGAGTTAAGATAGAAAAAAGACCTCTTATATTGATTAGAGCAATTGCAAATAGTGAAGAAGGAACTGTGATCCTTCAGAATGCTGAAACTATAAAGCTTGTAAATTCCGAAGGAAAGCATGTTTCTGTTGCAAATCTAAGGGAAGGAGATGAAGTATTGGTTTGGGTTGGTGAGAGGGCAAGGCATTTCGGTGTAAGTATTGATGAATTCATAATTGAGCGTTGAATTCTTTTGGGAGTAAAAGATTTATATCGCTCTCATCAAAGTTTGCACGTGGGCCCGTAGCTCAGCCAGGTAGAGCAACGGGCTTTTAACCCGTTGGTCGCGGGTTCAAATCCCGTCGGGCCCGTCATCATTGGTGGTGGAATATGAAGATTAGACTTCAGGATCACATACTCGTTCCAAAGCATGAGATACTTAGTGATGAAGAAAAGGAAGAATTACTGAAGATACTTGGAATTAGACCGGAGCAATTGCCAAAGATTAGAGTAGATGATCCTATAGCCAAAGAAATTGGAGCTAAGGTGGGTGATATAATAAGAATAATTAGAGAAAGTCCGACTGCTGGAGTTAATGTAGCTTATAGGTATGTTGTTCCCCCCATTACTGTTAGAGTTGAGGAGAGAGAAGAGGAGTAAATTTGGTGGTGACTATGTTAGATAGACGTGTTCTTGCAAGAGCTTATTTCACGCACGATCGATTGGTAAGGCATCAGATAGATTCTTACAACAGATTTCTTGATGAAGGATTGCAGAGAGTAATAGATGAACAGAAAATCGTAGAGTTGGACATACCAAATACGTACATAAAGTTTGGAAGAGCATGGGTTGGCAAACCAATCGTTAAAGAGGCGGATGGAATAAAGAGATTGTTATTACCTGCTGAAGCGAGACTTAGAAATCTTACTTATGCTGCACCAATTTATGTCGAAACTCAGGTTGTGGATGAGGGAAGAGAAGGGGAATGGGAAATTGTGGAGATAGGAATGCTACCAGTTATGGTCAAATCTAAAATATGTAACTTGCATCCCGATAATATAGATGAAGCTTTAAGGGCTTTTAGAAGGATTGAAGATTTGCCAGATGATTATGAGAAAAAGCTTTGCATGGCTGGCGAAGATCCTTTAGATCCAGGAGGTTATTTCATAATAAATGGAACAGAGAGAGCATTGGTTACATTAGAGGATTTGGCTCCAAACAAGATACTTTTAGAGAAAGAAGAGAAATATGGAGAGGAATTTGAGGTTGCAAAGTGCTTTAGCCAAAAAGCTGGTTATAGGGCTTTAGTTGTTGTTGAAAGAACGAGAGGAAATATTTTAGAGGTTACATTTCCACAATTGCCTAAGCCAATTCAGTTTGTAGTTTTAATGAGGGCTTTGGGTGTTGAGAGTGATAAGGAGATTGTTGAGATGGTAAGCACGAATCCAGAGATCATGAAATTCATGCTTGAGAATATAGAGGTTGCAGAAGTTGAGACTCAGGAGGAGGCAATAGATTATATAGGAAGGAGAGTTGCACCAGGACAAAGCAGAGAATACAGAATTCAGAGAGCAAATCAGGTTCTGGATCAGCATTTCTTACCCCACTTAGGAACAGATAAAGAATCAAGAAGAGCTAAAGCATTCTTCCTTGCAAGAATGGCCGAAATGGTTTTCGAACTTCATTTGGGTTTGAGAAGAGAGGATGATAAGGATCATTATGCTAACAAAAGGTTGAAATTGGCAGGAGATCTTATAGAAGAGATATTTAGAGTTGCACTTCTGAGATTGATAAAGGATGTTAAATATCAGCTTGAGAGGGCTAAGGCTAGAGGAAGACCGATGAAGATGACTACAGCTGTAAGATCTGACGTTTTAACGGATAGGATAATGCATCCTATGGCAACTGGTAATTGGGTTGGTGGAAGGACGGGAGTTTCTCAGCTTATAGATAGGCACAACTACATGTCAATTTTGTCCCACTTAAGAAGAGTTGTTTCACCCCTTTCAAGATCACAGCCTCATTTTGAGGCAAGAGATTTGCATCCAACTCAGTGGGGTAGATTGTGTCCGAATGAAACTCCAGAGGGTCCAAACTGTGGGCTTGTTAAGAACTTTGCACAATATGCTGAGGTTAGTGTGGGTTGTGATGAAGGAGAGATTAAGAAAACACTGTTCAGTTTGGGAGTTGAACCAATAAGGGGTGGTTGAATTATGAAGTGTAGAGTTTACGTTAATGGTGCATTGATAGGTTTTCATGAAGACGGTCAAAAGTTGGCTGAGATGATTAGAGAGCTGAGAAGGAAGGGTAAAATTTCCAATCAGGTCAATGTAGCATATTATCCCGACTCGAACGAAGTTAGAATTAATACAGATCCGGGAAGGGCAAGAAGACCTCTAATAGTAGTTAAAAATGGTAAACCACTTGTGACTGAAAGAGATATAGAGAAGTTGAAGAAGGGAGAGATAACATTTTATGATTTAGTTAGACAGGGTAAAATTGAGTTTTTGGATGCGGAAGAAGAGGAGAATGCTTACATAGCTGTAAATGAGGAGGATTTGACTCAAGAACATACTCATCTTGAATTGGATCCTTCTCTAATAGCTGGAATATGCTTGGGTTCTGTACCATATCCAGAATACAATGCATCGCCACGTAACACTATGGGTGCTGCAATGATCAAACAGAGCTTGGGCTTACCTTACTCAAGCTTGCACTGGAGGACAGATACTAGAGGACACCTAATGCACTATCCTCAGATTCCAATAGTTACAACAGATACACAAAGGGAAATTAGATTTGATGAAAGACCTGCTGGTCAGAATTTTGTTGTTGCTGTTCTAAGTTATCGAGGATTTAACATTGAGGATGCAATAATTTTGAATAAAGCAAGTGTAGATAGGGGATTGGCAAGAACTCATTTCTTTAGAACTTACGAAGCTGAAGAGCTCAGATATCCTGGTGGTCAAGAGGATAAGTTTGAAATTCCTCCATCTGATGTAGCAGATTACAGAGGAGCTGAAGCTTATAAGGATTTGGATGAAGATGGCCTAATATTCCCTGAAACAGAAGTTGGTCCAGATGATGTTTTGATAGGCAGAACATCTCCACCAAGATTCTTGGAAGAGCCTACAACACTTGGAATATCACCTCAAAAGAGAAGAGAGAGTTCAATAACAATGAGGAGCAATGAAAAGGGTATTGTTGATGCAGTATTCCTAATGCAGTCTGAAGGTGGTTCAAAGTTGGCTAAAGTCAGAGTTAGAGATTTGAGAATTCCTGAGTTGGGAGATAAATTTGCTTCAAGACATGGGCAGAAGGGTGTTGTTGGTTTGATTGTTCCTGAGGAGGACATGCCTTGGACAGAATCTGGAATTATTCCAGATATGATAATAAATCCTCATGCAATTCCATCGAGAATGACAGTTGGACACATTCTTGAGATGATAGGTGGTAAAGTTGGGTGTTTAGAGGGAAGAAGAATAGATGGAACTATATTTCATGGTGAGAAAGAGAGAGATTTGAGAGAAGCTTTGAAGAAGTTCGGATTTGTTCACACTGGTAAAGAGGTTATGTACGATGGAATAACTGGTAAGAGATACGAAGCTGATATATTTGTAGGAGTAATATACTATCAGAAGTTGTACCACATGGTAGCCAACAAGATTCATGCAAGGAGCAGAGGTCCAGTTCAAATTCTAACGAGACAGCCTACAGAAGGAAGAGCAAGGAAAGGAGGTTTGAGGTTAGGAGAGATGGAAAGAGATGTTCTAATTGGTCATGGAGCAGCATTGCTATTAAAAGATAGGCTTTTGAATGAATCTGATAAAGTTGAAGTTTGGATTTGCTCTAAATGTGGACATGTAGCAATTTACGATTATAGGAGGAATATGGCTTACTGTCCTGTCTGTGAAGATGATAGCAATGTTCATAAGGTTGAAATGAGTTACGCCTTCAAATTGCTCTTGGATGAGTTAAAATCCATGCTTATTGCACCCCGTTTGATGTTGGGAGATAAGGCTTGAGGTGGTTATCATGGTTCCAAAAAGAGTTGCTGGTATTAGATTTGAAATTTTATCACCTCAGGAAATAAGGAGAATGAGTGTAGCGAAGATTGTTTCAGCAGAAACTTATGATGATGATGGCTTTCCTATAGAAGGAGGTTTGATGGATCCCCGTTTAGGTGTTATCGATCCAGGTTTAAGATGCAAGACTTGTGGAGGCAAAGCTGGTGAATGTCCAGGTCATTTTGGGCATATTGAACTTGCTGCACCCGTAATCCATGTGGGATATGCCAAGCTCATAGCAAAGATTTTAAATGCTACTTGTAGAGAATGTGGAAGGCTTAGATTGCCAGATAAGGTCAGAGAAAAGTATTTAGATGAAATTGAAAAGAGAAAGGAATTGGGTCAGGATTACGATGAATTGGTAAAAGAAGTTTACAGGAGAGCTAGAGCTGTTAAGAGATGCCCCCATTGTGGAACTGAAGGAATTGAAGTAAAATTTGAAAAACCAACTTTCTACTACATAGACGAGCATAAGCTAACTCCTTTGGATGTAAGGGAGTGGCTTGAGAAGATACCCGAAGAAGATTTACCTGCTTTAGGGATAGATCCCAAGGCATGCAGACCAGAATGGTTGGTCATAACAGTTCTACCAGTCCCACCAGTTACGGTAAGGCCTTCCATAATTCTTGAAACTGGTCAAAGGAGTGAAGATGATCTAACGCATAAGCTAGTAGATATAATAAGGATAAATCAAAGGTTTTTGGAGAATAAAGAAGCGGGAGCTCCTCATTTAATTTTAGAAGATCTTTGGGAACTTTTGCAGTATCACGTAACAACATACATAAATAACGAAGTGAGTGGAATACCTCCTGCAAGACATAGGAGTGGAAGACCACTGAAGACACTCGCACAGCGTTTGAAAGGTAAGGAAGGTAGATTTAGAGGTTCTTTGAGTGGTAAAAGAGTAAATTTCTCTGCAAGAACTGTAATCAGTCCTGATCCATGTATAAGTATAAATGAGGTTGGAGTTCCCTACGAAATTGCCGAAGAGCTTACAGTTCCTATATACGTCACAGAAAGAAACATAGATGAGGCAAGAGAGTACATACTCAGAACAGAGCATCCTAAAGCTAATTACGTTGTTAGACTTGATGGTAGAAGAATTAGAGTAATGGATACGAATAGAGAAGAGCTTGCTGAAAAGCTTGAGCCAGGATGGATAGTTGAGAGGCAGTTGAAGGATGGAGATATTGTGTTGTTCAATAGGCAACCTTCACTACACAGAATGAGTATTATGGCTCATTATGTTAGAGTTTTACCCGGTAAGACATTCAGACTTAATCCTGCCGTCTGTCCGCCCTACAATGCTGATTTTGATGGAGACGAGATGAATCTCCACGTTCCTCAGAGCTTAGAAGCTCAGGCAGAGGCTAAAATCTTGATGGCAGTTCAACAGCACATATTAAGTCCAAGATTCGGAGGGCCAATAATTGGGGGAATTCACGATCACATATCGGGTTTGTATTTATTGACAAGTGGAGAAAGGTTGTTTACTAAGGAGGAAGTAATGTACTTATTGGGATTTTACGATTTGAAGGAATTGCCAGAGCCTAAGATTATCAAAGATGGTAGGAAGTACTGGACTGGTAAACAAATTTTCAGTGTAATTTTGCCTGAAATATCTATAGAGTTCAAAGCTGAGATATGTAGAGGTTGTGAGAAATGTAAAAAAGAGAACTGTGAATATGATGCTTATGTTATTATAAAGAATGGTGAATTGATTAAGGGAACTATTGATGAAAAAGCAGTAGGTGCATTTAAAGGTATAATAATTGATGAAATTGTCAGAAAATACGGTAACGATAGGGCTAAGGAATTCATAGATGACTTGACTCATCTTGCAATCAGAGCTATAATGCTTACTGGATTCACGATAGGTATCGATGATGAAGATTTACCAGAAGAGGCAATAGCTCAAGTCAAAGAAATAATTAAGGAAGCTGAAAAGAGAGTTCTGGAATTGATAAAAGCATACAATGAAGGAAATCTTGAACCAATGCCTGGTAGAAGTTTGGAGGAAACTTTGGAAGTTATGATCATGAGAGAATTGGGAAGGGCAAGAGATAGAGCTGGAAGAATCGCTGAAAAGTTCCTAGGTTATAGTAATCCTGCTGTAATAATGGCTGTGAGTGGTGCAAGGGGTTCAATGTTAAACTTGACTCAGATGTCTGCATGTATTGGACAGCAATCTGTAAGAGGTGAGAGAATTAACAGAGGTTACGCTTATTCAAATAGGACTTTACCGCACTTTAAACCTGGAGATTTGAGTGCGAGGGCAAGAGGATTTGTTGAAAGTAGTTATAAGAGAGGATTGAATCCAATAGAGTTCTTCTTCCACGCAATGGGTGGTAGAGAGGGTTTGGTTGATACGGCATGTAGAACTTCTATAAGTGGATATCTGCAGAGAAGAATGATAAATGCACTTCAAGATATAAAGGTTGAATACGATGGAACTGTTAGAGAGCAGAGTTCAGAGACAGTTGTTCAATTCAGATACGGTGAGGATGGAATAGATCCTATGAAAAGCTTTAGAGGGAAGTCTGTTGATATAGATAGAATTGTTAAGGAAATAATAGGTGATTGATATGTACGATAAACTTTTGAAAGATATACCTCTTCCAGATAAGATTAAAGAGAAGATAAAGGATAAATTGAAGGAGATTAAGGCTGATAAAGAGACTGCTAAAAAGATTATAGATAGATGTGTAGAAGTTTACTATGGAAATCTTGTAGAACCTGGAGAAGCTGTTGGAATAGTTGCTGCACAGTCAATTGGAGAGCCTGCAACACAGATGACTATGAGAACATTCCACTACGCTGGAGTAGCTGAGATAAACGTCACTCTTGGTTTACCAAGATTGATTGAAATTTTAGATGTTAGAAAGAAGCCTTCAACACCAATGATGACAATAAGGCTCCTTCCAGAGTATGCAAAGGATAAAGAGAAGGCTAAGGAAGTTGCAAGGAGAATAGAAGCTACACATGTAACAGATGTTGCTGATATATCTGTAGATATATATGGTTTGAAAATAATAATAAAACTAGATCAAAAAGCCCTGAATGAAAAAGGACTGACACCTGAAAACTTAAAGAAAGTTCTTGAGAAAAAGTTGAAGGTAGAAATTGAAGAGTAGAATGGAAATTTCATAATTCAAGTTTCACCAGATGTTGAGAAGCCTTACAAAACTCTTATGGACATATTCGATAAGCTGAAGAAAGAAGTTATTGCTGGAATTAAGGAGATAAAGAGAGTTATAATAAGAAAGGAAGGTGATGAATATGTACTTTATACAGAAGGTTCAAATCTAAAGAAGGTTATGAAGGTAAAGGGTGTGGACTATACTAGGACTTTAACAAACGACATATATGAGATATATGAAGTTTTGGGAATTGAAGCTGCTAGAGCTGCAATAATTAAGGAAGCTAAGGAAACTTTAGAGGAGCAGGGTTTGGATGTTGATGTTAGGCACATAATGTTGGTTGCGGATATAATGACAGCAGATGGTTATTTAAAGCAGATAGGTAGGCATGGTGTAGCCGGTGCAAAACAGAGCATATTGGCAAGAGCAGCTTTTGAGGTAACTGTTAATGTATTGTTAGATGCGGCTGTGAAAGGTGAAGTTGATTACTTGAAGGGAATAACAGAAAATATAATAGTAGGACAGCCAATAAAGTTGGGAACTGGTGATGTGGAATTGATTTACAAGCCAAAGAGGTGATAGGAATGGATGTTGAGAAAATTCTGAAGAAGGCTTTAAAGGGGAAGGTTTATTTAGGTAGCAAAAGGACGATTAAAGCTTTGAAGAAAGGGGAGGCAAAATTGGTTATAATTTCGGCAAATTGTCCAAAAGAGATAAAAGAAAAGATAGAAAGGTATAAAAAAGATGTCCCAGTACTTGTTTATCCCGGAAGTAACATGGAACTCGGAGCATTGTGCGGTAAACCATTTAGCATTGCATCTCTTGCTGTGATAGAGGCTGATATTGATTTGATTAAAACTTAATTATTTTTAAGAGGGATTAAATATGGGAGTTAAGCTTTCGGATGAAAGTATAAGGTATCTAACTCTTTTTGAAAGTTTGACTGGCGCAAATATTAAAGATTGTATAATTGAAGAAGACAGAATAATTTTTGTTGTTAAGAAAGGTGATATGGGACTGGCAATCGGTAAGGGAGGAATAAATGTTGAAAAGTTTAGGGAAATTGTAGGTAAAAGGGTTGAGTTGATTGAGCATTCTGATAAGCCAGAAGAGTTCATAGCAAATGTGTTCAAACCTATAAAGGTAAATGTGAAAATAGTTGAAAGAAGAGGGAAGAGAATAGCAATAGTCAATGTCAATCCTCAATATAAGGGTTTGGTTATAGGGAAGGGTGGGAAAAATATAAATAAAGCTAAGGAGCTTGCAAGAAGGCACTATGACATAGATGACGTTATCGTTAAATAGTGGGACTATTTAAAAGATGGGCAGGGAGGTGATGCTCATGGGATATGGATTATTCGCAGCAAGAAAATTGATAGAAAATAGGAAGAAGTTTAGATGGAGTGATAAGAGATTTGTTAGAAGGATTTTAGGATTGAAAGAGAAGGCAGATCCTTTAGAAGGTGCACCACAAGCGAGAGGAATTGTATTGGAAAAGGTGGGAATAGAGGCAAGGCAGCCTAACTCAGCAATAAGAAAATGTGTCAGAGTCCAATTGATTAAGAACGGAAGACAGGTTACAGCTTTTTGCCCCGGAGATGGGGCAATAAACTTCATTGATGAGCATGACGAAGTTATCATAGAGGGTATTGGTGGAAGGATGGGGAGATCGATGGGTGATATTCCTGGAGTAAGATACAAGGTTGTAAAGGTAAACGATGTTTCGCTTGAAGAACTTGTAATGGGCAGAAAGGAAAAACCTCTAAGGTGATATCATGAAATACGGCTTTACTAAGGATGAGCTTAAGGTTTTCGGTAAGTGGGATGTTGAAGAAGTTGTTGTAAAGGATCCAGCATTGAAGAACTACATATGTCTAAAGCCGAGATTCGTTCCACATACTCATGGAAGACACAATAAACCTTTTGCAAAACAGAACGTTTTCATAGTAGAGAGATTGATAAATAAAGTAATGAGAAAGGGAAGAAATACTGGCAAAAAGATGCTTGCTTACGACATAGTTAGGAGGGCCTTTGACATAATTTACGAGAGAACTAAGAAGAATCCTATTCAGGTTTTAGTTGATGCCATAATAAATGCTGGACCAAGGGAAGAGGTTGTAAGACTTAAATATGGTGGTATAGCAGTTCCGAAATCCGTAGATACATCATCACTCAGAAGGGTGGATGTTGCTTTGAGAAATATTTGTGAAGGGGCAAGACAGAGAGCTTTTAAGAGTCCTAAAAGTATTGCTGAATGTTTGGCTGAAGAATTGATATTGGCTTCAAAAAATGATCCTAAGAGTTATGCTGTTTCTAAGAAGGAGGAAGTAGAAAGAATTGCAAAGTCAGCAAGGTGATTAATTATGACCAGAGCAAAAAAGATGGTTGAAAGGATCAAGGAACTGATGTATAAACCAGAGAGGATAAGAAATATGGGGATTGTGGCTCATATAGATCATGGTAAAACAACTTTAAGCGATAACCTTTTAGCTGGAGCAGGAATGATCAGTGAAGAGTTGGCAGGACAGCAGCTTTACTTGGATTTCGATGAGCAGGAGAGGGAGAGAGGAATTACTATAAATGCAGCAAACGTTTCAATGGTTCACGAATATAAAGGTAAAGAATATTTGATCAATCTTATAGATACACCGGGACATGTTGATTTTGGTGGTGATGTAACGAGAGCAATGAGGGCTGTTGATGGTGTAATTGTAGTTGTTGATGCTGTTGAAGGTGTTATGCCTCAAACGGAAACAGTTCTAAGGCAGGCTTTGAGAGAAAATGTAAAACCAGTTCTCTTCATAAATAAGGTTGACAGATTGATAAGGGAGCTTGAATTGACTCCAGATCAAATGCAGGAGAGACTTATCAAAGTCATAACTGAAGTGAATAAGCTGATAAAGGCAATGAAACCTGAAAAGTATAAGGAATGGATGGTTAAGGTTGAAGAGGGGAGTGTTGCATTTGGTTCAGCTTTATACAAGTGGGCTATAAGCGTTCCAGCAATGAAAGAAACTGGAATAGGATTTAAGGAGGTTTACAAGTATTTAAAGGATGACAATTGGAAGGAGCTTGCTAAGAAATCTCCTCTTCACAGAGTTGTTTTAGACATGGTCATAAGGCATCTACCTTCACCAATAGAGGCTCAGAAGGAGAGGATTAAGGTTATATGGAGGGGAGATATAAACAGTTCTGAAGGGAAGGCAATGGTAAAATGCGATCCTAAAGGGCATATAGCTCTTATGATAACAAAGATAATAGTCGATCCACATGCTGGAGAAGTTGCAGTTGGAAGGCTTTACAGTGGAACATTAAAGCCTGGAATGGAGCTTTATGTAATAGATAGGAAATCGAAGAATAGAGTGCAAACTGTGGGGGTTTTCATGGGGCCTAAGAGGGTTGAATTGCCAGAAGTTCCAGCTGGAAACATAGTTGCTGTTGTAGGTTTGAGAGATGCTGTGGCGGGATCAACATGTTCAACACTTGAAAACTTCACACCTTTTGAATCTATTAAGCATATAAGTGAGCCAGTTGTAACAATGGCGATCGAAGCTAAGAATCCTCGAGATTTGCCAAAGCTCATAGAGGTTTTAAGACAATTGGCCAAGGAAGATCCCACATTACATGTAACTTTGAATGAGGAAACTGGTGAGCATCTAATAAGTGGAATGGGTGAGTTGCATTTAGAAGTTAAGGTTGAGAAGATAAGAAGGGAGAAGGGAATAGAAGTCATCACATCTCCTCCAATAGTAGTTTTTAGAGAAACTGTAACGAAGATTTCACCAGTTGTAGAAGGCAAATCACCTAATAGACACAACAAATTCTATATAGTAGTTGAACCATTGCCAAAAGAGGTCATTCAACTGTTCAGGGAGGAGAATATAGATATTAGAAAGACTGATAAAAAAGTTTTGAGAAAGAAGCTTGTTGAGGCTGGATTGAGTAAGGAAGAGGCTGATGGTATTCAGGATTACTGTGAGGGAAATGTGTTCTGCGATGTTACAAAAGGTATACAGTATTTGCATGAGACCATGGATTTGATAATTCAGGGTTTTAGAGAGGCTATGAGTTCTGGTCCATTAGCTAAAGAGCCTTGCATGGGTGTTAAAGTCAAACTTGTAGACTGTAAGCTGCATGAGGATGCAGTTCACAGAGGCCCAGCGCAGGTTATACCAGCAGTAAAAGGAGCTATTTATGCTGCAATTCTACAGGCAAATCCAACATTACTTGAACCCTATCAGAAGGTTTTCATAACAGTTCCTCAAGACATGCTTGGAAACGTTACGAGGGAGATACAGGGTAGAATAGGTCAAATACTTGAGATGAGAACAGAGGGAGATCTAGTTACAGTTGTAGCTAAAGCACCCGTAAAAGAGATGTTCGGATTTGCAAATGCAATAAGATCTGCAACAGCTGGAAAGGCTGTGTGGAGTGTTGAGCATGCAGGATTTGAACAAGTTCCTCAAGCTTTGCTTGAGAACTTCATAATGGAAGTTAGAAAGAGGAAGGGATTGAAGCTTGAACTTCCAAACCCAGAAGACTTCCTACCTTAAAGTTTTTATTTTTCTTTGCAAAATTTCTATATGCCCACGTATGTGTTTGAAGAAAACTCCTTCTTAGATTTCATCAAGAAGAACGTTGAAGGTAGTGTTGCAGTAGTTTCAAGTGATGTTGTAGATGTGGATATTGAGGAAATGGAAACGCATTTGGGTGTTAAGAAGCATTTTGTTGTAAAATTTGCTATTTCTGCAGATGTCTTCAGAGATTTGGATTTAGACGAATTCGATGAACTTTTGAAATATGCTGTTGTTTTTGTTGAGAGAGAAAATTTAAGTGAAGAAGGAAAGAAGGCAATTCGTTAATGGGCCCGCGGGGATTTGAACCCCGGACCTTGCGCTTATCAGGCGCACGCTCTAACCAGGCTGAGCCACGGGCCCTCGAAAATAAAGAGGGTTCACAACTTAAATAGTTTACCATCATCCTATAGATATGGAGATTTACGTCTTAAGACTTGGACATAGGCCAGAGAGAGATAAAAGAATTTCTACTCATGTAGCCCTAACTGCAAGAGCCTTTGGAGCTAAGGGAATATACTTCGACATATATGATGAAAAAGTTTTTGAAAGTGTTAGAGATGTTGTTGAAAGATGGGGTGGTAACTTCTTTATAGAGCATGTAAACTGGAAGAAATTTTTGAAGGAATTTAAGGGTTTAAAGGTTCATCTGACAATGTATGGAATTCCATTGATAGAGAAAATAGATGAAATTAAAAAATATAATAAAATTTTAGTAGTTGTAGGGGCGGAAAAGGTGCCAAGAGAAGTTTATGATCTGTGTGATCTGAATATAGCCATAGGAAATCAACCACACAGTGAAGTGTCTGCCTTAGCTGTTTTTCTCGATAGAATTTTAGATGGATTAGTTTTTAAGCTTAAATTTGAGAATGCTAAGATTGAGGTTATACCGAGTGAAAGATGTAAAAAAGTCAAGTCTTTAACCAAAAATTAAAAATACCCCATTGGTCTAAGATTATTTAAGCCCGGGTAGCTCAGCCTGGGAGAGCGCGCGGCTGAAGACCGCGTGGTCCCCGG
>CAZKQI010000027.1:3488-15583 GCA_964554855.1 uncultured archaeon | reverse complement strand
ATTTTAATAAATTTTTTGGTATATTTTAATTGCTGATTGAGCAACAATTCCTCAAGAACTGCTTAGAATTATTCCTATACTTTACAAACTCCATGATCTCAACCTGAGAACGAATACTGCCCCTTTTGGCTTATTATCCTCAACCCAAATCTTACCACCATACCTCTCAACAAGCTTTTTAACTATGTAAAGACCTTGACCTTTAGATGCAGCCTTTCCATACGCAAAACCCTCATTGAAAATCTTATCCTTTATCTCATCTGGAATACCTCTCCCGTAATCAATTACTCTTATTTCACAAAAATCTCCAACTCTCTCCATTCTTACTTCAATTTTGTCAGTCTTTCCATGCTGAATAGCATTCTGAAATAAATTCTCAAAAACAGCTCTCAATCCCATATCAGCAACAACCTCGCAATCGCCCTCTACAACTATAGGTTTATCAAAGTGTTTCACAACATCTTCAACAACATCTCTAACATCAATTCTTTCGAGTTTACCTTCTACTACAGCCTCTTCAAAAGCTCTCAGATTCTTTATGATTTTAACTGTCCTTTCTACTGCCATTTCAAGTTTCTGCAAAATGTTATCACAATTTCTACAAAGTTCCTTACTAATCTCTAGATATGACTTCGTTGCTGTGAGAGCGTTCAAAACGTCATGTCTGAGAGCACGTGTAAGGAGAAGAAGCATCACTCTCTGCTCTTCGAACTCTGTCACATCAAAGAGTACAACAATCCCAAACTTTTCTCCCATTAACTGCCATACACCCCCCACAACCTGATATATTCTGCCATACTTATCTTTCAACCTCACCAAATACGGTTCCACCTTTTCACCTACAAGTCTCTTCCTCATTGCATCTCTTGCCTTCTCCCTGTCCTCGGGATGGATAAAGTCGAGAATGTTTTTTCGAATTATCTCCTCCGTGGAGATTTCTAACAATTCCCGAAAAGCTTGATTGGCATAGACAATTTCTCCTTTCTCGTTGTAAACAAAAAAGGGTATCGGAAAAGTATCTCCCAAATCTTTCAACTGATTTATCATAATATCACTGATTGATGTATTTCTCTATCAATTCAATCAACTGCTTCTTAGTAAAAGGTTTCTCAATAATCTCAAGTGCTCCCGCCTCAATCAACTCCTTCCCCTTGTGCCTTGCATATGCTGTAAGTCCTATGATTTTTGCTTGAGGATCAATCTTCTTTATTTCCTTTGTCGCTTCAATACCATCCATTATAGGCATTAACACATCCATAAGAAC
This sequence comes from uncultured archaeon, assembly GCA_964554855.1. GTDB lineage: Archaea > Halobacteriota > Archaeoglobi > Archaeoglobales > Archaeoglobaceae > Archaeoglobus_B. The sequence goes on along the minus strand of CAZKQI010000027.1, from coordinate 14,319 downwards.
AACTTCAGGTTTGAACTTCTTGTAATTTCTGACTGCCTCCTCACCGTTCGTTGCGACTATAACTTCATACTTATCACCAAGCATAATCTGCACAACTTCAAGAACTGCACTGTCATCCTCTACAACCATAACTCTACGTTTGTTCACTCTTCACCTCCTATTTTTCCTTTTTCTCCTCAAATACTCTCTAACTGCTTCAGATTCAACCCATCCACTCTCAAGCCGTTCAATTATCTCAATTATTCCATCAATTTGCTTTTTAATATTTTCTCTCACTTCTTCATCATCAATGTAAGTCTCAACAAATCCCTGAATAACGGCAAGTGGGTTGCGAATGCGATCGATAAGTATTGCGAACTGCTCGATGTTTTGCTCTATTTGATCATAAGCTCTCCTCTTCATTTCAAAAAGAAGTGCTTCATTCATGGCTATTGAAAGCTGTCCTGCAATCATTCTCAAGAACTCGACATCATTTCCCCTACTTTCCCTACTTGCAGCAAAAATAATTCCCAGCTTATCATCCCTTACAACCAGTGGTATCATTGCATATCGAACAATTCCCTCTTTTAGCAGTTCAAATTCAAATTCACTCAACGAATCTTTCTCAAGGATATTCACAACAACCTCCTTTTCAGTGTCAATTTTCTCCACTAGACTTTTTCCAATTTCTGGGTAAGAAACTGTAAATCCATTTTCAAAAACCTTAATTGCGAGGATGTCACAGCCAACTTTTTGCTTCAAAGCTTTTATAAGATCTGAAAGCAAATCGCGTATACTTTTACCTTCAATAATACCTAGATCGATAGATCTGAGAATCTGAATTCTTTCAAAGGATTCTTTGAGCTTCTTTTCCGCAATTTTCTTATCCGTAACATCTTCCAGTATGCTAATAAAAGCATAGGGATTTCCCTCCTTCTCCAACAAAACTGGAAATACTTTAAGATACTTTTCTTTTCTACCAACCCTTATCTCCAAATCCAGCTCCTTAGATTCTCCACTCAGTCCATGATAGAATGCTCTCATGAGCTTAGTAATGTTATCAGTGTCTAAAATATTCAGTTCAGTCCATTTTCTACCAATTATATCTTCTCTCCTCATCCCAACCATTTTAAGTGCTGCATCATTGCATTCGAGAATTTTCATATCTATTGAGGACAGAACTACGCCAAGTGGGGAATTTTCAAATATGGCCCTGTATCTCTCCTCACTCTCTTTCAGTTTTTTCTCCAAATCTTTTCTCTGAGTAACATCTACAGCAAACATGATAACATTTCTAGTTCCTGGAATCACTGAAATTACAACAATTGCATGCCTTATCTTACCTTGCTTATCCACATATCTCATCTCATACTCATTCGGTGCTAAATCGGGTTTTGCAAGCATAAGCTTGTAATTTTTGAGAATTTTCATCCGATCCTCTTCTGGAAACAGAATTGTGAAAGGCTTTCCTATCAACTCATTTCTGCTAAATCCTAAAAGTTCCTCCGCTCTTCTGTTAGCAAAAATTATCTGCTCGTTCTCTATAGCAACAATTGCTATTCCCATTTTTTCTACCAGAAACTCATAGAGCATTTCCATCTCATCTAGCCTCTTCCTACTCCTTAGAGAGGAAATAGAGTAGGAAATACTATCAGCCATCTTCTCAAGTAGAGAGATTTCTTCTTTGTCAAACATATCCTTCTCTGAATAAATGTTCAACGCTCCTATAACCTCACCATTCACATGTAACGGTAATGCTATTACAGATCTAAAACCTCTCTCTAAAGCATTCTCCTTCCATACTTTAAATGACTCATCCCTTTCGATATCTTTCACTACAGTTGTTTTTCCAGTCCTGATTGTTTTACCAGTCGGTCCTTTGCCTGTGTCGCTCTCATCCCAAGTGACCTTTATCGCATACGCATAGTCACTTTTACCAGCAGTAGCAACAGGTCTAACGCTCCTATCCTCTTTTGCATATCCAATCCAGGCGTAGGAATATCCTCCTTCCTCAACAATTATTCTGCAAACCTCTTTTAGGAGCTCATTTTCGTCTTTAACTTTTACTATAGCTTGATTTGTAATTCCTAAAACCTTTAAAGCCCTCTCAAATCTTCTTTTGGATTCCAACTCCTCAGAGAGGACTTTTTCATAAATTCTGATTACTTTCTTTAGAAAACTGATAGAAAACTTTGCAAAGCTTTTTGCAAAATTATCAAACTCCTTATACTTCGATAGATCTTTTGCAAGAAGTTCCAGTCTTTCAATAATATCCACTGGTCTGGTACCTTTTCTTATTTCCATCTCTAAAAGACCCTTACTTACATTTTCAACAACTCTCTCAGGATCTTTGCCAGAGAGGAGATCATTAACAACTTCTTTAACATGCTTCTGGAAGAATCCTCTCAGTTCAGGGTGTATATCGGGTGATATCCTACTAAACCAATTTTCAAAGACTTTTTCAATTTTTCTATCCATCATTGTAGTATTACATGAATATATATATATTAAGTTTATCATGTAGTATTACATGAATAATTATTATAGTATTACATGAATATATATTAAATCAACTCAACTTCAACTGGTTATGGTAAAGCAAATAGAAAAGGCAGTTTAAACGAAAAAACAAACCCAATTAAGTTAAGCCTTCTGAAAATTTCGTTTTCGAATCTTAATCTAAGAATTTTCAAAGTTGAATTTCTCTAATCTGCTACTTTATTTAGGAGTTAAATTTTTATTCCATTAGTAGCTCTTGCATCGGCTATGATTGGTTCTTCGTGTGGTATACTTGGTGTAATGGATAGAAGTGGCAGAAGATTTAAGGGGAGAATTATCATAGAGGCTATAAAAAACATGTACGTAAGGGGTAACGGATTGGGAGCTGGTTTTGCAGTTTACGGTTTATACAAAGATTACAAGGAATATTATTGCCTACATGTAATGATCCAAAATAGGAGTATGGATGTGAAGAGGGATGTTGATCATTTTTTAAACGATAACTTTCATGTTGTCTATGATGAAGAAATTCCAGTTAACGATGAGGTTGAAGTAGTTGATCCCCCACTCTTCTGGAGATACTTCGTTTCTCCTAAAAAGTTGGGAAGGGATCAAAAGCTCAGCGATGATGATTACGTTGTTAAAAAGGTTATGGAGATAAATACAAAAATTGGAGATGCCTATGTAATTTCATCTGGCAAAAACATGGGTGTTTTTAAGGGAACAGGCTTTCCTTGGGATATAGCTGAGTACTTTATGATAGAAGATTACAAAGGATACATGTGGACTGCTCACAGTAGATTTCCCACGAATACACCAGGATGGTGGGGTGGAGCTCATCCTTTCTGTATCTTAGATTGGACTGTTGTACATAATGGAGAGATATCGAGCTATGGAACTAACAAACGTTATTTAGAGATGTTCGGTTACTGTTGCACTTTGATGACAGATACAGAGGTAATGGCATACATATTCGATTTGCTTATGAGAAAGTTCGGATATCCCATTGAAGTTGTTGCCAAAATTCTAGCTCCTCCGATGTGGGATCAGATAGATAATATGGATGAGAAGAGAAGGAGATTTTATACAGTATTAAGAATGACTTACGGCCCTCTCTTAGTCAATGGCCCTTGGACAGTTATAGTAGCTCATCACGGTGAGATGTTCGGTCTGACTGATAGAATAAGGCTAAGACCACTTACAGCTGGAGAAAAGGGTGATTTGCTATTTCTTTCATCTGAAGAGTCTGCAATAAGAGCTGTTTGCCCGAATCCAGATAGGGTTTGGACTCCACACGGTGGAGAGCCAGTAATTGGAAGATTAAGTGAGAAGGCCTTAAGGAAGGTGATAGAATGAAGTCTCATCTATTACCAGACTTCTACGTTGAAAGAATCGAAGATAGATGCACAAGATGTGGTGTTTGTGTAAAGCAGTGTCCTTGGGGAGTTTACAGCTGGGATGAAGAGGGTAATGATATTCTAATAGATTATACAAAGTGTGTGGGATGTCAGAGATGTGTAATTTATTGTCCGAATAAGGCTTTAATTGTTAAGCCCTATGAAGGGAATTATAGGCCCAATGCCTACTGGACAAAGGAATACATTTCAGATATAAAGAAGCAGGCTGAGCAGGGAGGAGTTATTTTGATAGGAACTGGAAGCGATAAGCCATACAAGGTATATTTCGATCATATTCTTTTGAATGCTTCACAAGTTACAAATCCATCTATAGATCCTCTAAGAGAACCTATGGAGTTGAGGACTTTCATAGGTAGAAAACCAGACAGATTGGAAATAGATCCAGATGATTTTGAAATCAAAACAGAAATAACACCAAATTTGGTAATAGAAACTCCTATAATGTTTGCTGGAATGAGTTACGGAGCTATAAGCTATAATGCTTTTCTATCATTAGCTATGGCAGCTAAGGAGTTTGGAACTAAGTTCTGCACAGGTGAAGGTGGTTTACCTAAGGATATGCGTAAAGAATATGGTGAAGTTGCAATAGTTCAGTGTGCAAGCGGTAGATTTGGAGTTGATCCAGAATATTTGAACTGTGCTTGTGCAATTGAGATTAAAATTGGGCAAGGTGCAAAGCCTGGTATTGGGGGGCATTTGCCTGGAGAAAAGGTTTCAAAGAAGATTTCTGAAACGAGAATGATTCCAGAAGGAACAGATGCCCTTTCTCCAGCACCTCATCACGACATATATTCGATAGAGGATTTGGCAATGCTAATCTACGCCTTAAAAGAGGCTACGGATTACGAGAAACCAGTTTTCGTTAAAATAGCTGCTGTTCATAATGTGGCAGCAATTGCAAGCGGAATTGTTAGAGCTGGAGCTGATGCAATCGTTATAGATGGTTTCAGAGGAGGTACTGGTGCAACACCAAAAGTGATGAGAGATCATGTTGGAATTCCAATAGAGATTGCTATAGCTGTTGTTGATCAGAGGTTGAGAGAAGAAGGGATAAGACATAAATGTTCTATAATTGCAAGTGGTGGAATTAGGTGTTCTGCAGATGTTGTAAAAGCTATAGCATTGGGTGCAGATGCTGTTTACATCGGAACTGCAGCATTGATAGCTATGGGTTGTACAATGTGCCAGAAGTGTTACACGGGCAAGTGTTCTTGGGGAATTTGTACACAAGATGAAAATCTTGCAAAACGCTTGAATCCTAAGGTTGCTTCGAAAAGACTTGTGAATCTTTTGAGAGCTTGGAGTTTAGAAATAAAAGATATGATGGGTGCTATGGGGATAAACGCTATAGAAAGTTTGAAAGGTAATAGAGAGCATTTGAGGGGGATTGGTTTAGAAGAATGGGAACTGAGAATCTTGGGTATAAAGGGTGCTGGAGAAGGCTACGAATAGAGGTGATTGAATGCTAATAGATCCCCACATCAATGGTGTTAGAAGTGTTAAGGATCTTCTAAAATATGTCAACTTTGAAGATGAAACTGCAATCATAGATGCTAGGGATTTGAAGCATAAAGAGTTAAACGATTTGATGAAAGAGTGCGTTCTAAAAGGGGCTAAGAGATTAATTTTAAAGAATGTATGCGGGCAGAGATATATAGGTTCAAGACTCTTCTTCAATCCACCGAGGAATGTTAAAATAGAGATATACGGAACTCCCGGAAACGACTTGGGTGCATTCTTAGCTGGGCATAAAATAGTTATCTATGGAAATGCTCAGGATGGAGTAGGTAATACTATGGACGATGGGGAGATAATAGTGCATGGAAGGGCAGGAGATGTTGTAGCAATGTGTATGAGAGGAGGAAGGATTTTCATAAGAGATTACGTTGGTTACAGATGTGCAATACACATGAAAGGATACAAGAATAAAATTCCAGTTTTAGTAATAGGTCAGACTGCCCAAGACTTTTTAGGAGAATACATGGCTGGTGGAAAAGTTGTTGTCTTGGGATTGGGAATTGAGAAACATAGATGTTACTACATAGGCACGGGAATGCATGGAGGAGTTATGTACATTGGTGGTGCTGTGGAGAAGCATCAGCTTGGAAAGGAAGTAGGTGTTGTTGAAATGGAAAATGAAGATTGGAAATTTTTAGAAGAAGTTGTTAAAGATTACTGCACGTATTTTGGTATAGAAGGAGAAGAAGATATTTTGGGTAGGAAGTTCTCAAAGTTAATTCCAGTCAGTAAAAGACCTTATGGAAGAGTTTACTCCTACTAAAATAAGCCATAAATTTCTTTTCCACACTTCCAGCATCGATTATCTCTCAATCTAATATCCAGAACTCTGTACGAATACCTCTTTATGAGCAGTTCACCACAATTTGGACAATAAGTATTTTCGTATCTGTGACCCGGAACATTACCTATATAAACGAATTCTATGCCCTCCCTTTTAGCAATCTCGATTGCTCTCTCCATTTTTTCAATTGGTGTTGGAGGTTTATCGAAGAGATATGCTGGAAAGTAACGTGTGAAGTGAATAGGTATGTAACTATCTGCATACTTCAAATGATTTTCAACAATCCATCTTATACAATCCTCATCGTCATTTACATCTGTTACAATTAAACATACAACTTCTATATGAACATTCAACTTCCTTGCAGTTTCTATAGTCTTTAAGACATTCTTGACTTTACCACCACAGTATTTTTTGTAAACTTCTTCATCTCCCTTTAAATCAATGTTCATGGCATTTAATCCAGCTTTAACCAAGTTTTTCAAAGCTAGAGGTGTTATGTATCCATTTGAAACCATTGTATTGTAAAGTCTGTAATTTTTTGCCATTCCGAACAAATCCAAAAGAAACTCATATAATAGCGTTGGCTCATTGAAACTTGCACAAGTTGCAATATCTCCAAAAATTAAAGCTTTTTCAACAATATCTTCCGGATTTAAAGCTTTGTAGTCTTTAGGCGGTGATACCTTTGAGAGATGCCAGTTCTGACACCAAGGACAGTCAAGATTACATGAGTATGTTGAAAATGTTATGGCAGTTTTACTTGGAAGGAAATGGAAGAATGGTTTAATCTCCATTGGTCTGCTTTCCATGGCACTTACATTACCGTAAGTTAATGTGTAGAGTTTACCATTTTTAACAAATCTTGCTCTGCATTTACCAATCTCACCATCCCTAAGCTTACAGAAATGGTAGCAGAGGTAACATACAACTCCATCCCTAACTTTTCTGTAAGCTTTGGCCTCATACATAATCGATCACTTTCAAAATACCTAAACAAGATGTTAAAACGATTAAACCCGATATTGCAACCCCTAAAGTTATGAATGCAAATGATTTGAATTTATTAAGTCTTAGGAGAAAAGATAAGAGTGATCCAGTCCAAGCTCCAGTTACTGGAAGGGGTAATGCAACGAATAGAGCCAATCCCAAATAACCATATTTTTCAACAACTCTTTTACGCCTTTCAATCCTGAAAATAACCTTAGAATATATTTTTGATAATGGAGTTTTGTGAATGTATCTTTCCAATATGTGAAATGTATAGAGAATGAAAGGAATTGGAATTATGTTGCCTAAAAGGGCTATTAGATAAGATGTCAGTGGATCGTATCCGAGATAGAGGGCAAGAGGTATTCCACCTCTCAATTCAGATACTGGCATAGCTGAAACTATCAACACATTCAGCCAATCCACATAACAACTTCATTTCGAACTTATAATCCTTTCCAGTGATTTGATCAGTAGCATCAGTGCTCTGTTGTAAGGAGCTTCTAAACCCAATTCTTCTGCTTTTCTAACTATAGCTCCGTTTATGAAATCAATTTCCGTCCTTTTCCCCCTTTCAACATCCTGAAGCATTGAAGACTTGTTTCTTTCTGTTTTATATATAACATTCTTCAAAATACCTTCAAGATCTTCATAGAATCCCATTCCTCTCAAAACTCTTTCACCCTCATTCAGAACTCTCAATGCCAATTCCCACAACTCCTTATATTTCAAAATTTCCCCATTTCTTATTTTAAGAATTGCAGTAATTGGATTTATCACGGAATTTATTACCGTTTTTATCCATTTTCTCCTAACAATATCTTCAACGGCATATGCTTTTATACCGACAGATCTTAACAGATCAACAACTCTAATCACATCTCTGCTCATAACACCGTTCAATTCACCTATGAATGTTTCACCAACTCCAGCGAATTCTATCCATCCATAATCAACTAAATTAGATGCATAGGTAGCTACACCACCCAAAACCCTATCCAAATATTTCATCAAAATTTCTTCATTACCAATCCCGTTCTGTAAGGAAACAACAATACCACAATCAACTTTACTCAGCTCTTTTGCAACATTCTCAGTATCGTATGATTTTACTGTTACAAAAGTTAAATCTGCATTCATTGGCTTTTCAACAGCATTAACTCTAACAAAATCCTCAACAATTCCAGTAACCTTTAATCCTCTCTTAAGTGCTTTAAGCTGTTTCCCTCTTGCAACAAAAATTACATCAAATTCTTTTTGAAGCATGTAACCGTACAAACATCCCAATGCTCCAGCACCCATTATCTGAATTTTCACATTTTAAACTTAATTCCAAATTCTATCAATCTTACTAAAAGCGTAAATAATTTAATCTGAATTCAATCAAGCGTGAAGAAGTTTAATTAATAATGAAATAAAAAATAGCCCAAATAAATAATAAGAAGTGATCATGAATGAAAGTTGTGATAATAGGATGTGGAACAGGGGGGCTTGAATTCATAAAGGAATATGGAAGAGATGTCACTCTCATCGAACCTAGGGAAAAAATGATTTGTCAAGCCCTGTTACCCGAATACATAGTCGATAAGGTTGATGAAGATTATTTAACCGTTGATATATCTGATTTTTGTGATAAAAACGGTGTAAACTGGATTAGAGATAAAGCTGTGAGAATTTATGGAGATAGAGTTTTTACCGAAAATGATGAAATTGAATTCGATATACTGATTGTTTCAACAGGTGCCAAACCTTTTGTATTTGAAAATACATTTAATTTAGGTGATCTCAAGAATGCGAGAAATTGTAAAAAGGCTATTGAGTCTGCCGAGAGAGTTGTAGTGATAGGTTCTGGGGCTACTGGTGTTGAATGTGCTTTTGAGCTTAAAGAATTTGGATTGGATGTTACGATTGTTGAGTATTTTGAAAGGGTTTTACCATCTTTCAGTTATAGGGTGTCATCTTTCGTTAAAAATTGCATGGAAAAGGAAGGGATTAAAGTACTAACATCATGCAAAGTTGTAGGAGTGAATGAATTTGTAAAGACTAGTAGGGGTGAAATAGATTGCGATCTAGCAATTTCTTGTGCTGGAGTAATTCCAAATGTAATTGATGGTTTAAAAGTGGAAGAGAAAGGGATAGTTGTTGATGAATACCTAAGAGCTAAAGATAACATTTTTGCTATAGGAGATTGTGCAAATGTTTGTATTGATGGAAAGATTGCAACAAAAACTGCTTATGAAGCTGAGATGCAAGCAAGATATACTGCTAAGAACGTTGAAAGATTGGAAAAGGGTGAAAAATTGATTAGATACAAGATTCATTCCAGTCTGGACAAGCCAATCGCTTTTATAACACTAGCAAAAAACAGGGCAATTCTGATCTATAAAGGTATTTTCATACCTAAACCTATGAAGCTAATTTATAGGGTAAAGAAGAGGATAATGGATAAATTCATGAAGAGATACAAATATTGATGACAAGAATATATAAAGTAGATCCAAAAAATCCCGATGAAAAAATATTAAGGGAAGTTGCAGAGATGATAAAGGAGGGTAAACTTGTTGCTTATCCAACTGAAACTGTTTACGGTTTGGGAACTAATGCTTTGGATGAGAGAGCTGTTGAGAGATTGTTTAAGATTAAGGGTAGACAAAGGAAACCAATTTCAGTAGTTATTCCGAGCATTGAAAAAGCTGAAGAGATTGGTGAAATTAATGATGTTGCCTTAGGTTTGATTGAGAAATTTTTTCCTGGGCCTTTAACAATTATAGTAAAAAAGAAAGATGTTGTGCCATCAATAGTTACCGCTGGAAGTGAAAAAATAGGTTTGAGGATGCCAGATCATTCAATTCCCATAAAACTTGCAGAATTTAGCGGAGTTCCAATAACTTCTCCTTCTGCAAACATATCGGGAAATCCTTCACCTACAAAACCAGAACATGTAATTGAGGATTTTATGGGTAAAATAGATGCCATAATAGATGCTGGAGAAACCCTTTTAAAGATTGAATCAACCGTTATAGACACAACAACAAAGCCACCTAAAATTTTGAGGATTGGAGCTTTACCTCTTGAGGAAATAAAAAAAGTTATAGGGGAATTTAAAGTCTTAGATTACAGAGCGTATAAGCCTAAAGCTAAGGTTATTGCCGTTTTTACTTGTGATGTTAAAGATGTTGCAAAGAAGTTTAAAGGTAATGTATGCATTTTTAGGAGTGATGAAATATCTGATTTAATGGAAATTTTGAGAAGTTGTAAGGAATGCGATGTAATAATATTTGAATGCAAGGGATTGAGTGAAGCTCTGAGAAGTAGAATTAAATCAATAGCTGATGAAATTTACTAATTCAAGATGAAAAAAGATTTATATTAGTTTCTCAAATACTTGTTATGCCACTGCTCGATGGAGTTTTTGGATTTGCTCTGGCATTGTACATAATATGCTGGATAGCCCTTGTTGTAGATAGAAGGAGACATTAATACCTTTTTTTGTTTTAACCAAAAGTGCGCTAACTATTCACAAATTTTCATTTATTGGAGCAGTAGATTTAAAAATAACATCAAACTTGAATTTGGGAATACCTAACAAGTGGTTTAAGGCTAAGAGATTTGGTAAACAAACATGAGTGAGAAGATATGATTG
>CAZKQI010000027.1:0-3478 GCA_964554855.1 uncultured archaeon | reverse complement strand
CCTTTATATAGTTGAACTAAGAACTTTGAGGTCTTTGAAAAAGTTAAATCAGTTAGGTTTATCGTTCCCTATAGCGAGTGGAAGGAAAGAGTTGCAAAGGTGTAGAAACAATGAGAGTTCTATATTTCATAAATAATTCGGATTTAAAGTTCATGGATATTTTCAAAGAACTGGTAAAAGATGCAGAAGAAATTTGTATCGCTGTAGCTTATATTAAAAGCAGTGGATTAGATTTAATTAAAAATCATTTGCAAGGAAAGAGAGTACGGATACTTTTTACATTTGATTTCCTACTTACCGAACCAGAATGTATAAAGACGTTAATGGATCTAGGCTGCGAGTGTAGGGAATACAGATCTGCTGGAAGAGATGAAGTAGGATTTCATCCTAAATTATATATTTTCAAGAATTTTAAAACTATTAAAATAATTATCGGTTCATCGAATTTAACTATTGGTGGTCTACTCAACAATGTTGAGAGTTGTATTGTAATTGAAGGACATCAAAACGATCCATTGATAGCAAAAATACTGAATTGGTTTGAAGAATTGTGGAATAGCTCTAAGACTGCTACAATTTCGCAAAAAGATCTTGAAGAATATATTTTAAAAATAAAAGAATACGAAAATAAACGAAAAGGAATAGAAAAAGAGCTGAGGAAGTTCATAGAGGAAAAAGGTTACGCTAACTCTGTCATAATATGTATGTCACAAGAACACGACAAAAATGACATATACGATAGGCTCGTAGGTGTACCAGAAAGGGCAAAAAGCCTGTTTTTCAAATACGTGAGAAAAGGCTCGAGAATATTCATATACTACATCGGTCATGGTATAGCGAAGATTGTAGAAGCAATAGGGCAACCATTCGAAAGTGAGGAGATTGTTAAAGAATGGGAGGATGGATATATTGCAAAGGGAGAAAAGTATCCCAACAGGGTACGCACCAAATTAGTAGTGAAGTTTAGAAATCCTGTAACTTTGGAGGAACTTGTTAAATTAGGTGTGAGAAGAATAGACACTGGAAAAACAATCTGTACGGCTCATCTAAGACATAGCGTTGTACCCATAAGTGATGTTGATGGAGACGAAATTGAGCATTTGTTGAGGGAGAAAAATGAAGGTTAGCAGATCCTACTATAAAAGACCGATAAACTTGCCAAAAACAGGTCATGAACTCGTTACATGTCACTATCCTCTCAGATTGGATACTTATTCTGGATGTATCCACAACTGTGTTTACTGTTATGCAAAGAACTTGCTTGAAGTTAGGGGGTATTGGAATACGGTAAGACCTGCAGATCCTACTCACATTGAAAAGCAGTTAGAATGCTTCTTGAAGTACAATGAAGACCGTAATAGTTTATCTAACGCGATAAAAAGGAAACTTCCCTTCAGACTCGGCGGATTAACGGATTGTTTTCAAGAATGTGAAAAGCAAAAGAGAGTGACTGAAAAAGTTCTTGAAATCCTGAACAGGTACGAATATCCATATCTTATAGTCACGAAGAGTCCACTTATCGCTGATTACATGGACGTGCTTGAAGAAAAGCTTGCGGTGATCCAAGTAACAATTACAACCCTAAAGGAAGAATTGTCAAAGGCGATTGAACCCAACGCACCGAATCCATTAGACAGACTCGAGGCATTGAGAGATTTAAACGAATGCGGCTACTTCACAACTGCGAGATTTTCACCGATCATTCCGTGTTTAAATTTAACAGAAGCCGATAATCTCTTTGAAGCGTACTCAAATGCTGGTACGGAACATGTTCTAGTAGAGTTCTTTAGAGGAACTCTAAGAATGATTGAAAGAGTTGAATTTGCTACAAGCAAGAGAATAAAACACTATTTCGTGAAAAAGGGGTACTACTATCGCTTCAATTTTGATAATAAGCTAATGATGTATAAGTATCTTAAGGAGCTCGCGAATAAATTTGACATGAAGTTCAGCATCTGTTCAGACGGTGACCCCGTACCATTTGAATTGAACGACACTAAAAACTGTTGTGGAACTGATAATTTAAAGAATTTCAAAGGTGTGGAAAGGGTTGCGTCCACACTATATTGGTTGGCAAAAAACAAGGGTGAAGTGTCTTTGAACGACATGCTGAAGTACTGGTCACCGACTCCAGAAATCTTTGAGCGATTCTGGTTTAGTGGTGCCTTTGAAAGATTTGTTTTCGGGCTAAAATGGAATGGTAGGATGTATGTTTCTACGGGTAATAAATTTTGATAGTTTCTAGCTGGAATAACTGCTCTCCGAATAATGAAACAGGAGCTGGATACGGTATTAGGATATCGAAAAAAGATAGAGACAGATACTTTTGCAGAGAATGGAAATGTGAAGTCATTACGGTTAGATTATTAAATTCTGGCTGATAGGTTGGAGTTTTTAGCATTCTTCCAATACCGATCAACTTTTATACTTTCGTTTACAACACACGAAACATGAAAACTATAACGATATCGGATGATGTCTACGAAAAGCTCGTTAGGATTAAGGGAAAGAAGAGTTTCAGTGCCATTATAGACGAGCTGATAAAGAGAAATGTAGAGAAAAGGATTGATATGCTAATTAAATCTGCTGAGAAAACAGGATATGAAGATGAATTGGAGAGAATATCTAAGGAGATAAGGAAGAGTTTCAGGGTGAGATTTTGAAGGTAATACTTGATACGTCATTCCTAATCGAGCTTAAGAAAGGTAACAAAAAGGCTGTAGAAGCTTTAGAGGAGCGAAAGGATGAGTGTGAGGATATAATTGTCAGCATGCTTACAGTCTACGAATTACTCGTAGGAGCTAGCTACGTCTGGAAAAAGCATGGTAATGCAAAGGAGATGATTATAGTCGATGATATGCTAAAGTTTTTAACAGTAGTTCCAGTCGATTTAGATGTTGTAAAGAAAGCATCGGAAGTAAAATCTGAACTGATGCTTAGAGGTATAGATGTTCCAGACTTGGATATTCTGATAGCTTGCAGTAATGAAGATGCTGAAATTTTAACGTTTGATAAAGACTTTAATCCGTTAAAAGATTTGGGCTTTAAGATTGCGTTCTTAGGTGATGACGAATGAATTTTCAATAAAAAAGCTTTCATAGAATTTTTTTTCTGTTAAAGGAAAGTAAGGAAGTGAAGTTCAAGATTGTTGGTGACGCTATTAGCTGTGAAGGTGCTAAGAGTTGTCTTGTACAATTCGAAGAAGAGGTAGTTTTATCGAGTTACAAATGAAAAGGATTTGGATGTTTACAGGCAGGATAAGGAGTACTGAGAGGGTTAAGGAGCTGAGGAAGAAGTGGGAAATTGAGCCGATTCCTTAGAAACCTTATAGCTCACGAATACTACAGAATTTCGGAAAACGAACTGCTTGAAATAGTAAATTTCCTTGAAAAATGTTCTGATTTTGTTAAGAGGGTAAAGGTAGAGGCTGGTAAGTTATGAACGCAATCCGAATTCCAGTTTCGGATATGTCAGGAGT
>CAZKQI010000026.1:0-15867 GCA_964554855.1 uncultured archaeon | reverse complement strand
GTTTGCTTTTTCTTTTTGATAATGCTAGTGAAATTTTGGAGGCTAAAAAATCATTAAAAATCGTGATATTTAATACATATGAATACGTATTTTATTGTATGTAAATAGATTTTTCGAGCAACAAATTTTTTTATCGTATGTCATACTATTGAGCAGTGGTGATACCATGCACAAGGAGGAAATGGTTTTGTTACATTTGGCACTGTTTAACGTCAAAAGATTTTTCGAAAGTGCTGGCTTAGCAAATGGCCACTTCAAGTTATATGATGAGCTTGGTGTACATCCAGTACACATCCACAAGAGCAAAGCAGATCATAAACGAGCAATTCTCCTTTTGTGTAAAGGAATATATGAGATATTTAAGGACAAACATGCAAGTGAATTACTTAACAATCCTAAGATAAGAGAACTCCTCGATTCAATTGAGTTAAATCCAAAGCCATGAGATAGGCATCTTCGCCATCTTGATAGTAGTTGGGTATGACATCTACTATCCTGAATCCCATTTTTTTATACAACTTTTGAGCTATATAATTGGAAACTCTAACTTCAAGTAGTATCTTCTTCTTGTTCCTTTCCTTACACCTTTCTATGGCAGTTGAGAGAAGCTTAGTCCCTATTCCTCTCCTCCTAAATTCTTTTTTAACCGCCAAAGATACAATCTTTGAATTTTCCCTATCTATATCCATAATAGCCACATATCCTACAACCTTACCACCTATATCCGCAACGAGTAAATCGCTACCGTATGTAACATAAATGTAAATATCGTACACGGGATTACGGGGAGAAAAAGCCTCTCTTTCTATTTCCATTATATCTTTAAAATCTTTTGTACTGTATTCTCTTATAACTACACTCAACACAAAACATTATAATACTACAACAAATTAAAAAGCTTGTGTTGCAAATTGCAGAGTATATATCAAGACATTACAAAGGAAAGCTTGTAGAGGTTGGTATAGGATACAACTGGGATGTTGCTTTAATGTTAAAAAGTTTGGGCTTCGATGTTGTTGCAACAGATTTGAAGGAAATTCCTATTGATCTAGAATTTTACGTTGATGACATAACAAAACCGAATATTGAAATTTACAGAGATGCTAGCCTAATATACTCAATAAGACCTCCTCCAGAGATCGTTCCATACATTCTAAAAGTTGCAAGGTCTGTAAAGGCGGATGTCATAGTAAGACCTTTTGGGAATGAGTTCTACAATGGCAAGTTGATCAATTATAAGGGGGAGAGATTCTATAGATGGAGGTGTAATGATTGATAAGGAGAGTGCTCTGTTTAGTATTACCACCCATTCTTTATTTAGCATTCATATATTCCATGATGAGCATTTTCGGATATTATCTTGCCTATTTTCTCTTAGCTTATTTCATTCCTCCAGCGGGTAAGGAAAGTATAATACCAATTCTAATTTCATATCTTAAAAATGATTTGTTGGGAGTAGTTATTGCAGTTCTTCTCATAACTGTAACTGATGCATTCACAGCATTCTTTGTCATATGGAACTTTGACATTATATTGATAATTCCAAAGATCGGTAATTTAATACTAAAACTTGAAGAAAAAGCTAAATCATTCATAAGAGAGTACGACCTTGCAAGGAACACATACTTTGGACTATTTATCTTCGTATTCATACCATTTCAAGGAACAGGAAGTACCACAGCTAGCATAATAGGTAGATTACTGGGTTTAGACAATCTTAAATTATTTTTGACAATAGTATCTGCTTCCCTTACAAGTTCAATTTTCATAGCTCTTGTCTCTATGTATCTCAGCAATTACTTCAAGGATTACACATTTTTAGTGATAATAGGTTTTGTTCTTATACTTGGTTTAATTGCTAGATCGATAAGGAGATATCGTATATATCAGAAGATAGTTCATGAGACTCAAAGACGTGTTTTTGGAAACTCTGAAGGGGATAGACTGCATATCAACAGAAATGAGAAGAATTATAAAAAGTAAAGATTTCTTGCAATCAATGGCATATCATGTTGTAATGGGAAAGGCTGAGGTTTGTAGTGGTTTGAGGGGAGAAATACTTGTAAAACTAAATCAAAAATGCAAGAAACCAGTATACATTGGTAGATGCGAAAAACCAATCCTTTCAAGGGATAAATTTCTCGAAAAAGTAAAAGATTTTCCATACGTAGTTATAGACTGTTCATTCTATGAGTATCATACCGAAAAAGAGAAGAAAAAGTTGAAGTTACAAATTCAGCAAAGTCTGGGAGTTGTGAGAGATTTCATGTGGGATGAAAGGTTGATTGTAACTTACAAGGATTTTGGTGTTGGAGTTTTTTATCCTTCAACTGAGGAATTCTTGAAGGAAATGGGATTTGATAAAGTAATACTACTCGATCCAAATGGAGAATACGTTTTCAATGGTCAAAGATCAAAGTGCTATGTAATAGGTGGTATAGTTGATAAGGTTGGAAATAAGAAGGGATGGACATCTAAGATAGGAGAGAGGCTTAGGAAAAATGGTATAAAAGTTAAATCTGTAAGAATCGAGCTTAAAGGAGATGTTGTAGGAGTACCAGATAGACTGAATGCAATAGTTGAAATTCTTCTAAGAGTTATCTTAGATGGTGAGAGTGTTGAAAAAGCTGTTAAGACTGTTCAGCCACCATTGGTTGCCAAGTGGAGACTGAGAAAGGAACTTCCAAAGAAGACCATTAGGGTGGATGTAAGGGGAAAACCATTTAGAATTTTGAGGAAATCGGAAATAAAAAATTTTGATTGGCTTAATATTAGAATAAAGGATTTTTACGAAGTTTGCAGTGAACTGGGTTATTTGGTACTTGATGATAGATGGGTAGATTTCATATTGGCAAATTCAAAGTACGATGAAGTTAAGAACAGATACATATTTGATGGGTTATGAAAGTTTACAATACTTTAAAAAAGAGTTTTGAAGAGCTAAAGCTGGAGAATACTGTAAAGATTTATGTTTGCGGTATTACAGCTTACGATTACTCGCACATCGGTCATGCTCGAACATTTGTATTCTTCGATGTACTCAGGAGATATTTGGAATATAAGGGATATAGGGTTTCATATGTCCAAAACTTTACGGATGTAGATGACAAGATTGTTAAAAGGGCTGTTTATGAAGGAAAAACTCAAAAAGAGATTGCTGAAAAGTTTATAAATGAATTTCTGAAAGATATGTCAGCTTTAAACATTAAAAAGCCAGATTACATGCCCAAGGTTACAGATCACATCGATGATATAATTAAAGCTATAGAAAGGTTGATAGAATTGGGATACGCTTATGAGGTTGAAAATGAGAATGGAAGGGATGTTTACTTCCATGTTCCTTCATTCGAGAATTATGGAGAACTTTCTGGAATGAGCTTAGAAGAATTGAATAGACATAGAATTGAACCAAATCCAAAGAAAAAGGATGTAAAGGATTTTGCTCTGTGGAAATCAGCAAAAGAAGAAGATTTCAAAGCTGAAGCTGTTTTTCATTCTCCTTGGGGTTATGGAAGACCGGGATGGCATATAGAATGTAGTGTAATGTCTGCAAAGTATTTGGGTATACCATTTGACATTCATGGTGGTGGAAAGGATTTGATATTTCCTCATCATGAAAATGAGAGGGCACAGAGTTACGCTTTATTTGGAGTTGAGCCAGTAAGATATTGGATTCACTGTGATTTTGTTATGATAAGGGGAGAAAAGATGAGCAAGAGTTTGGGTAACATAATAAGGATCAGAGATTTATTAAAATACAGAGAGGCTTTGAGATACTTTCTATTAACAGCTTTTTACAGAAGTCCACTGAATTACAGTGAAAGCTCCATTGAAAAAGCAAAAAAGTCTTACAACTATCTCAAAAATACACTTCTGAATTTGGATATGGAAATATCGGCCTTAAAATCGTTTGGTGAAGATAGGGGAGGAATTGGATTTGATTCAAGAGTTTACATTAAAGAATTTGAGACCGCTATGGATTTCTTCAATACTCCAAAGGCTTTGGCAACATTTCACGAATTTTCAAGGGCTGTAAACAAAAATCTGTATAAAATGAGCTTGAAGGAGCTTGAAAGTTGTTTCAATACATTCATGACATTTTCAAAGATTTTAGGACTATTTGAAAGGTATGAAAGGGTACCAACTCTAACTAAAGATCTTGTAGAGCTTGTAAAGGAGAGAGAAAGGGCAAGGAGGGAAAAAGATTTTGAAAAAGCGGATAAGATAAGAGAATATTTCAGAGAGAGGGGAATAATGCTCATAGATACTCCAGAAGGCACAAGATGGTTTACGAAATATTTTTAAAACGTTTTGCTGGCATTTAATGTAGTATATACTGATTTTACCAAATTTTGGGAGGTGATGAATATGAGAATTTGGTTGATTGGAGCATATGGCATAGTTTCAACGACAGCAATGGTTGGAGCAAAGGCTCTCGAAAAGAGATTGATAGAAAAAACTGGTTTAGTATCTGAATTACCTCCATTCAAGAAAATATCTGAATATGTTCCTCTCACATTCGAATTTGGAGGTCATGATATTAGGCCATTACCAACTGCTTACGATGCCATATTGGAGCATTGGGAAATGAATAGGCATTTCGAAAGGGAAATATTGGATAAGGTTGAGGAAGATTTGAGGAATATAAAGGCCTGTAAGGGTACTGCATTGAATTGTGGAGAAGGTATTAAGGAGTTGGGAAAAATTGAGACTCTTGAGGATGAAGGATTAACGCTAAGAGAGATAGTTAAAAGAATTGAAAAAGACATTAAATCGTTTGCAGATGATGATACAGTTGTAATCAATGTTGCTTCCACAGAACCTCTCCCAAAATTTAGCGAAAAGTATCACACAACTATAGAAGGTTTTGAGGAGATGATAGACAAAGATGTAAAGGAATATGCTACTGCAAGCATGCTTTATGCATACGTTGCATTGAAGCTCGGATTACCATACGGAAATTTCACACCGAGCGTAGGTTCAAGCTTACCAGCTTTAAAGCAGTTGGCTTTGGAGAAATGTGTTCCACATGCTGGAAATGATGGTAAAACTGGAGAAACTCTCGTAAAAACAACATTGGCACCAATGTTTGCATACAGAAATCTCAAGATAGTTGGATGGATGAGCTACAATATACTCGGTGATTACGATGGAAAGGTATTGAGTCACAGAGAGAACAAGGAAAGCAAAGTTATAAGCAAGGATAAGGTTTTGGAAAAGATAATGGGATATTCTCCCTATACAATAACAGAAATAGAATATTTCCCAAGCTTGGTAGATAACAAGACTGCCTTTGATTTCATACACTTCGAAGGTTTCTTAGGTACAAGAATGAAGTTCTACTTTATTTGGGATGGCATAGATGCAATAGTGGCTGCTCCACTGATAATTGACATAGCAAGGTTTTTGCTTTTCGCAAAGAAGAAGGGGATTGGTGGAGTTGTTAAGGAAATGGCATTCTTCTTCAAGAGTCCAATGGAAACGGATATTATAAATACACATGACCAGTTTATCATGCTAAAAGATTGGTTTGAAAAGCTCGCAGAAGTTTAGAAAAGGCTTAAATATCCTTTAATTTAAACTTCTCTTGAAATTTTCTGGTGATCAGAATGTTAGGTGAGATACAAGATAAAGTGTATAAAGGCACTACAACGGTGGGATTGGTCTGTAAGAATGGTGTGGTAATGGCAACTGAAAAGAGGGCAACAATGGGAAGCTTTATAGCGAGCAGAAGAGCGAAGAAAATCTACAAGATTGCAGAAAGAGTTGCAATGACAACAGCTGGAGCGGTAGGAGATGCACAATTTCTGGCAAGGCTAATATCAGTTGAGATTAAGTTGTATGAGATAAGGAAGGAGGAAAAACCAACGATTAGGGCAATAGCTACACTACTTTCAAACATACTCAACTCAACAAGATGGTACCCATACTTCGTGCAACTCTTGGTTGGAGGTGTGGATAGAAGGGGTCCAAGTATATATTCCATAGATCTCTTGGGTGGAGCTATAGAAGAGATAGACATTGTTGCAACAGGATCTGGAAGTCCCACTGCTTACGGTGTACTTGAGGATAGATACACTTCAGATATAACTGTTGATGAAGGTGTAGAATTAGCAGTTAGAGCAATACATTCGGCAATGAGAAGAGATACAGCATCTGGAGATGGAATAGATGTTGTAAAGATTACGGAGGAAGGTTACTTCGAATTGAGTAGAGATGAGGTAGAAAAAATTATTGCCAAGGTAAAGAGATGAAGGAAAGGTTAAAAGAGATTAAAGAAAAGGTAGTATCTTCTTTACCTAAGAATGTAAAGGTAAAAGATGTAGAATTTGAAGGGCCGTTCTTAGTAGTTTATGTCAAGAATCCGCAAGAAATAGCAAATGATATAGTTAAAAAGCTGGCAAAAGATTTGAGAAAGAGGATAATAGTAAGGGCAGATCCAAAGAGCTTAAAGCCGAAGGAAGAGGCTGAAAAAATAATTAGAGAGATTGTGCCTGAAGATGCAGGGATAACAAGCATTTTCTTCGATGATGAAAACTGTGAAGTTATTATAGAAGCTGAGAAGCCCGGAGTTGTAATAGGGAAAGGTGGTGCAACTTTTAGAAAAATTTTGAAGGAAACTGGATGGAGTCCAAGAGCTGTAAGAACTCCTCCACTCAAATCGAAGATTATAGAGAGTATAAGAAGTTATCTACTGAGTGTTAGAGATGAAAGAAAAGAAATTCTTAAAAGGATTGGAGAAAAAATAAACAAACCAATTTTACATGCAGATAAATGGGTTAGAGTAACTTTTTTGGGTGGAGCTAGGGAAGTTGGTAGGAGCTGTTACCTTCTTCAAACTCCAAATAGCAAAATCTTAGTTGAGTGCGGAATAAATGTCAGTGGAAATCAACCTCCCTACTTGTACATACCAGAAGTTCAACCTCTCAACAGTATAGATGCTGTTGTAATAACTCATGCACATTTGGATCACTGTGGACTAATACCAATACTATTCAAATACGGTTACAGAGGCCCAGTCTATCTGACACCACCTACAAGAGACTTAATGGTTCTCTTACAGCTTGATTTCATAGAAGTTGCGAGTAGGGAAGGAAATGCAATACCCTATGAATCTCATTGGATTAGAACTGCTTTAAAGCACTGTATAACACTCGATTATGGAGTTGTAACTGACATAACACCAGATGTGAGATTGACATTCTACAATGCAGGTCACATTCTTGGATCAGCAATTGCTCACTTCCACATTGGCGAAGGATTGTACAACATAGCATTCACGGGAGATTTCAAGTTTGAGAGGACTAGATTGTTCGATAGAGCAGAAACAAACTTTCCACGCTTAGAAGCTCTTATAATGGAATCTACTTATGGAGGAAGTCAAGATTTTCAGCCATCAAGGAAGGAAGCTGAGGAAAATCTTCTCAGAATAGTTAACGATACACTTAATAAGGGTGGAAAGGTTTTGATTCCAGCTTTTGCTGTAGGTAGAAGTCAGGAAGTTATGATAGTGCTTGAAGAAGCTATAAGGGAAAAGAAAATTGATGAGGTTCCAGTTTATATTGATGGAATGATATACGAAGCTACAGCAATTCATACAGCCTATCCAAAATACCTAAATGCTCATCTAAGAGATTTGATATTCAATCAAGGTATAAATCCATTTATAAGTGAAAGCTTTGTTAGAGTAGATTCTCCATCTAAAAGACAAGAAGTTATAGATTCTTCAGATCCCTGCATAAT
This sequence comes from uncultured archaeon, assembly GCA_964554855.1. Taxonomy (GTDB): domain Archaea; phylum Halobacteriota; class Archaeoglobi; order Archaeoglobales; family Archaeoglobaceae; genus Archaeoglobus_B. The sequence goes on along the minus strand of CAZKQI010000026.1, from coordinate 8,124 downwards.
AATATCAACATCTGGTATGTTAAATGGAGGGCCAGTCATGGAATACTTTAGAGCTTTAGCTGGAGACGAGAGAAATACATTGATTTTTGTAGGTTATCAGGCTGAAGGAACTTTAGGTAGAAGAATTCAGAGGGGATGGAAAGAAATTCCATTTACAGTTGATGGTAAGAGAGAGGTGGTGAAGGTAAACATGAGAGTTGAAACAGTAGATGGATTTTCTGGACATTCGGATAGAAGACAGCTTATGAATTATATAAAGGCACTGAGTGATAAACCTGAAAAAGTTATAACTGTTCATGGTGAAGAAAGCAAATGTATAGACCTTGCTTCAAGCATATACAAGACTTATAGAGTTGAGACAAAAGCTCCTATGAATTTGGAAACTATAAGATTTGTTTGACAATCGTTATATTCAGCAATGCAAAACGAACTTCATGAATGCAATTTGTATAGTTGGAAGTTCTAATTCTGGTAAAACAACTTTAATAGAAAAAGTCGTGCCAATTCTTAAGGGAAGAGGTTTGAAAGTTCTGGCTGTAAAGCATGCAAAATATTTTGAGTTAGATAGAAGGGGTAAAGATTCTTGGAGATTGTTTGAAAGTGGTGCAGATGTTGTCATTACTTCCAAAGAGAAAACAGCATACATTTGCAGATTTTCCGATAATTTGGATGAGATATTAGATGTTTTTGGAAATTTGTACGATATTGTACTCATTGAAGGGTTTAGAAGTTCCGAATATCCAAAGATTGTTTTATTAGAAAAGGAAGATGATTTGATTGGATTGAAAAATGTTATAGCAGTTGTATCAAATACAAATATCGATTTTGAGCCAAAATTCAATAAAGAAGATTATCACAGCATTACAAAATTCATACTAGATTTTATATCCTCTTCCCTCTAACCCTTCCTATATCAAATTTTGCCTTATCACTTACATGCATTACAGCCAAAGTTCCAGCCATAACTGGATCACTCACAACAAGATCACTTACCTTTGGAACACTTCCAAGCATGTTTAGGGATATTACTGGTATACCACATTTCTTCAACTTCTTAACTTCTTCAGCAATTCTACCACCCATTAAACCACCAGCCAAAACAAGTGCTTTTGCCCTATGCAACCTTGAGACCGCATTTACAGCTTCAGCCAACTCTATTTCACCAACTATTGGCATCGTATCAACACTTATTCTCTCCCCTCTTAAGTTGTGTCTGTCAGCTTCACTTACAGCTCCCAAGGCAACTTGAGAAACCAGAGCACCTCCTCCAAATATTATAATTCTCTTACCGAATATGTCCTTAAACGGTTTTACTTCTTCAACACTTATTACTGATGGAATTGCCTTTATTTCTTCAATAATTCTATCAAAGTATCCTCCATCCACCTCAAAGTATATCATTGCATTCCCCTTATACTCTCCATCTTCTATTACGAAAGCCTGAGTGTATGTTATATTCCCATTATTGTTTGCTATTACAGCTGTCAAATCTCTCAAAACACCTATTTCATTTTTTGCTATTATCTGGATTGCCCTCAACATTCCAAGTTAATTGATATAATGACATTTAAATATGTGTTGGAATCAATATGGCGGAGGTGATAGAATGGAGAAGATGAGATTTGAGGATGAAAGATTGAAACAGATGTTTATGGAGGGTATAGATAAATTGGCTAAGAGAATGAAAAAAGTAAAGACTAAGTTGGCAGTGATGAGTGGAAAGGGTGGTGTTGGTAAGAGTACGGTTGCAAGTCTCTTAGCAGTTCATTACGGTAAGAAGGGATTTAAGACTGGTATAATGGACTGCGACTTTTGGGGATCTAGTATTCCCAAGATTTTCGGTGTTGAGAGTAAAAGACCAATTTTGAGAGAGGATGGTATTGAACCCGTTTACACAGATAAATGGGGTATTGCAATTATGTCAATTCAGTTTTTCTTACCTTCACCAGAATCTCCTCTTGCTTGGAGAGGGCCTTTGGTAAGTGGTGTTATGAGGGATATGCTATCGAAAACCGAGTGGGGTGAGCTTGACTATCTCATATTCGATCTCCCTCCAGGAACGGGAGATGTTTCGCTGACTATTTTGCAAGAGGTAAGACCTAATGGTGTTGTACTTGTTGCAACACCTCAGGAGTTGACGACTAGGATAGTTGAAAAATCTCTAAAACTCGCTCAGGAATTGGAAACTGCAGTAGTTGGTTTAGTTGAAAACATGAGCTACTTCGAATGCCCCCAGTGCGGACATAGGGAATATTTGTTTGGCAAGGGGAGAGTTGCGCAGATTGCCAGTAAATACAGAATAGGGTTTTTCGTAGAGTTACCAATAGATCCATCTCTAACTAGGCTTTGTGATTCGGGAAAGATTGAAATTTACGAAATCGATCCATTTGAGTTCTTTCCAATTTAAAATTTTTCAAAATACTAGAGGAAGTTTATGCTATAGCCTATTATTTAATTTCATTCTAAGCTTAATTATCCTTCTTTCCAGTTCTTCTTTATCAACAAAAATCCTCTCAGTCCTTCCCGCTAGGACACTTTGCAAAGCCGACATAAGTTCTCTTCCAAATCCTCTTTTAACACATATCTCATCCACTTCCTCATGGTTAGATATTCCAATTTCCCTTGCTAAAATCTCAGCAAACTCATGTGCAATTATGCCAGTAGTAACCTCATCATCAACTGTGTAAACAACAGAAATTCCATATACCTTCTCCTTGCTCTCATAAATGAGTTCTGGTTTATGTCCTAACAATTCTTCAAACTCTTCAATCCTCATTGCTATTCCCGGAGAAATTACGTGAAGTTCTGGATAAGTTTTAACAAGAGAAACTTTGTCCTTTATTTCCTCAAATTTCTCCCTGACATTTAAAAATATCTTCAATACATCTTCCATACATGTTAAACTGCAAACTTGTATAAATATCAAATTGTTTAATATGCAAAGAAGTATAACTAATCTTTAATTTTTGTGAAGATTTATAGAGAATAATTATTTTTGGCAAAACTTTTTTATTTATAAGTTAAAGTTTATGTGTGATAATCACAGTTGTTTATGATAACGATGCAAAGGAGCCATTCTTAGCTGATTGGGGTTTCTCTTGTTTAATAGAATCCAAAATAAAAATTTTATTCGATACTGGTGCAAATTCCAAAATTTTAGAACACAATTTATCAATGATAGATGTTGATGACTTCGATTACATATTCCTTTCACATGAACATTACGATCATATAGGTGGATTGAATGCAGTTATAGATAAAACCTCTTACGTATTAGCTTTAAAAACTTTCTCGAAAAGATTGAAAGATTTTATAAAGTCTAAAGCTGAGTTGATAGAAGTTGTGGGTCCATTTGAATTTGAAAAAAACTTCATTACTACAGGTATATTGGGAAGGATTACAAAGGAACAATCTTTGCTTATTGAAACAGAGAGAGGATTTTTCGTAATCACTGGTTGTTCCCATCCAGGTCTTGATAACATTTTGAGAAAGGCAGAAGAATTTGGAAAAGTTATAGGTGTCATGGGTGGATTCCATGGATTTAGCAAGATAGATTTCCTAAGAAGTTACGAATTGGTAATTCCTTGCCATTGCACATACTACAAGGATGAGATATTGAAGATGGAAAATTCTAAACCCTGCTTTGCTGGATGTTCCTTCGAAATTTAAATCCCTTTCCAATAAAGTATATTTCTGCACTTTGTTTTCTTGAAGCTTTAGGAGAGTGGAACTTCTTGAATTTAAAGAAAGGTTTAAACTCGTTAAAGAGTTTCTGTATTTCCTCACCTTGAAATACCTTAACAACAAAGTTTCCTCCAACTTTCAAAACATCTTTTGCAATTCTAAAAGCAGATCTTGCCAAATCTATTGAAAGAAGATGGTCTATAGTCCATTTACCAGTTATCTTTGGAGATGCATCACTCAAAACAACATCGTAATACCTTCTAACCGATTTTATCTCCTCCAATGTCTCTTCTTTCATTATATCTCCCTGAATGAATTTAACACCTTCAATAGGTTCCATTGGATTTATATCTACTGCAACAACATTTGCACCCAATTCAACAGAAACCTGACTCCATCCACCTGGCGAAGCACCTAAATCGAGAACCCAATCTCCCTCTTTTATTAGCTTAAAGGTTTTGTTCATCTGGATTAGCTTAAAAGATGCTCTACTCCTGTAACCCATCTTCTTAGCTCTCCAGTAATAATAATCTCTTCTATCTCTCATTAATGAAACTTATCATTCAGGTTCTATAAGCGTTCCTATATCCCTAAAATCACCATTTAAAACCCTTTGAATGTTTTCTGGCTCTCCCAAAAATACTATCGTCTTAATTCTACTTCTCTGAATAATCTTTAAGGAAAGCAAATCCATTACGTAGCTTCCTCCAGCCTCAACATCTTGCCTTGAAACAATCTCTATTAGATTCGATACACTAATTCTTTCAAACCTCTCAGCTCTTGGATTGATCCTTGGATCCTCAGAGTAAACTCCTCTAACAGATGTAGCATTCAAGAGTAAATCTGCATTTATAAATTCTGCAAGTAAAGCTGAAGTTGCATCCGTTGTATGCCCGGGAAAAGTTCCACCCATTACAACTATATCGTAAACCTTTGAAAGTTCGTAGGCCTCTATGAAGTCTTTGGGAACTCTTTTAGGTGCTGATTTTAAAGCAGATATTAAAAGCATTGCATTGAGCCTTGTGATACAAATACCAATGTAATCGCAAAAAGTGTTATCAGCCCCCAACATCTTTGCAATACCGATGTAATCCCTTGCAATTTTTCCTCCTCCAACTACAACGAACACCTTGTGCATCTCAGCAATATTTTCAATTACTTCGGCAAACCTCTTTATTTTCTTTGCATCAAAACCCAATACGGATCCACCTAAAGATATTACTATCTTCATGAGATCAATTTCGAGAAAAGTTTAAAAAAACAATACCCTACCGCTTTAAGGCGATGATGCCTCTGAGGGGCCGTGGGGTAGCCTGGTTATCCTTCCGTCTTGGGGGGGCGGAGACCCGGATTCAAATTCCGGCGGCCCCATACTCAAACTTTAAATATCTCAGAATATGCTTCAAAGCATGCGATGCGTAACTTGCAACTCAAACCTAGTTGGACCTACTTACGTAGCCTTTCCCTGTCCAGTATGCGGAGAGACCATATACAGGTGTAAGAGATGTAGGAGATTGGCAAATCCTTATAAGTGTCCAAATTGTGAATTTGAAGGGCCGTGAGGTGATAAAATGGGTAACGTATACATGAAGTTGAGGGTTATGCCTGAAGATGTTGATGTGGATTTAGAAAAAATATATGAAAAGATTAGAGAAGTTGCACCCGAGAAAGTTGAAATAAGGGATTACAAGATTCAGCCAATAGCTTTCGGTCTCAAGGCACTACTTGTGATGGCAGTTATGCCAGATGAGGGAGGGATTGGTGATAGGTTAATTGAAAAAATTGAGCAGATAGAGGGTGTTGAGAGTGTTGAGGTTGATGAATTTGAGCTAATTTGATATGCTAAAGGAGATTATAGCCGATTTTCTGAAAAAGCAATTTGAAATACCTAAGAGTGCAATATTAAATCTCAATTTTGAAGAAAGGGGGAAGAGAAGAGTTTATGCCTTCAAAAAATGTGATTTGGATGTTCCAACACATCACTATGGAATATACTTTGGAACTTTAGATGATAGGGGATTTAGATTGTCGATAGAAGGTTGTTTCTTAGTGGGGAAATACGCTAAGAAGAACGTTTATGAAGTTGATGATGAAAAGGCAAAAATCTGGATGAGTGGTGGAGATATAGAATGTAACTTGAAGGGATATGTAATAGTTAAGTGGAGGAAATTCTACTTGGGCTGTGGGAAGTCAAACGGTAAGATTTTGAGAAATTTTGTCCCGAAAAACAGAAGGATAACATCTTCAAAATCTTCTCTCTAACAATAAAACCCAATTCCAATTCCCTTCCAGCTATCTCCTGCAACTTCTTTTCTCTTTCAAATCCAATTTTCTCAGTTATCTTCTTGCATAAGAAGTTGACACATATAACTGGCCTCACTTTCAATGTGCATCCCCTATCACTTAAAAAGTAACAGAAGCCTTCTTTATATCTCCTTTCAGGAATTTTTACACCCATGAGCATGTTCATCAAAATCATTACATCATCAACTTCATCTTCAACCCATTCCTTACAACAACTCCCCATCTCTTCAGCACATCTCTTACAGATATCTGTAACACCAATCTCTCTCATGTATCTCCAAGTTTCTTCTATAGCCATCTCAAGCATCTGCAAATCATCTTTTATTTCATCAGCATTTAAAAACTTGATCATATATTCAGCTCTTCTTATCCTCTCAATCATAAAATCACCTCAACTTTTAAACGAAGTACTTAAATTGAAATGTGAATGTGGCGATAGTAGATGGTTATGTTGACGAACCCTCATGCTTGGGAGTTCCACCATACATATCACCCTATCCTAGATACATTTATGGAATGTTGAAATATTTCAAGGTTAATCCAGCTTATTATACGATAGATCAAATGAGGGAAAGAAAATTTGAACTTGAAAAGTTCGATTTACTAATTTTTATAGCTGGAATAGCCGTTCCTGGAAAATATTTAGGTGGAAATCCAATGTCATTAAAAGATTTAAGAAATTTTGCAATTTTAAAATCCGAAAAAATTTTAGTTGGCCCAATTTCACTTGAGATTGATGAAAAAGATAGGAAAATTTTGGAGGATTTCTATACCATAATAGATTATCCTTTCGAAAGAAAATTACTTGAATATCTTTCGAAAAAGTTCAATGAAGAAGTTAAGATCGAAAGAGATAGGAACTTCATAAACAGGTTTGCTTTATTGGGGGCTGAAGTTGTTAAGGAACATCCAGATTATCCCTATGTTATATGTGAAATTGAAACCTACAAGGGTTGTTATTGGAGTAAATGTTCCTTCTGCATTGAAAGATTTCACAGGCTTGAGATGAGAGAACCTAAAGCAGTTATAAACGAAATTTCTGCTCTATATAAAAATGGAGTTAGATATTTTAGATTGGGAAATCAGACAGATTTTTTTACATACATGGCAGACTTCAGATACGATATACCAAAACCAAATCCAGACTTCATGAAGAGATTTCATGAGTCAATTTGGAGGAATTGCCCAAAGATAAGAACTCTTCATTTGGACAATGTCAATCCAAAAACGATAGCAGAGCATCCTGAAGAGAGCAGAAAGATTATCAAGATAATTGTAACATATCAAACACCTGGAAATGTTGGTGCAATGGGATTGGAGAGTGCAGATGAGAAGGTTGTTAGGGAAAACAATCTATGTGCAAGTCCAGAAGATGTAATGTTTGCCATAAGATTAATCAATGATTTCAGATCTGTAGGTTACAATGGATTGCCTTGCTTCTTACCAGGTATAAATTTTGTCATAGGTTTGAAGGGTGAAACAAAGAAAACTTTCGAAAAGAACTACGAATTTTTGAAAGATCTCTTGGAAGAGGATTTGTGGATAAGAAGGATAAATATAAGGCAGGTGAAGATTTTCAAGGGAACTCCAATGGAAAAATTAGGATATAGGAACGTTCTAAGGCATAAGAAGTATTTTAAGGTATTCAAGGAGAGAGTTAGGAGAGAAATAGATAGGGAAATGTTGAGGAGAATTTTACCTTTGGGTAGAAAGTTGACGGATTTGAGATGTGAAGTTAAGAGAGGTAGGATTACTTTTGCAAGACAACTTGCAACTTATCCTATTCTTGTTGGCATTGTGGGGGAATACGAGAGAAATACTATTTTGGATGCAAAAGTTGTAGATTACGGTCAAAGATCGATTACAGCATTACCCATTCTAAATCCAAATAATGCAAAACTTTATCAACTCGAAGCAATTCCCAACATTGGTAAATCTTTAGCTGGGAAGATTGTAGCAAATAGACCTTACAAGGATATGGAAGATTTGAAGAGAGTTATTGGAGATGTCTTTGAAAAGGTTAAAGATTTCTTCGATATTTGAATGATAAATGTTATAAGCTGAACATAATTAATTTTAATGAGGGCCGGTAGCTCAGCCTGGTAGAGCGTCGCCTTGGCATGGCGAAGGCCTGGG
>CAZKQI010000025.1:0-15907 GCA_964554855.1 uncultured archaeon | reverse complement strand
GTATGATACATGATGTATTTTATAAAATATTATTAATATAAAAGTTTATAACTTGATATCCTCTACCACTATTAAGCTTTCTAATAAATAATTCAACAATTCTTGCATCACTAGCTCCCCTTTTTCCCTTCTTTTCCCATTTTTTAGTCCTAGGATTGTATTTCCACTCAAATATTGGGCCTATTATTTCCCCAAGACCATCTAAATTATATTATCTAAATCTATTCCAATATCTTGTCGAGGGATTTGTGGATTTTCCTTTAACTAATTGAAGTTCTTTTCGTATAATTCCCCAACGCATTTTTTTATCTCTCCAATTTTTTCAAAAATTAATTTTAAGACATTTAAAACTTTCTATACCGAAAAACTTAGCTTTTAAGTGTTAATCTGCTACATTGGGGTCATATAATCTACAAATCTTCACAATGAACAAAATAAGAATTTACACTATTAATGTTTCATAAAAATTAAAATCTCATCTTCTTACACTAAATCCCAAGTCCTTTAATACATTCAAAGCTTTATCAATGAAATCCTCCTTCACAAGTATAACATCAGAAAATAATGAGAGTATTAATATTGGTATCTTTGCATTTGCCATGGCACTCGAAACCTTCGATATGTATCCAACGACATCCAACGGAACATTTACATCCAGCTTAAGTAATCTGTATCCCGTATCAACTTCGCTAACCTTTTCAAGCTTTACCAATTCCTTTTCAGGTATAACAATCTCGAACTCCTTCCCTTTAACAATTGCAATGTAATTAACATTGGGCAAATTTCTCACCTTAACAACTGCATACCTCTCCAGACTTACCTCAACCTCTTCACCTACAAAGCTTATCAAATTTCTTCACCTCCTCAACAAATCTCGAAATGAGCTCATCATCTTTCTTTCCATCCCTCTCAACACCACTCGAAACATCAACACCGTATGGTTTAACAAACTTTACTATTTTGAAAACATTCTCAGGATTTAGACCACCAGCTAAAACAATTCTGAATTTTTTAGCTAAAATTCTACTAATTCTGTGATCGTGAATCTCACCACTTCCTCTACCAGTATCTAAAAGGATTAGATCAGAATTGAATTTTTTTATAACCTTTTCAAGATTTTCAGCTTCCATTTTGGGATCATCGCATTGCTTTGGAACCCTAAAAGCCTTCATGACAAACAAACCCAAATCCTTTAAGCTCTTCACAACATTTACATCAACTTCGGAATGAATTTGAACGTATTTAGCATTAGTTACATCGACAACTCTTATCCAATCTCTCAATTTATCAAGAGTAGAAACTAAAAAGACGGGAATACTTGATACTTCAATTATCTCCCTAGCTCTTTCAAGCTCTATACATCTCTTGGAATTGCACTCAACAACAACTCCAGTTGCATCTGCATATCTTTCAACAATTTCAATTTCTTCCAAACTCTTTATTCCACATATTTTTATGAACATTTCATCCCTCACAAATCCTAACGAAATTTCTTACTATCTTCAGCCCTTCTTCCCTCTCAGTCAAAATGCTTTCTGGATGGAATTGAATGCCTTCTATTCTTCCATCCTTACTTCTTATACCCATAACTATTCTATCCTTCAAATCTATTGCAGATATCTTGAAATCTTTTGGAGCTTTTAAAACAGCTAATGAGTGATACCTTCCAACCTCCAACGGATTCTTAACACTTCTAAAAACACCCTCATTATCATGCCTTATCAAGCTTGATTTACCGTGCATAGGCCTAACTCTATCAACAACACCACCGAAAACATGAGCTATTATCTGATGACCTAAGCATACACCTAAAATGGGTAAATCTATATCCAAAACGACTTTAGGGCTTATTCCAACATCTCTCTCACTCCCTGGACTACCAGGACCAGGAGATATTATTATTCCCTTTGGATTGAGCTTTATTATCTCAGCCAAGCTTACAGTATTTGGTAAAACCTTAACTTTTGTAAATATGGAAGCGTATTCAGCAAGATTCCAAACGAAAGAATCTCTGTTATCAATCAACACTATCATAAACCTTTAAAGCTTTTAGAACTGCTGACATCTTGTTCTCAGTTTCGAAGAATTCCTTCTCAGGTTTAGAATCTGCAACTATTCCAGCACCAGCCCTAACCCTGCAAAATTCATCAATCTCAACCATTCTGATAGCTATAGCCATATCTGCATATCCACTGATTGAGAAGTAGCCTATACACCCTCCATATATTCTCCTTTTGGATTTTTCAAGTTCATCTATAATCTCCATAGCCCTTATTTTAGGTGCACCAGTAAGAGTTCCAGCTGGAAAGCAAGCTTCAACAGCTTCAAACATATCCCTCTCAAGCTCTCCAACAACTTCACTTTCAATGTGCTGAACATGACTGTACCTTAAAACCTCCATGAACATCGTAACTCTTACACTTCCAGCCTTGCTAACCTTTCTTACATCATTTCTTGCCAAATCAACCAACATGACATGCTCAGCCCTCTCCTTCTCATCAGCCAAAAGCTTTTCAGCAATCGCTCTATCTTCCTCATCACTTCTTCCTCTTGGTGCTGTTCCAGCTATGGGATTAACCTTAACAATATTCTTCTCAACGGAGCACATAGTTTCCGGTGATGCACCGACCACAGCCTTCTTAAACTCCAAGCAGAACATGTATGGGCTTGGATTTATTTTCCTCAAGTTTCTGTAAATCTGGAAGGGCAAAAAATCTGTATCAACTTCATATTCCCTCGAAATTACAACCTGAAAAACATCTCCAGAGTAAATATAGTCTTTAGCCCTTTCAACCATCTCAATAAATTCCTCCTTTCCAGCATCACACCGAACAATTTCTGAAGATCCTTTTTCATCTTCAACCTTCGTCCTCTTAGCCTTATTAACTATTCTTTCAGCCTCTTTAGCCCTTTCTTCATCCTTTTTAAGAGATACGAAGTAAAAGAGATTTGAAATGTGATCGTAGACAAAAACGTTCGAATAGAAGCCGAAAACAGATGGTTCATATATCTTTCCATCTATGTAGTTGTGAACAGCATCGTAAGCAATGTATCCAACAAATCCCCCATTAAATCTTAACCCATCAATTCCATTTATCCTTAAACTTTTCAAAGCTTTGAATGGATTTTTTTCTTCACTAACCCTTTTCCCATTAATTCTCATACCTTTTCCATTTACCTCAACTATAAAATCTGGATTTGCCGAAACGAAAGTATATCTTGCCTTTCTCTCATGCTTTCCAGCAGATTCGAGAATGAAAGGGTAATCGTAATCTCTTAAAATGTTGTAGAGTTTTAAGGGATTTACGTAGTCAAGCTTCTTGATAAGCATACTATCTCCTCCAACTTCTTCATTACAATTTCACCTAAAGATTTCTCAATGATTTCAACACATTCTTTGAGATCTTCCTTTAAAAGGTTAAAAGCTAATGCAGAATTTATCAGAATAAAGTTCCTATCTTCCTCTCTTCCCTTTCCAGAGAACACTGCCTTAATTCTTTCCGCACTTTCCTTTGGAGAGTAGCAAGGAACTATTTTAACTGGATTAAGACCAAAATCCTTCGGTTCTAGCTTAAACTTCTCTATTCCATTATTTACTTCAACAACAACAGTTTCACCCTTCGGATTTACCTCATCTAAGCCATTGCCATGAACCACATAAGCTCTGTCAATACCCAAAAGCTCTAAGGCATTTGCAACCTTATCAACCAAATCTAAGGAGCTTACACCTATTATCTGGTATGATGGTTTTGCTGGATTTGTTAATGGCCCCAAAACGTTGAATATTGTCTTTATACCGAGTTCCCTCCTAACTGGCATTACGCATTTGAGAGCTGGATGGTACATAGGTGCAAATAGAAAGGTGAAATTTGTCTTCTCAATCAAAGTCTTTGCCTGATCTTTATTCAACTTGTAATTTATTCCAAAAGCTTCTAAAAGGTTTGCCGATCCACTTTTGGAAGTTATTGAGACATTTCCATGCTTTGCAATTTTGGTAAAGCATGAGAGGATTATTGCACTTGCAGTGCTAACGTTGATAGTGAAAGATCTATCTCCACCAGTCCCACACGTATCTAAAACATTCCCGAAATCGACATTTACAGCTTTTTCTCTCATAGCCTTTGCAAATCCAGCAAGCTCTTCAGCTGTGTATCCTTTGGTCTGTAATGCAGTAAGAATTCCAGCAATTCTGATAGGTTTCTCATTTATAAGGCGATTGAAAAGATCGTAAGCCTCTTCAAAGCTCAAATTCTTTCCTTCAACAATTTTTTCAAGCATGAACGAAACACCTCACAAAGCTTTCTGTATCTTCAGCAAGCATGAACGCTGTTCCAATTAAAACTGCATCTGCAAATTTCAAAGCTCTCTTCAAATCTTTCAAGCTTCCTATTCCGCTCTCACTTAACTTTACAAACTTGTTCGGTATTAATGGTGCAAGCTTTTCAGTCAAACTTACATCTCCATCATCCCTTTCAAGCTGGCCTATATCTCTGTTGTTTATTCCGATAATTGTTGTATTTGTATATAATGCAATCTCAAGCTCTTGAGGAGTATGAACTTCAACAACAGTGTCAAGTCCGTGTTCTTTAGCAAAATCGACAAATTCAGCAGTCTTTTCTTTCAGAATTCTCGTAATTAATAGAATTGCTGAAGCTTCAACCTCTGCAGTTCTTTCAATCTCAAACTTATTAGTTATGAAATCTTTTCTCAAAACTGGTAAATCCGTGAGCTTGCAAAGCTCTTTAAGAAATTCGAAAGAGCCTTTGAAGTGATTAGATTCTGTTATATATGAAATTCCGCAAACTTCAGCTCTTTCGTAAGCTCTTAAAATCTCAATTGGATCCCTACCCCTTAAAAGATCACCATGTTTTGGAGAATGAACCTTAATTTCTGCAATTACTGCATTTATTCCTCTATCATTGGCAAGCTTGATCGAATTGCTCAGTCTGAACATCGAAGAAAAATCTCATAAATTGTATTTAAACCTTTTTCTCAGGAACAATCCTGATGTATGTGATGATGAATTGTATATTCTTAATTATATAAGAAGAAATAGATGATAAAATTGAATTAAATTATTCCTTGAAAATCTCACCAAATTCCGTTATTTCTTTCTCACTCATCAAAAGCTCGTTAAGTATCTTTGGCAATTCAGAAATCTTAACTCTAACTTGCTTTGTCGTGTCTCTGTCTCTAATAGTAACTGTATCATCTTCAAAGGTCTGATGATCCACGGTTATGCAGAAAGGAGTCCCTATTTCATCGAATCTCCTATACCTCCTTCCTATGCTACCAGAATCATCGTATTCTGTGTAAAATCCTTTATCTCTCAAAATCTGCAAAATTTCCTTAGCTTTGGACGTAAAAGGCTCTCTTGACAGCAATGGTAAAACTGCAATAGGAATAGGGGCAATCCATCTCTTAAGCCTCAGAACTCTTCTCTCTTCTCCTTCAATAACGTCCTTATCGAACGAATGCTCCAAAACAGTATATGTTATCCTGTCAAGACCGAAAGATGGCTCAATTACATGTGGAACTATTTTTTCACCATGAATCTCCTCCTCAACCTCAACCACATCAAAAAATTCTTTCCTTATTTCTATTTTCTCTCCATCAAGATCAATTGTTATTGATTCAACATTTCCTTCAACCTCAATTTCCTCAAGCTTCTTTGCAATTTCTTTAGCTTTAGCTCTATAAACTGGACCAATTTTCTTCATGTTTGGAATTACCTTTTTCCTCCTAACCTTTATAGGCTTCTCAAATTGGACAAAAACTCTCAAATCTTCACAACTATACTCCATATGCTTTTTTAGATCGTAATCTGTTCTGTCAGCAATTCCCACAATCTCTATCCACCCGTAAGATGTTAAAACTTCTGCATCCCAGCAGTCTATTGCATAATGTGCCCTCTCATCATCTTTATGCTGTCTAAATCTCAGCTTAGATTCGTCAACACCAACTTCAAGCAAGAATTCTCTAGTTTTCCCTATGAAGTATGCCATAAGTTCATGACATATTATTCCTTTCTCAACAGCTTTTCTCAGCGTTATCTCATGCAAAACATCGTTCTTATCCAAAAGCTTTACAACAACATTGGCATATCTTTCAAAATTTGGATGTTTCTTCTCTTTAGGATTTACAAAGTATTCAAGCTCAGCCTGATTGAACTCTCTAAGCCTTATAACACCCTGTCTCGGACTTATCTCGTTTCTGTAAGCTCTTCCTATCTGTGCAACACCGAAAGGTAGTTTATGCCTAAAATAATCCAATATTCTCTTAAAATCTATGAATATTCCCTGTGCAGTCTCAGGCCTCATGTAACCTTTTTTTCCCTTCCCCGGCCCTATAATAGTTGAGAACATTAGGTTAAAGAGAAAAGGTTCCTTAAATCTACCACCACAAACGCACTTGAGATCATATGTTTCAATTATCTCCTTCACTGTTTCCATGTTAGGCTCAATCTCTATTCCCAAAACCTCTTTCACATAGTGATCTGCCCTAAAAACTCTACCACAACTCTCACATTCAATAGCTACATCCATAAAGCATGAGACATGACCCGAAGCTATGAAAACTTCCTCAATACAAACTGTAGGAGTATCAATCTCAATAGCCCTTTCCTTAACAACAAAGTGTTTACGCCAAATATCCTCTATTCTCCTTCTAACACAATTTCCTAAAGGGCCGTAATCTACAAAACCAGCCATTCCACCGTATATCTCAAATGAATGCCAGAAGAATCCTCTCCTAGTGAGCATCTCCATTAACTCACTCATGCGAGCAGTGGGGATTTGCTTTTTAAAGATTTTTTCAATGTAGATAATACATACAGGACATTATGAAGAATGTTACCGCTATCAAGAAGAATATCCAAGCTACCAAAGATAAAGCTATTCCGACATCATCTCCCTTCTCCATGTTTTGGGTTGATTGTAAATAAAATATAACTTTTCCGATTTAACTTATGTTGTGATATGTGCCCTATGCAAGGGATACAGATTGTTATGTGGTAGGAAATTCTGTCCAATACTGAGGAAGGTTAGAGTAGTTAAGGAAGTATTTGCCAAATTAAAACTTGATAGAAGTGTATTTGGCTCTTCACCGCCATCAATCTTTGTTAGCGAATTCGGGTATCCAAAAATTAGGGTTTCTCCTCTCATTCCACCATTGGAAGGAGATACATCTTATTTGGAAAGTCCACTCAGTTGGGAAAATATAACGCTTGAAGAGGCATTGAAGAGAAGGGCTATGCTTGTGATGGGTATGAAAACTTATGACATTAAAGATAGTTTAGATTTTGAAGAACTTGTAATTTCAGCTAAACCAATTGATGCTGAAATGCACCTAAATAAAAAACCTACTCCAAAATTAGATTTTGAATTTTCAATTGTCAGTCCAAGAGCAAAGCTTGAAAGGTTGAATGTTATTGGAAATCCAAAAATACCTAAGGTAGTGGATAAGATTTTGAATGATGAGCTAAAGGCTAAGGATTCCATTATAACCCTTTACGATAGAGGGATTGATGAATATTATATAGTAAGATTATTTTCTGCGGGGCTTTTGGGTATTGAAAGGAAGTTGGTACCTACAAGATGGAGTATAACGGCTGTAGAAGATATAGTTGGAAAGAAATTGAGAAGAGAAATTGAAGATTTCAATGTTATTGAGAAATTTGAAGTTTATCATGAAGAATTTTTTGGTAATTATTACACAATTCTTCTCATACCAGCTCAATTTGCATTCGAACTTCTCGAAGTCTGGTTACCTAACTCCATATTTGGATTCAGCGGTGTTTTGAGGGATTACGAGTTCTCGAAGAAGAGAGGTTATGCTGAAGAAACTCATGGAGCATACTATTCTGCAAGGTTGAGCGTTTTAGAGTTTTTGAAGAAGAGGAAGAGGCAAGCAAAGGTTCTAGTTTTTAGAGAAATTACCGAAGATTACTTTGCACCAATTGGTTCATGGCAAGTAAGAGTTGGTGTTAGGAAAGCTTTAAGAAATAAGGTAGGGGAGTTTGAAAATTTGAAGGAAGCTTTAGAAGTTTTAAGGAATTTGCTTAAATATAACTTAGAGGAATACTTAAATAGGGATGTAATACTCAAAACGAAAACATTAATTTAAAAGTTTGAATTTCATTTGTGAAGATTGCTGTAACTGGAAGACCTGGAATAGGAAAGACAACTCTTTGCATGAAAGTTTTCAATACTTTAAAAGATGTTGAGGGATTTGTAACGCTTGAAGTGAGAGAAAGGGGTAGAAGAATTGGTTTCAAGCTTCATGATCTTAAAAGCGGTTATGAACTCTGGCTTGCAAGGATTGGAGAAGGTTACCCGAGAGTTGGAAAGTATGTAGTTTTCCTTGAAAATTTAAACAGATTTGCAAATAGAATTGAGGAATATGAGGGATGTTTGATTGTAATAGATGAAGTGGGGCCTATGGAACTTAAGAGTGATAAGTTTGTTGAAGCTATGAAGAATATTATTGAGAGTGAGAAAAATCTTCTAGTTACAGTCCATTATAAATCAAAACATCCAATTGTGGAAATGATAAGGAGAAAATTTGAGCTTTACGTCATAGACGAGAGGAATAGAAACTATGTTGCAAAGGAAATAATAAGGAGGTTCGAGGATGTTTGTGGAGGAAGGGAGAGTTAAAATAAATGTCAAGGATGTTTTCTACAATCCCAGAATGAGATTTTGCAGAGATTTGGATGTTTTGGTATTTAAATCTCTTGAGGAAAAGAGAGAATTTTTAGATGCTTTAGCGGGAACTGGGATTAGAGGAATAAGGGCTAAGGTGGAAGGGGATTATGAGAATGTTGTTTTTAACGATAGAGATTTAAGAGCTGTAGAAGTCATAAGGGAGAATTTAAAGCTGAACGGTATTGAGGGTGAAGTTTACAATAAGGATGCAAATATTTTGATGAGGGAGAGAAGATTTTGGCACATAGATTTGGATCCTTTCGGAACACCTTCGGAATTCATGGATTCTGCGAGTTACTCAGTTAAAAAATATTTGAGCATAACTGCAACAGATACTGCAGCTTTTTGTGGATCTGCAACTGAATCTGGACTGAGAAAATATTTCGTTTTTTCTGAAATGACAGATATATATCATGAGGTTGGTTTGAGAGCTTTTATAGGATATATTGCAAGGGAACTTGCAAAGTATGAGAAGGGTTTAGATGTTTTGGTTTGCTGGGCTAGAGAGCATTACTACAGAGTTCATTTAAGAGTTAAGAAGTCTTTAAGAGAATCTAAGAAAAGTATAAAGAATTTGGGATATTTGCTCTACTGTCCCATCTGTCTTAACAGAGGTTTCATAGGTCTTGGTGAATGTGTTGAGAATTGCGAGTGTGGTTATAGGTTTAGAGTTTACGGCCCAATATGGCTTGGAAGTATTAGAGATGAGGAAGTTGTAGAAAAGATGCTTAAGTATGCTGACGAAAATGTTAAGAAGTTTGTTAGATCTTTATCTGAAGAATTGGATATACCTCTTGCATACAACATTCATTCTCTTTCCAAAAAGCTAAAGATTAATCCTCCTAAGATGGAGAATGTAATTGAATCTCTCAGAGAGAGAGGTTTCAAAGCTTCAAGAGCACACTATTCTGGAGTGGTTGTAAAAACAGATGCAAAATTGAAAGATCTAATTTCACTGCTTAACTCCCAAGATTGACTTAGGTGATCTCCTAATTCTCCTTCTCCTCTTTCCATCGGAAGTGTACTTCTGGTTTGGTCCTGGCTTTTTATAATGCTGCCATTTTGTTGGTACCAATCTATACTCGTTGCTGTTTCTCTTCCTTATCTTGACCCATGTTACACTACCAGTTTTACCCATATTCCAAAGCGGAATGAATAGAATAAAAGTCTTTTCGTTCCATAATATTCGCCAAGAGTTATATCATTGCTTAAATATATTATCAACGAAAAACTTAAAATGGAAAAGTAGGAATATTATTATGAGTTATCAAATTAAAACTACAGATGAATTTGAAGAACAGTTTAAAAAGTTAACAAGGAAAAATAGGGCATTAGCTGAGGTTTTTGCCAAAGCAATCTTGAAATTGAAAGAAAATCCTTATGCTGGTAAGCCTTTAACACACGAACTTAAAGGTCTTCGCTCCTTACACATATCGGGAAGATGGAGGTTAATTTATGATGTTCATGAAAATCAAAAATTGATAATTTTAAGATCAATCGGACATAGAAAGCGAATTTATACCGATTTCTCTTAGGAAATCTTCAATGTCCCTCTTCGGTGGCTGTTTTCTTGCTCTTTTGATGGATTCTATTAACTCCTCATCAGAAATTATCTCAAGTGTTTCAATAATTGAGTCAAGCTTCTCTCTTATTTCCATTAAATCTTTAAGTATATCATGTTTGATCATCAAAAGTTTTGTTCACTTGCACATATATATTTAATTCGATTCAAATTGAACTTTCTGCAAAATATTTAAAATTTTATAGATTTGAAGGCTGCAATCAATTATCAACATTACATACGAAGGGTTTATAATCGTTAAAAGCTTTGTTGAGGCATGAAACTTGTCACATGCGGTTTACCATATGCAAACGGTAAGGCCCATATAGGTCACCTCAGAACTTACATTCCAGCAGATGTTTATGTTAGATACCTCAGAATGATGGGTGAAGATGTTCTATTCATATGTGGTAGTGATTGTCATGGAACACCTATTGTTGTAAATGCTGAGAAAGAGGGAGTGAGTCCAAAGGAGTTGGTGGATAGATACCATGAACACTTTCAGAAAATCTTTAAAGAATTGAGTGTTGAATTTGATTTCTACGGTAGAACTGATGCAGAATACAATCACAAGAGAACGAAGGAGATTGTCAAAACTTTGATTGAAAGGGGTTACGTCTATCCCAAGGAGATAGAGCTGGCTTACTGTCCCAAATGTGGTAAATTTCTGCCAGATAGGTATGTAGAGGGAATTTGTCCCTACTGCGGTGCTGTTGCAAGAGGAGATGAGTGCGATCAGGGTTGCGGTAGACATCTTGAGCCAGGAGAGATTTTGAAACCGAGATGTAAGATCTGCGGTAGTGAAGCAATTTATAAAAAACAGAAACATTACTTTTTCAAATTAAAAGCTTTCAAAGATTTTCTGCTCCATTATCTGGAAAAAGAGCTTGAAGGGACTTCAAACGCTTTGAATTATGCTAAGGAGTGGGTTAAAAGGGAATTGAAGGACTGGTGCATAACAAGGAACTTGGAATGGGGTGTAAAATTTCCTGGAGAGGATTTGGTAGTTTACGTCTGGGTCGATGCTCCAATTGGATACATATCATTTACAGAAGAGGCTTGCAAGCTTAAAGGTTGTAAATGGGAAGAAATTTGGAAGAGAGGTGATATTAGAGATATAGTTCACTTCATAGGTTTGGATATAGTTTACCATCACTGCATATTTTGGCCTGCAATTCTGAAAGGTGCAAGTTATTCTCTACCTAAAGCGGTTGTTGCAAGTGGAATGGTCAAAGTTGAGGGTAAAACTTTCTCTAAGAGTAGAGGTTATGTTGTGTGGGTTGAAGATGATTACTTAAAAGCGGGATTTCATCCAGACTACTTGAGATATTACATAGTTAGTTACACATCTCACGAGAAGGATTTGAACTTCTCTTGGAGCATATTGAAGGAGAAGGTTAACAACGAGCTAATAGGAACGTTTGGCAACTTCATATACAGAGTTCTCTATTTTTCTTGGAAGAATTTTGAAGAGGTGAGAATGAAGGTAGATGATAGCATTCTTGAGAAAATAGGAGAAGTTAAAGAGAATATAGAGAAATTCATAAAGATTTGGGAATTTAAAGAGGTTTGCGATGCTTTTATGGAACTTGCAAAATTTGGAAACGAATACTTCCAGTCCAATAAGCCATGGGAATTGATAAAGGAGAATAGAGATGAGTGCGAAAGGGTTTTAGCAAATGCAATCCAGCTCGTAAAGGCTCTGATTATCTTTGCATATCCAGTCATGCCAAGAAGTATGGAGAACATAGCTAGATTTATTAACTTTGATATAAGAAATGCCAAAATTGATGATGCTTTAAAGGTTGAGGAAGTTGTAAAATTGAAAAAGCCAGAAGTTCCATTCAAGAAAATTGAAGATGAAAAAATTAGGGAGATGGAGGAGGTTTTGATGAAAAGAATTGAAGGAGAATTGATTGATATAAATGAATTCAATAGGCTTGACATAAGGATTGGTAAAATATTGAAGGCAGAAAGGATAAAGGGTAGCAAGAAGTTGATAAGACTTGAAGTTGATGTTGGAGAAGTTAGGCAGATAGTTGCTGGAATTTCTGAAACTTACAAACCTGAGGAGCTTGTAGGTAAACTTGTTCCAGTTTTGGTTAACATAAAACCCGCTAAGATCATGGGAGTTGAGAGTAGAGGTATGATTTTGGCTGTTGATGTTGGTGGAAAAGCAGTTTTACTTCATCCAGATAGGGATGTACCAGTTGGCTCTAAGGTAAAATGAAGCACATAGAATTCAAAGACAAGTATAAAGAACTTCTAAAAAGCGGGAAAAAAACTGCTACGATAAGAATGAATTGTTACGTTAAAGAAGGTGAAGAGGTTTTTGTTCATTGCGGTGGGAAGATAATAGGAACTGCAAAGATAAAGAAGGTGGAAGAGAGAAGTATTGAGGAAATAGATGATAATTTAGCTAAAGCAGATGGCTTTGAGAATAAGGATATTTTGATTGAAGAAATAAAGAGAATTTATGGAAATCCAGAAAGAATTTATGTCATATGGTTTGAATTCAAACCATTTAAAAATGAACTCGATCCTCATGAGTTGTATTACAGAGATTTCGATCTTTTAGAAGTTGCAAAAAAGGCTTTGGAAAATTTAAATTTGAGTCAGAAGGATAGAAAGATTTTGGAGACTTTTTTGAAGACTCAGAGCATAAGAAAAACTGCAATGAAAATTGGAGGTTTAAAGAAGAGAGGAATTGTTAGAAAAGTTTTGAGAAATTGCTTAAATGAGTTAAAAAAGAGGGGTTTAATCTAATCCTCTAAGAAATTATTTGCATCTTTGTAAGGAGTTTTCATAATTCTAACTATTTTTTCAGCAATCTTCCTCCCCACCTTTGGAACTTTCATCAAATCATTTAAATCAGCCTTTGCAATGTTTTCTATTGTCTGGAAGTGTTCGAGAAGATTTTTGGCAATGACAGGGCCTATATCGGAAATTGAAGAAACAACATACTCCATCTGCTCCTTCAAAGTCATCTTCGTTTTTCCGTAATGAGGATAAACTTCCCTACCCTTAGCCAATTGTTCCCTCCTAGCCAAACTGACTATGAATTCAGCAGTTTCCTCTGGACTTTTCGTGAATATTATGGGAATATCGAAATCAACTACTACCGTAGCTAAAGCTCCTCTTATGGCATTTGGACTTAACCTTCTGTACAATCCATCACCTTCAACAATCAAGATAGGTTTCTGATAGTTTTTCTTTAACTCTATAAGCTGATCGAACAATCTTTTATCAACAATGCTATCCACAAAGTCTTCAACTGTCTTCCTCTCAATTGCAATCCTATCACTGATTATGTAATCCGCATTGTAATTTCCAACTCTAACGTTTGACAACTCATATAGTTTTTTCACAACTTCAGACCTAATTTCTCTCGAATCTACATAAACTGTAACATCTTTTTTTAAATAACCAAAATCTTCTAAGGTTCTCTGTTTTCTCCTTAGAATGTACTTCAATTCCTTCAATCTTTCAAACATTGCTCTTTCCTTTTTTAGACTCAAGTAGTAGTAAGCTTCATCCCTAGTTCCCTTAGTTACCAATACAACTATTCTACCCTCTTTCTTCCTCCCAGTCCTTCCTTTTCTCTGAATCGACCTTATTTCTGAAGGAATTGCCTCATAAAAAACTACCAAATCTACCTCAGGTATATCCAAACCTTCCTCACCAACCGAAGTTGCAACTAAAACATCAATTTCACCATCTCTAAACCTCTCAACTATTTCAACCTGCTCCCTCTGCCTTAAGCCTTTATCATTTTCCCTATTTGCCTGTCCCACAAACCTTACAGCTTTTATTCCCATTTCATTTAACTCCTTAGCTATCACTTCAGCAGTATCTCTAAAATTTGTGAAAACAATTATCCTAGAATCTCTCTTTCTCAATTCCTCTCTTACAATCTCTTTTAACTTTTCGAGCTTCGGATGATCAACTTCACACTTCAAAGCCATAGTTACAGCTTTTCTAAATCTCTCATCCATTATTATGCTCTTAGAAGCTTTACTTCCTCCTTTAGATCTTGCTTCAATCACTATCTTCCTTAGATAATGCTTCAAAGCATCCAAACCTTGAGTTTCTATCAGTTCTACTGCATGATGAATTTTCAGTATCTCAGCTAAGATAGATAATGCATCGTAAAGTCTTCTATCCCCACTTTCATAAGCTTCACTCTGCAAAGCCTCTTGCAAAGCCAAAAGTTCCTTCTTGCTCAATCCTCTAGCTTTAACACCCAATCCTTCCAATCTCATCAATCTATGTTCTATACAATCTTTGAGAATATCCCTAACTTCTCTAAGTTCCTTTGGCATCTCAACTCTAACCCATTCAATTCTTTTCTCATGGATGTACGGTCTAACATCATCATCCCATTCAGTCCTAACCTCAACATCTTCTATGTAGAGATTCTTTAGAACTTCTTCAATCCTCTCCATTTCACTTCCCGGAGATGCTGTTATGGCCAAGATTAGAGGATCTTTAGATGTTTCCATGTAAGTCTTTGCTATAAATACATAGGAATAATTTCCAACCGCTCTATGAGCCTCATCGAATGTTAAATGTGTTACATCCTCAAGAGATATCCTTCCAGATATTACATCGTTTTCAATAACTTGGGGTGTTGATACTACTATCTTAGCTTTATTCCAGAGCTGAAATCTTTTTTCTGGCGGTACTTCACCACTTAAAGCGACTATTTCATTCGGATTTATCTTCAACGTTTTTCTTAAGAAGTTTGCATGTTGTTCAACCAATGGCTTAGTAGGTGCGAGGAATAATGCCTTTCCACCCTTATTGTAAAGTCTTGAAGCTATTACTAAAAGTGCTATTACGGTCTTACCCAATCCAGTAGGTAATACAACTAACGTATTACGCATTAATGCTGTTGCAGCTATTGCAATCTGATAACTCCTCCTCTCTATCTTGTTCTCTTCAATGAGTGGATGATGAACGTATTCCACATTTTAAATTTCGTTTCACATATATATATTGTTCTCAGTTAGTTTATAATGAACATTATAATAATGAGCCAAAATTAAAACGAAAGTATTATTAATGTTGCTAATCAAAAATTGGCTGAGGTGATACAATGCTGAAAGATAGGAAGGGTATCAGCCCAATTATTGGTGTGATTTTAGTTGTTGCAATGACTGTGCTGTTGGCAGTAATTGCTTGGACATACATGAGCGGAATGGTGACAAGTCCTGGTAAAGCATACATGATTCAGCCAATAGTAACTAAGGAGGCACCAAACACTATTAAGGTTAGATTTGAAGGTAAGGATGTTCCTGAAATATATATGGTTAGTTTTGAGGGAAGTAGAAATGATACAAGTACAATCAATACTTGGTATTTGTATAATGGTTCTTATGTATATAATGATACTTCTATAGGTGACATAAATGTTTCACAAGATGAACCACCAACAGCAAATCTAGGTCAGGCTACAGCATTCACATTTGGAGAGACCACAGATAGTGTAGATGGTTCAACAATTAAAACCACACAAACACTCCATACATCATACGATTTTATAACTAAGCAGGCAACACCAACAGCTCAATCCAATACAGTAAAGATAACAGTAACATTCAAGGACGGAACAACTCAAACATTTGAATATAAAGTCTAA
>CAZKQI010000024.1:0-16792 GCA_964554855.1 uncultured archaeon | reverse complement strand
TTAACGTTTGCACATTTTAACAAAATTTTCGAGCAATCTCAATCCAACCCTTCCACTCTTCTCTGGATGGAATTGAAATCCTATAAAGTTTTCTTTTGATATTGCTGAAATGAATTCAATTCCATAATAAGTTTTAGCTAAAACGTACTTATCTTCAGTTACTAGATGATATGAATGGACAAAGTATACAAATGAATTGTTCTCAATTCCATCAAAAATTTCGTGATTCCTTAAAATCTCAATTTGATTCCAGCCCATATGAGGAATTTTACCAACCCATTCTGGAAATCTAACAACCCTTCCCCCAATTACATTCAATCCCCTATGCAATCCACCTTCCTCACTCTCACTTGCAAATAACTGCATTCCAAGACATATTCCAAGTACGGGAACATCTGCATTTACTATCAAATCAGCATAAGGTTTTAAGTTCTCCATTGCAGATTTAAAAGCCCCAACACCTGGTAAAATTATACCATCTGCATTTCTTATTTCTTTTGGATCATTTGTAATCTTAGCTTTTTCACCTACAAAATTTATTGCCTTACAAATACTCTTAAGATTACCGACACCATAATTTACTACAGCAATCACAATTGTATCTACAACCAAGCTTTTAATTTAATATTATCTCAAACAAAAAGCTTTATTTAGTAGTTGTAGAACTGAAAAGAGATGCATAATAAACTCGAATGTGATAATATTAGACTTACAAACATTATATACGGTAGAGTTCTATCGAAATGTAGGATTAGAGATCTAATGAAAATGATAAGAGAAAAGCCAGAGATGGAGTTTTATATTGTTGTAGAAAGAAGAAATCCTCTAAATGTCGAGATTCTCATTGATAAAGAATATAGATACGAATGCGGTGAAAAATTAATAATACCAATTCCAAAGAGGTTTGCCATACTTGAGCCAGATGAAAACTATTTTAGGCAGACACTAAAAGCGAACATCTTTTTAGCATTAATCGGTGCAAGAGAGAAGGAGTTACATCTATGAAATGCGAAAGATGTGGAGGTAAAGGTGTTATAGAAATAGAGGAAAGTTGTAAAACGTGTGGAGGAACTGGAAAATCCAAGAGTTTTGATCCAAAAATTACTTCTGAATTATCAAAAGATCAATTTGAAATGTTCTTGAAAGGTATTTGTGGTGTTTGCAGAGGTTCTGGTAAGATTAAAAAGTTGGAAATTTGTCCAGAGTGTAAGGGTTCTGGAAAGGTAAACATTTGTAAAATATGCGGTGAAAAGGTTGTTGGTGGTCACGATCTCTGCCCTAATTGCAGAAGAAAACCCCATGCATACCTCTTAAAGAATAGCTGTGGAATAGAGGATATAAGGTTAAACAGAATTTATGTTGGTAAGGTGTTTGCTATAACAGACATAGGTGTTTTTGTAAATCTTAACAAGAGATTGAGGGGATTGATTCATAAGAGAAATTTGAATGAAAATCTTAAAGAGGATGATACAGTTCTAGTCAAAGTTACAAATATTAGACCAAATGGTGAGATAGATCTTGTTTTGGAAAAAATGGATGATTATGCTGTTGTTGAAGTTAGTAAAGATTTGCCTTACATTAAGATTTCCGAACTTGAAAAGTATTTAGGTAAGATGGTTGAGATAAGAGGGAAGGTTATTCATGTTAAATTGACAGCTGGACCGACTGTATTTACAATAATGGATGAAACTGGTGGAGTTAATGCAGTTGCTTTTGAAGGTGGTGAGAGGGCTTATCCAGAGATTGACGTTGAAGATATCGTTTCAGTTGTTGGAATTGTAAAGAGGAGGGAGAAGATACAGATAGAAGTTTTGGAGATGGAAAAACTTTTGGGAGAAGAAGCCTATTTAATTCAGAAAGCAATTCGGGAAGAACTAGAAAGGAGAAGTGAACCTATATTTACTGGTTTTCTAATAGAAAGCGAAATTCTTGAAAGGTTGAAACCTGATATGATGGCTGTTGCAAAAGAGCTTAGAAAAGCAGTATTTGAATCACGTCCAATAATAATAAGGCATCACTGGGATGCAGATGGAGTTTGCGGTGGTGTTGCACTTGAAAAGGCACTGATTGATTTAGTTGAGAAGTATCATCCTGATCCAGAAGCAAAGTATTACCTTATCAGACGTAGGGTTTCAAGAGCCCCCTTTTACGAGCTTGAAGATGTTGTGAAAGATCTGGATGAATCTTTGGAAGATATGGATAGACATGGAGATAAAATCCCCTTGGTTGTTTTGGTTGATAATGGTTCAGGAATTGAGGATATTCCAGCAATAAGGCAGTTTTTGGTTTTTGGAGCTGATGTAATAACAATAGATCACCATTATCCAGATGAAGAGATTGATAGTTATTTACTCTATCATGTCAATCCATACAAGGTTGGAGGAGATAGCAACTATACTGCAGGAATTTTAAGTGTTGAAATTGCAAGAATGATAAATCCAGATATTGATTTGAGGCTTTTAGCTGGTGTTTCAGTGATTGGTGATAGAGCTGAGGGTGAAGTTGAGAAGTATGTGGAACTGACTGGATTGAGTAGGGAAGAATTGAAAGATATTGCTCTAGCTATAGAATTCGAGGGATTTTACTTGAGATTTAGACCTTCATCATACATAATGCATGAAATACTGGGTTTCGGTAGGAAGGACAGGCAAAAGAAATTGATTGAAATGCTTTCAAGCTATGCAAAGGAAGCTATAGAGAATCAGGTTAGAACTGCTATGGAAGGAGTTAGGATTCAGGAATTAAAAAATGGGATTGTTTTAGCAGCTTTGGATGTTGAAAACTATGCCAAGAAATTCACATTCCCTCCACCAGGCAAGTTAACTGGAGAAATTCATGACAGGCTTAAGGAGAGATTTGAAAGAATTGTTACAATTGGTTATGGTCCAGATTTCGCTATCATAAGGAGTGAAGGTGTTGAGTTGGATATACCTCAATTGGTTAGGGAGTTGCAAAGAGATGTGAATGCTGGAGTTGAAGGTGGTGGACATTTGGTTGTTGGTTCCATAAAGTTTATTCCAGCTAAGAGAAAGGAGGTTTTGTCAAGATTGGCCAGTAAAATTGGTTCTCTTTAAACCCAAATCTTTAAAAAACGAATAAAAATTTGGATTTTACCCGATGAATGATGATTGAGATGAAGGAGGTGATGAGTATGTATGTAAGGTTTGAGGTTCCAGAAGAACTTCAGCATGAAGCTTTGACTTTGCTTGAGAAGGCAAGAGAAACAGGAAAGATAAAGAAGGGAACGAATGAAACAACTAAGGCTGTTGAGAGAGGATTGGCAAAGTTGGTTTACATTGCAATGGATGTGGATCCACCGGAAATAGTAGCCCATTTACCTCTTTTATGTGAAGAAAAGAACATACCTTATGTTTACATTAAAAGCAAGGCTGATTTGGGTAAGGCTGCTGGTATAGAAGTTCCTGCTGCATCTGCATGTATAATAGATGAGGGAGAGGCTAAGAAGGAATTGAAGGAATTGGTTGAGAAGATTAAGGGACTGAGGAAGTAACCTTTTTATATTTATTTTATCAGGTTTTTCCATGGAGGAGGACATAGCACCAGCAGAAGTCATAGAAATAATTGGAAGAACTGGAATGCACGGTGAAGCTACTCAGGTTAAGGTTAAGATACTTGATGGTCCGAACAAGGGAAGAATAATTACTAGGAATGTAGTTGGCCCAGTTAGGGTTGGTGACGTTTTGATGATTAAAGAAACTGCAAGAGAGGCGAGGAAGTTGGTGGTGAAGTAGTATGGAAAAGAGATTTTGCTCCTTCTGCGGTTACGAGATAGAGCCTGGAACTGGGAAAATTGTTGTTAGGAAAGACGGAAAAATACTTTACTTCTGCTCAAGGAAGTGCGAAAAGAACATGCTAGTACTTAAAAGAAATCCAAGAAAGTTGAAGTGGACAAAGTTCTACGTTAAGAGTTGATCTTTTCTAAAACAGATTTCACTTTTTCTTCCATACTTCCCTTCTTTTTCCTCCAATCGATTTTTATGTTAAAGTATATTCTTGGAACTCCTTTCTTTTCCAATCTCTCAACCACATCCTCCAAAATTTCGGAAAGAATATAAAATTTTTCTATTTCTATCACAGTTCCCATTGGATTCAACTCGAATTTTATTCCTTTCTCTTTCAAAATTTTCAAAACTTCTGCAACGTATTCGCTTTGCGATTCGCTTGTAAAAGATATGACTGAAATTTCAACTATCATGAAATGAAAAACTAAGATAGTTTTTAAAACAGTTCCCCAACTTTCTCCATGGAGAGAACTTTCGTTATGATTAAGCCAGATGGTGTTCAGAGATGTTTGGTGGGAGAGATTATTTCGAGGCTTGAAAGAAAGGGTCTAAAAATAGTTGCAATGAAGATGATGAAGATAGATAGAGATTTGGCTGAGAGGCATTATCAGGAGCATAGAGGAAAAAAATTCTTTGAAAGCCTTGTAAGCTATGTAACATCTGGCCCTGTTGTTGCTATGGTTGTCGAAGGTAAAAATGCTATAAAGGTCGTTAGAACGCTCGTAGGTTTAACTAATCCTGTCGATGCATCACCGGGAACTATAAGAGGAGACTTTGGTATGGAAGTTGGGAGAAACATTATTCATGCTTCCGATTCTCAAGAATCTGCAGAGAGAGAAATATCGCTGTTCTTTAAGCCAGATGAAATTTTGGAGTATAAGAGGATTGACGAAGATTGGCTTTACGAGTAACCTTTTTAAAACATTTCTTACTTTTTTGCTGTGATTGCAATGAGCGAGAAAAAACTCAGAACACCAATTGTTGCAGTGCTCGGTCATGTTGATCACGGCAAAACGACATTACTTGACAAGATAAGGAAAACGAGAGTAGCTCAGAAGGAAGTGGGAGGCATCACACAACACATAGGAGCTACGGAAATTCCAATTGATGTTATAAGGAGAATTTGTAAAGATTTCCTGAAAAATGTAAAGATAACTATTCCCGGTTTACTATTCATTGATACACCGGGGCATCAAGCTTTTACGAATTTGAGAAAGAGAGGGGGAGCTTTAGCAGATTTGGCAGTTTTAGTTGTTGATGTTAATGAGGGATTTAAGCCTCAAACAGAAGAGGCAATTTCAATTCTCAAAACTTTCAAAACACCATTCGTAGTTTGTGCTAACAAGATAGATAAAATTCCAGGATGGAAAAGCATACCTGATTCCCCATTTTTGAAAAGCTACGCTCAACAGGATGAATATGCAAGGAGAAACTTGGAGAATAAGATTTATGAGCTGATAGGAGATCTTTACAAGCATAGATTTAATGCGGATAGATTCGATCGCATAAGGGATTTTACTAGGACAGTTGCAATTGTACCAACATCAGCTTTAACTGGTGAAGGAATTCCAGAACTTCTGATGGTTCTAGTGGGATTGGCACAGAAGTATCTTGAGAAGTCTTTGAGATTGCATGTTGAGGGAAAGGGGAAGGGAACTATTTTGGAAGTTAAGGAGGAGAAGGGTTTGGGTATTACATGCGATGCAATTTTGTATGATGGAACATTGAAGGTTGGTGATACTATTGCCATAGCTGGAATAGATGATGTTATAGTTACGAAGGTTAGGGCAATACTGAAACCTAGACCAGTTCAAGATATAAGGATGGAAAGCAAGTTCATAAATGTGAAACAGGTTATTGCAGCATCTGGAATAAAGATCGTTTCTCCCAACTTGGAAAATGTTTTAGCTGGAAGTGAGTTTGAGGTTGTTGAGAGTGAGGAAGATATTAAGAAGTTTAGAGAAAGAGTTAGGAGAGAATATGAGTCTATTGCAATAAGAAAGGATGAGGAAGGGATAGTTTTGAAAACTGACACCTTAGGCTCCTTAGAAGCTCTGATAAACGAGCTCAAGAGGAAAGGTATACCAATAAGAAAGGCTGAAGTTGGAGATGTTGATAAGAGGGATGTAGTTGAAGCTTCAACAAATAAAGATGAAGTTAATAGGGTTGTTTTAGCATTTAACGTTAAGCTATTGCCAAATGTTGAGAAGGAGGCTGAGAAGTATGATGTAAGAATATTTAATGATAATATAATATATTCTTTGGTTGATAATTATGTGAAGTGGAGGGAGGAAACTAAAGCTATGAGGGAAAAGAAGAGAATTGAAGCTTTGATAAAGCCTGGTAAGATAAAACTTTTGCCAGAGTTTATTTTTAGAAGAAGTAAACCAGCAATAGTTGGAGTTAGAGTTTTGGCTGGAGAACTTAGAAGGGAAGTTACTCTAATTAAGCCCGATGGAACAAAAATTGGAACTGTTAGAAGTATGCAGAAGGAAGGTAAAAATGTCAGTATTGCTAAGGAAGGAGAGGAATTGGCTATTGCTATAGACGGAGTTACAATAGGAAGACAGTTGGAGGGTAATGAAATTTTATACGTTGAAATTCCAGAAAATCATGCAAGAATAATTGAAAGGGAATTCATGGATATTCTCAGTGAGAATGCTAAGGAAGCTTTTAAAGAGTTCTTGGAGATTAAAAGAAGAGAAAATCCTTTCTGGGCTAAGTGATCTTAAAGATTTCAAAAAACATATTGACAACATCGATACCATTGGCTTTCAAAAGGTAGTTTAGAACTGCTCCAATTATAGCACCTACAAGCACAGATGCTATTACTCTAACCTTCCAGATCAGAACAATGACCAATGCCAGTAAGACTAGTGTTGATGCTTGAGTTACACTTCTCTGAACTTCATTGACAGCTTTTTCAAGCATGTTGAAAAGTGTAGAAATTCCACTGAATCCAAAAAGAAATCCAATTATCAATCCCAAAGCAATCCATTTATCCATGATCTTTATGAGATCAGTTGGATTTAATATTTTCTACAAATTCCTCTATCCTTTCAACTGCAATTTTCAGCTTTTCCATATCTAAAGCATATGCACACCTTACATATCCCTCTCCACACTCTCCAAAAGCATTTCCCGGAACTACTGCAACACCCTTCTCCATCAACAACTTTTCTGCAAACTCCTCACTTCTCAAACCAGTATTTTTTATGCACGGAAATGCGTAAAAGGCACCTTCTGGCATTTTTACATCTAAAAACTTACCTATTCTTTTTACAAAGAAATTTCTCCTCCTAATATATTCAGCCCTAATTTTATCAAGTTCATCCTCTTTAAGCTTTAATGCTTCTAAAGCACCAATTTGAGACGTTATTGGGGCACAGAGCATACAGTATTGATGAATTTTGGTCATTGCTTTGATTATTTCATCATTTGCAATTGCATAACCTATTCTAAATCCAGTCATTGAATATGCCTTTGAAAATCCATTGAGAATTACAACTCTATCCTCCATCCCATTCAAAGCCGCTATACTTAAGTGCTTACCTTTGTAAGTCAACTCAGCATAGATTTCGTCACTTATTATTATTAAATCTTTTTCAATTGCAAAATCAGCAATTTCTTCAAGTTTTTTCCTATTGTAAGTAACTCCTGTAGGGTTATTCGGATAATTTATTATAAGAATTTTTGGATCGAACTTCGAATAACTATTTAATATGTCGTAATTTATCTCAAAATTTGGAGTAGTAGGTATTGATACTGGCTCTCCGTAAGCCAAGAAAGTTAGGGGTTTATAAGCTACATAACATGGTTCTGGAATTAAAACAACATCTCCAGGATTTATCAAAGCCCTTAAAGCCAAATCCAATCCCTCGCTTACCCCAGTTGTTACCAGAACATTTTCCCCAGAAACATCAACTCCAAACTTTTTGTAATATTCGGCAATTCCATATCTAAGCTCTTTCAATCCCCAATTTGATGTATAAGAGCTCCATCCTTTTTCAAGTGAATAAATCATGCTCTCCCTAATACTCCAAGGGACTGAAAAGTCCGGCTCACCTACACCTAAACTTATAACATCCTTTCTACCCACAACTAACTCGAAAAACCTTCTTATTCCTGAAGGCTTTATCCCCTGAACTCTTTCATTCAATCTACGGGACAAAGGCAAGCCTCCTATCCTCTTCATCCTTAAAAAGCAAAACACCTTCCTCTTTATAGCTTCTTAAGACGAAGTGAGTGAATGTATCTCTCACTTCTGGTAATGTAGAAATTTTTTCTGCTACAAAAAATGCAACATCTTTGAGAGATTTACCCTTGACTACAACTTGAAAATCGTAATCTCCGCTTATAAGCCTAACAGCATGAACCTCAGGAAACTTGGCAATTCTCTTTGCAATATCATCGTAACTCTTTTCCCTTGTCAATGTTACTCTAACATCAATTATAGCATAAACTATTTCATTACCAGCTTTTTCCCAGTCTATCAAAGTTTTGTACTTGAGAATTATTCCTTCATCTTCAAATTTCTTTATGATTTCCCTTACTTCCTCCTCACTCAATCCAATCATTTCAGCAATTTCCTTTGGAGTTAACTTTGCATTTTCTTCAAGAATTTTAAGTATCTCCAACTCCTTAGACATCGCTTCAACTTGTACAAATTGTATATATTCGTTTTGCGACCAGAACGGTTTTATAACTACCAATCCAGATTTAAAGCATGGACGATGTAACGATAGGCTTAGAGGTTCACGTCCAGCTGAACAAGTTAAAGACAAAACTTTTCTGTTCATGCCCTTTAAATTACCACGAAAGCGAGCCAAACACTCATGTATGTCCAGTCTGCTTGGGTTTACCTGGTGCAATGCCAGTCTTGAATAAAGAGGCTGTAAAGGCTGCTATAAAGGTTGCATTGGCTTTAAATTCTGAAGTGCAACCTGTAGCCATTTTCGATAGAAAGAACTATTTCTATCCAGATTTGCCTAAGGGATTTCAGATAAGTCAATACGATAGACCTTTGGCTTTGGGTGGATACGTCACAATTGAGACTGAGGAAGGAGAAAAGAAAATAACATTGAAAAGGATACATATGGAAGAGGATCCAGGTAAGTTAGTTTATAAAGGGTCTATAACTACGGCAAAGTACTGTTTAATTGATTACAATCGTTCTGGAGCACCTCTTTTAGAAATAGTGACTGAACCAGTTATGAAATCACCTAAGGAGGCAAGATTATT
Source organism: uncultured archaeon (assembly GCA_964554855.1). Lineage (GTDB taxonomy): Archaea > Halobacteriota > Archaeoglobi > Archaeoglobales > Archaeoglobaceae > Archaeoglobus_B. The sequence continues at coordinate 7,748 of CAZKQI010000024.1, read as the reverse complement.
TTTAAATAAGTTGAGGATGATTTTGGAGTATCTGGATGTTTTTGATGGAAATTTGGAGGGTGCAATGAGAGTTGATGCAAATGTTTCTATAAGAGGAGGAGGAAGGGTAGAGATAAAGAACATTTCAAGCTTTAAGGGTGTTGAAAGGGCATTAACTTATGAGATTGCAAGACAGAGGAATTTGATGAGAATGGGGAGAGTTGTTAGAAGGGAAACTAGGCATTACGATGAAGTGAACAACATAACTGTATCTCTTAGAACTAAGGAGGAAGAACAAGATTACAGATATTTCCCAGAACCAGATTTAGTTCCAGTTTATACTGCAGATCTACTTGAAGATGTTAAGGGAACCTTGCCTGAAATGCCTGAAGAGAAAAGGGAGAGACTTAAAAGGGAGTATGGAATTGGAGACAACTTTGCAAAGGTTTTGATATTGGATAAGGTTATGGCAGATTACTTTGAAGATGTTGCTAAGGAAGTTGATGCTAAACTCTCTGCAAGCTGGGTTGTTGACATTTTGAGGGGTGAATTGAATTACAGAGGGAAGGATTTCAGATTTGCTTACGAAGTTTTTAAACCTAAGGAGTTTGCAAGACTTTTGAAGTATTTGAAGAGGGGATTGATTACGGAGAAGGGGGCTGTTGAAGTTATTAGAACTAAGCTTGATAGAGGTGGAGATGTTGATGAAATAATCAAGCAAAAGGGGCTATTTGCAATAACTAGGGAGGAAGTTGAAAGGATTTGTAGGGAAGTTGTTGAGGAGTGTAAGAAGGCTGTTGAGGATTACAGAAGTGGTAAAAAACAGGCTTTAGATTATTTGGTAGGACAGGTTATGAAAAGAACGAGAGGAAAGGCAAATCCTGCCGAAACAGCCAAAATAATTAAGAGTTTGATAGATGCTTCATAGGATAATTGCTGAATTCACAATCTCATCATTTTCAAGTTTATACAAAGAGGTTGGCAGAAAAACCTCCAGATCATGTCATGAGTAAATTGTAGCCCGCACGGAGCCCACGGAGCCTCATGCTTCTCAACCCCGCCGGGTTTGCGGGCTTAATTTATATTAACAAGTTAAAAATTAAAGCTTTCGCTTAAGTTTTTATATATCCATTACATTCCTTCTACAATGGAAGCAGAAATCTGGGTTGAAAAGTATAGACCAAAGACTTTAGATGAGATTGTTGGTCAGGAAGAAGTTGTTAAGAGGTTAAAAAATTACGTTAAACAGAAGAACATACCCCATTTACTCTTTGCAGGTCCGCCTGGAACTGGTAAAACTGCAACCGCAATAGCTTTAACTAGGGATTTGTTTGGAGAATTCTGGAGGGACAACTTTATTGAGTTGAATGCGAGTGATGAAAGAGGGATAGATGTTGTTAGGCATAAGATAAAGGAGTTTGCAAGGACAGCTCCAATTGGAGGAGCACCTTTCAAGATAATATTTTTGGATGAAGCGGATGCTCTGACACCAGATGCTCAGGCAGCTTTGAGAAGGACTATGGAAATGTACTCTAAAACTTGCAGATTTATATTGAGTTGTAATTATATAAGTCGCATTATTGAACCAATTCAGTCGAGATGTACAGTTTTCAAGTTTAAGCCAATTCCTCCTGAAGTTATGAAGAAGAGGTTGAAGGAAATTGCTGAAAGTGAAAATGTAGAGATAACTGAAGATGCTTTAGATGCTTTAGTTTACATTTCCAATGGAGATTTTAGAAAGGCAATAAATGCTTTGCAGGGAACAGCTGCCTTAGGTGAGGTTGTTACGGCTGAAGCTGTATATCAGATAACAGCTACTGCAAGACCTGAAGAAATGAAAGAATTAATTGAAACAGCATTGAACGGAAGGTTCTTGGAGGCAAGGAAAATTTTGGATAGGATGATGGTTGAATATGGAATGAGTGGTGAGGATATAGTTTCTCAGCTTTTCAGAGAGATAATTGCATCCAAATTGGATGAAAAAATTAAGGTCATGCTAATAGACAAATTGGGAGAGATAGATTTTAGGTTAACTGAAGGTGCTCACGATAGGATTCAGTTGGATGCTTACCTTGCCTATCTAGCAAATATCGGTAGGAAGTTGTCATGAAGGTAAGAATTGCTGGATTGCATGCAAGCGATAAGAAGCCAGTTGTTGGAGAAGATGTTGTGATTAGGGGGTATGCTCAAATTTACGATGATAAGAAGAAGATGTGGTTACCTTTAAAGGCTAGAGTGAAGTTTTTGGTTGATGGAATGAACTACGGAACAATTTATACACACTCAAATGGTCTATTTGAATTCACTTTTAGCTCAAATGTGAAGGGAAGGAGGAAGGTTGAAGTAATACTTGAGGATGTATGTAAAAAAGAGATTGAAATTGAGTTCATTGATGAAAGGGAAAAGAAGAGGATACAGAGGATAGGGACAATTGCCGTAATAATCTTGATAGTTTTAATAGTAATTTTGTACTTGATAATGGTGATCGTGTGAAGGGATTACCTCCAGCTCTGAGAAAGAAAAAGAGGTACATAGCATTTGAGGTTATTTCAGAAAATTTTATTGATGGAGATAAGCTTTTTGATGTTATTAAAAGAACTATGATTTCCTTGTTTGGTGAATTGAAGTTTTTGGGGCTTGAATTAAAGCATTTTGATGGTAAGAGGGGAATTTTGATGTGTTATAGGGAATCTTTAAAAGACGTGAAGTTTGGACTTAATCTTGTAGATAGTGTTGATGATGATAAGATTGCAATAAGAATATTGGGTGTTAGCGGAACGATTAAAAGTTGTATGAGAAAGTTTCTGAGGAGGTGATGATATGCATTTACCTCAGATGGGATACGATCGGGCAATAACAGTATTCAGCCCGGATGGAAGACTTTTCCAAGTTGAGTATGCTAGGGAAGCTGTAAAGAGAGGAGCTACAGCTATTGGAGTTAAAACTAATGAAGGTGTTTTGTTAGTTGCTGATAGAAGAGTTACGAGTCGTTTGTTGGAGCCAGATGCAATAGAGAAGATATACATAATAGATGATCATATAGGTGCGGCAACATCTGGATTGGTTGCTGATGCGAGAATTCTCATAGATAGGGCAAGGCTTGAGGCACATATAAACAGATTAACATACGATGAGCCAATAAGCGTTAAGGATTTGGCTAAGAGAATATGCGATTTCAAACAGCAGTTCACACAATTTGGAGGAGTTAGGCCCTTCGGTGTTTCGCTTTTGATAGCTGGAATTGATGAAAAGCCGTGCTTGTATGAGACTGATCCAAGTGGAGCACTTTTAGAATACAAAGCTACTGCAATAGGTGCTGGTAGAAATGTTGTCATGGAATACTTTGAGAAGGAGTACGATGACAGTATGAGCTTGGATGATGCAATATTTAAGGCAATGGTAGCTATGGGGAAGGCGATTGAAAGCGAGTTGAGCTACGATGGAATAGAAGTGGGAATTATTAGAGTTGAGGATAAAATATTCAGAATTTTAAGTTTAGATGAGATAAAGGGTTATATTGATAGGGCCAATGAGGTGATAAGGAGAGAGCTGGGGAAGTGATAAGATATGGTTTCGCTTGAGAAGGCAGTGATTGCAAGGTTGAAAAAGAGTGGAGAAGTTTTCGAAGTTCTTGTTGACCCCTATTTGGCAAGGGATTTAAAGGAAGGGAAAGAAGTAGATTTCGAGAAGCTTTTAGCTGTCGAAGATGTTTTCAAGGATTCTAAGAAGGGTGTAAGGGTTTCAAAGGATGAGCTGAATAAGTTTTTTGGAACTTCTGATATAAAGATAATTGCAAAGAAGATAATTTTGGAGGGTGAAGTTCAGATTACAGCTGAGCAGAGAAAGGAGATGCTAGAACAAAAGAGGAAACAGATTATTGAGTATTTGAGGAGGAATTCAGTCGATCCAAGAACGAATGCCCCACATCCACCCCAAAGGATAGAGATGGCTTTGGAGCAGGCTAAGATACACATAGATATATTCAAGCCAGTTGAAGCACAGATTAGAGATATAGTCAAAGCTTTGAAACCAATATTACCAATGAGGTTTGAGGAAATAGAGATTGCAATAAAGATTCCGCCAGAATATACTGGCAGAGCAATATCTGCTTTATATTCCTTCGGAAAAGTTGTAAAGGAGGAGTGGCAGAGGGATGGGAGCTGGATTTGTATAATGAGGATTCCAGTAGGTTTACATGGAGATCTACTCGATTTGCTTGGCAAGGTTGCAAAGGGAGAAGCTCTTACTAAAGTTCTTAAAAGAATACAGTTGTGAGGTGATAGAATGGAAGTTAGCAGAAAAATTGTTTTGCCCGGTGATTTACTCTCAAACAATCCAAAAACTGCTGGCCCTAATACGTATGTTGAAGGAAATAAGGTTTATGCAAGAGTTCTGGGATTGCTTGACAAAACTGAGACAATGGTTAAGGTTATTCCATTGAAGGGAAGATACATTCCCTCTGTAGGTGATACTGTTATAGGAATTGTTAAGGAAGTTACAGCTAACGGTTGGATTGTAGATATTCTCTCACCTTACATAGCATTTCTACCCATCTTAGAGAATCCGAACATGAAACCCAATAAGAAACCGAATGAAATCTTGGAGATTGGAGATTCTATAATTGCTAAGGTCATGAACATAGATCCAAAGATGAGAGTAACTTTAACGATGAAGGACAAGCTATGCAGACCTATAAGGATTGGGAGAATAGTTGTTATAAATCCGACGAGAGTGCCAAGAGTTATAGGGAAGAAGGGGAGCATGATAAAGTTGCTAAAATCTGAATTGGATATACAGATAGTAGTTGGCCAGAACGGTTTGATATGGATAAGTGGAGATAGAAGGAAGGTTTCGATTGCTGAAGAGGCTATATATATAATAGAGCAGGAGGCACATACCGAAGGATTGACCGATAGAATAGCAGAGTTCATTAAGAGAAGGAAGGATGAGATGGGATTTAAGGAAATTCCGCCAGAAATTCCAGAAGAAAGGTTGAAAGGTGAGTGATATGGAAGAGATCAAGCTCATAATTGACGGTAGGAGATTGGATGGAAGGGGTTTTGATGAACTTAGACCGATAAAGATTGAAGCTGGATTTCTCAATAGGGCCGATGGTTCATGTTATTTGGAGATGGGAGGGAATAAGGTTGTTGCTGCAGTTTATGGGCCGAGAGAGGTTCATCCAAAGCATTTGGAAGATCCGAGTAAAGCTATAATAAGGTATCGTTACAGTATGGCTCCATTTAGCGTTGAGGAAAGAAAAAGGCCAGGACCAGATAGAAGGAGCATAGAGATATCTAAAGTGAGCAGAGAAGCTTTGGAGCCAGTCATAATGAAGGAACTTTTTCCCCGTTCAGCAATAGACATATTTGTTGAGGTTTTGCAGGCAGATGCCGGTTCAAGGACTGCTTGCTTAAACGCTGCGAGTGTAGCTTTAATAGATGCTGGAGTTCCTATGAGGGGAATTGTTACATCAGTTGCAGTTGCAAAGGTTGATGGTGTTTTGGTTTTAGATCCTATGAAGGAAGAAGATAACTACGGTGAAGCAGATATTCCATTTGCTTTTCTCATAAGAAATGGAAAAATAGAATCTATAACACTCTTGCAGATGGATGGAAAGGTTACGAGGGAAGAGCTTAAGATTGCTTTGGAGATGGCTAAGAAAGGTGCAATGCAAATCTATCAGCTTCAGAGAGAGGCAGTGTTAAAGAAGTATGTGGGGGAAGAGGTGATTGAATGAACGACATATTAATGGAAGTTAGAAGAGATTACGTTCTGGCAAAGCTTAGGGAAGGAGAAAGAATAGATGGGAGAGCTTTTGATGAAGTAAGGCCTATTGAAATTAAGACTGGATTGATTGGGAAGGCTGAGGGTTCAGCTTACGTTAAGTTGGGCAATACTCAAGTTGTTGCCGGTGTAAAAATGCAGATAGGTGAACCATTTCCAGATACGCCAGATCAGGGAATAATAATAACGAATGCTGAACTCGTTCCTTTAGCATCTCCAACATTTGAACCTGGACCTCCAGATGAGAATGCAATTGAATTGGCAAGGGTTGTTGATAGGGGGATAAGGCAAAGTGAAGCTGTTGATTTGAAGAAGCTCTGTATTGAGGAAGGGGAGAAGGTTTGGATGATATTCATAGACATATGGGCTTTAGATGATGATGGAAATTTAATGGATGCCTCAGCCTTAGCTGCAATAGCAGCTTTGTTAAATACGATGGTTCCAGCAGAGAGATTTGAGGTTGGAGATGATTATCCCTTGCCCGTAAGAGATTTGCCAGTGGCAATAACATCTTTAGTCTTTGAAGATAAGATATTGGTCGATCCTTGCAGAGATGAACTTAGCGTAGGTAAAAATACGATAACAATTACTACAGATCAAGATGATAACATAGTTTCTATTCAGAAGAGCGGGCCATTTTTACTAAGTGAAAAGGCTTTTGAAGATGTTTTGGATGTTAGCATTGAGAAGGCAAGGGAAGTTAGGAAGTTGTTGGCTGAGGTTTAAAGTCGTTTTAGTAGATTTATCCATCTTTTAGCAATTTCATTCCAGCTCAGGTCTTTAGGATAGTAAAATTTTTTATGACCACTTTTATACATTTCAACAATTACTTTTGTCAGTTCGTCAACATTTTTAGGTTTTACGAATACAGTTCCTCTATATTTAGATAGAGATTCCTTCAAACCTCCGACATAAGTTGATATAATTGGAAGACCGAAAGCCATTGCTATATGTGCCACTCCGCTTTGCGAGGCTCTTGTATATGGCAAAACAACAACATCGCTTGCTGAGAAATACAATGATACTTCATTATCAGATACGTATCTGTTTACAATTGTTATCTTATCTTTGTGTTTTGAGTTGGCTATGAGTTTTATAGTTTCTTTGTCTTCCCAAGTTTCACCTACAATCAGCAATCTTGAATCTTCCAATATATCTCTTGGTAAACATTCAAAAGCTTTTACAAGGTATTTAACGCCCTTATAGGGTCTAAGCAGTCCAAAAAATAGAATTATAAAATTTTCTTTGATTCCTAATTTCTCTTTTGCTTTTTCCACTTTTCTATAGTGATCGTATATGCCGTGCGGAATCACCGATATAACATTTATAGGTATTCCGTAAACTTGGCTAATTAATTCCCTATCAGATTTTGAATGTACTACATAATGATTAGCTAATTTTCTAACTATTTTACCCATAAATTTGGAATACAACTTTATTGGTACGATTGAGTTCTCAAGTGGATCGACAACTTCATGAAATTCTATTACAACTGGTATTTTTGTTGAAAACCTGTTTAAGAGTTCGAGTATTAAATGCATGTGTGCAACGCTTGAAGTCCACCATTCCAAAATTATTGCATCACAATCACTTATTAAATTAAAAGATTTTAGCCATGTTAAAGGGTTATTCCAGTCAAGAATTTCGTAAACTTTTACTTTTCTATCAAAATCAAGATAAGTTAAATCTTTACCAACCCTTCTCCAGCCTGGAAAAAACCTTTTTGGAAGCATATTTCGAAATAGTATTGTCTTCACGTGAGCGTAAGCTGATAAAGCATTTGATAAGCGTATGGTGTAGTAACTAACTCCAGAGAGAAAGCGTTTTGATGGACCAATTATTGCTATATTCATGCTATTAATGTTTTTGAACCTAACAATTTAAACTTTTGAATCGTTATCAAATAGTAGAAAGATATATATTTTAGTATTTACAAATCTTTACTATGATAGTTAAGGTGACGAGGAACTACCAAATAACTA
>CAZKQI010000023.1:0-17552 GCA_964554855.1 uncultured archaeon | reverse complement strand
GAATCTTATGCCAAACCAGATTTCAGAATTGAAAGTGTAGAGATTTTGTGGGATTAAGCATCAAAAGCATTCTGAAAATTTTAATATTCATAGATCAATCTAAAAATATGAGGTTGAGATGGTTGGGTAATTCATGTGTTGAAATAGTAGACGATTTGCACATTTTAATAGATCCCAACTACATCGTAAAGCCCGAATATGAGTTCGATTACGTTTTGATTACACATGAGCACAACGATCATATAGATGTTGAAAAGCTCAAGAGCTTAGAATACAAAAATCTCATTGCTCCAGAGTACACTCTAAAGCTTTACAAGCTTGAAGGAATTAGGGCTGAGATTGGTAAGGAGTTGGAAGGTATTAAGATATTGCCGAGCTGGTGCTGGAAATCTGAAGAGTCTGTGAGCTATTACTACAAAGGAATTTTACATACTGGTGATTCAGCCAAATTCCCAGATGTTGAGAATGTTAAAGTCGTTTTTACAGCATGCTTCCCCGATTTTTATGATGATTACGTAAAAGAGATGAAGAGGTTGAAGCCAAGTATTGTAATTCCAGTTCACTATGATCCTGAAAGGAAGTTGAAGAATGCTGAAGGATTGGTTGAGAGATTGAGAAAGGAGGGAATAAATGCAAAAATAGTTAAGATTGGAGAGGTCATGGAAATATGAAGAGTTTTGAGCTAAGGTATGGTGATACAAAGCTTTACTTTGGATTGAATGTAGTCGAAAAGATGAGAAACAATTTGAATGGTGTTGAAGTTGTTACAGTAGCTACTGGGAAAAATTCTGCAAGACTTAGCGGTGCTTTGAAGGATGTTGAAAAAATTTTAAAAGATTTGGATATAGAATATAAAATATTTGATAAAATTAAAGCAAATCCTACAGTGGAAATTGCAGATGAATTGGCTGAATTTATCTGGAAGAATGGAAGTGATTGCATAATTGCCATAGGTGGTGGGAGCGTTATAGATACTGCAAAGGTTTCCTCTTGCATAGCTTTAAGTGGTGGAAGTGCTAGAGATTACTTGAGAGGTAAAAGAGCAAAGAGATTTCTGCAACTCTTTGCAGTAAACTTAACACATGGTACTGGAAGTGAAATTGATAGATTTGCAGTTTTAACAGATGATAAAGAAAAGATTGGGATTTCGATAAGGTATCCCAATTTAAGTTTTGATGACCCAAAATACACATTAACCCTACCAAATGAGCAATCGATATATACAACTGTAGATGCATTCTTCCATGCTTACGAAGCTGTAACTGCAAAAACTACAAATCCATTTGTTGAAACATTATCCTTTGAATGTGCAAGGATAATAGGAGAAAACTTGCCTAAGGAGCAAAAACTTGAGGAGAAGTACAAACTTCTTTATGCCTCTATGATTGCTGGAATTGTATTGGATATGAGTCCCGCACATGTAGTCCATGCAATAGAACATGCTTTAAGTGGAATAAATCCAAAGCTTGCACATGGCTGTGGATTGGCTTTAATTGGTGGAAGAGCTATATATTGGATTCACAAGCACTGTGAAAATTCTGAAAAGATTTTAAAATCTTTAACTGGGAAGGATTTAAAATCTGCCGATGAAGCTGAAAAAGCTTTCAGAGATTTCCTTAAATCCGTGGGATTTGAGGAGAGGTTGAGTGATTATTTAGGTAGAGATGATTTTAGAGATATTGAAGGTATAGTGTTCGGGCCATTAAAATATCTTCTCAATCGTGTTAAATTTGAATTCACGAGGGAAATGTTATACGATATTCTAGAAAAGAGTCTTTAAAATAAGATTACAATCTTTAAGCATGAAGAGGATTGTAGTTATAGAGGGAGATGGAATAGGGAAGGAAGTAGTCCCAGCAACACTTCACATACTTCAGAGCTTCGATTTACCATTTGAATATGTCCATGCTGAAGCTGGAGATGAATGTCTCAAAAAATATGGAAAACCGTTACCAGATGAAACCATAGAAATTTGCAAGGAGAGTGATGCAATTTTATTTGGTGCGGTTGGTGAGACTGCTGCAGATGTTATTGTAAAGTTGAGGCAAGAATTTGATCTCTTTGCAAACGTAAGACCTGCTAAATCTATGAAAGGTGTGAGGTGTTTGTATGACAACATAGATTTGGTTGTTGTTAGAGAAAATACAGAATGCCTTTACAAGGGTTACGAATTTGATGTTGGAGATGATGCTGTTGCAATGAGAGTTATAACAAAAAAGGGTTGTGAAAGAATTATCAGATTTGCTTTTGAGTTTGCAAGGAGGGAAGGGAGAAAGAAGGTTACTGCCTTGCATAAGGCAAATGTGCTAAAGAAGACTTGCGGACTTTTTAAGAGAATATTCTATGAAATTGCCAAGAAATACAAAATCGAAGCAAACGATTACTACATAGATGCTGGTTGCCTCTATTTAGTTACAAAACCTTGGATATTCGATGTTATAGTTACGACAAACTTATTTGGTGATATTGTAAGTGATTTAACTGCTGGACTTGTTGGCGGTTTGGGATTGGCACCTTCAGCAAATATAGGTGAAAGATATGCTTTGTTTGAACCTGTTCATGGAAGTGCTCCAGATATAGCTGGTAAAGGTGTTGCCAATCCAACTGCCACAATTCTATCCGCTTGTATGATGTTGAGATATCTGGGATTTTCTGAATTTGCTGAGAAGATAGAGAATGCTTTGAAGAATGTTATTGCGGAAGGAAAGAAAACACCAGATTTAGGTGGAAATCTAAAGACTATGGAATTTGCTGAAGAGGTTTTGAAGGCTTGCAAAGAGTTTTAATAAACATATTAGAGGATTGATTATGATAATTTCCATACTGGGTGGGACTGGAAATCTTGGAAAAGGATTAGCTATGAGATTGGCTTTGGCTGGATACGATGTTATTGTTGGTTCTAGGAAGAAAGAAAAGGCAATTTCCAAAGCAAAAGAATATGAGGAAATATGCAATTGCAGTATAAGAGGTATGAGTAACGATGATGCAATAGATGCTTGTGATGTGGCAATTCTCACAATTCCTTGGGAGAATGTTTTGGATTTTGTTAAGGAACATAGAGAAATTCTTTCTAAGAGAATTGTTGTTTCTCCCATAGTACCAATGAGGAAGGAAGGAAACAAATTTGTCTATGCATTTGAAAATCGTTCTATGGCTGAAAAAATTGCTGAAATTGTTGGGAATAATGTTGTTTCAGCTTTTCAAAATGTTCCGGCAAGAAGGTTCTCAAATCTTGAAGAAACACCAAATTTCGATGTTATAGTTTGTGGTAATGATTATGAAGCTAAGAAAGTTGTTATGAAAATTGTAAATAGTATAAGAAATCTCAGAGCTTTGGATGGCGGGCCTCTTTCAAATTCAAGGATTGTTGAAAGTTTAACGCCTTTCATGATTAATATTGCAATGTTGAACAGATTGAAGGAGTTGGGAATTCAATTTATATAATATATGTTTTTAAAAGATTTAAAAAGAAAGTAATAGAAGATTAAAAATTTTTGAGGATTTTTCTGGAAAAAGTAAAATTTATATAACTTGTTTTCCTTAAGCTTGGTCATGGATGTTAGGCAGATAATAGATGGGTACAACATAAAGCAAGTTCTCTGCGCTTTTTCTGATATTAGAGGATACTTAATGACTTTCTCAATACCTGCAAGAGAATTTATAGAGGGTAATGTATTGGAAGATGGAATTGGTTTTGATGGATCTTCAATAAGAGGTTTTAAGACAATAGAGCAGAGTGATATGGTCTGGAAAGCAGATTCTGAAAGCATAAGAGTTATTCCTTGGATTGATGATCCCATTCAAAAGACAGCAATAATATTTGGAAATATTTATGAGGCTGGTGGTGAAGTGCTTGCAGATTGCGATCCAAGGGGTTACGTTGCAAAGAGATTGCAAAGTGAATTGGCTGAAAAAAATTGGAGTGTTGCGTTTGGGCCTGAAATAGAATTCTTCGTTTTTGAAAGTTTGGATCCGACATGCATGTATTGGGATCTCTGGGTATCACCGAATGGAGGTGCTGGTGATAGCTGGGGGGCTCCTAGAGTTATGCCTCAAAGCTCAGAGCTAATGGCGGGAAAGAACCATGTAATAAGACCTAAAGAAGGTTACTTTAGATCTCCTCCAGAAGATACAACTGTAGAATACAGAAATCTCTTAGTTCACTATTTGGATCTAATGGATGTAAAGGTTGAATATCACCACCATGAGGTTGCCACAGCTGGACAGATAGAGTTGAACTTCAAACCAAAGGAGCTTTTACCTGTAGGAGATGCCTTCTATATCTACAAGTTTGCTGCAAAAAATGTTGCAAGAATGATGGGTCTTATTGCAACATTCATGCCAAAACCTTTGTATTTGGACAATGCAAGTGGAATGCACACCCATCAATCGCTATGGGAAGGAAAACCATTTAAAGGTAAGAATCTTTTTTCTGATCCAGATGACGAATTTGGCTTAAGTCAGAAAGCAAGATACTACATTGGAGGTTTGTTGGAGCATGCTAAAGCCTTGACAGCCCTATGCTGTCCAACCATAAACTCTTACAAGAGGCTTGTACCAGGATTTGAAGCACCTATCTACATTTGCTGGAGCCCCAGAAATAGATCCGCATTGATTAGAGTCCCAATGTACATTAAAAAGCCATATGCTATAAGAGTTGAATATAGAGGAGCAGATCCGAGCTGCAATCCATATTTGGCTTTCTCTGCAATGGTTGCTGCAGGTTTGGATGGGATAAAGAAGAAAATAGATCCTGGCGATCCCGTGATGAAAGATGTTTATGAGTTGTCGGAGAGGGAGAAGAAGGAGTTGGGAATTGGTGAATTACCAACAACTTTAAGAGATGCCCTTGATCATTTGGCGAGTGATGAGGTAATTCAAAAGATATTGGGTTCTCATATATTCGATGCATTTATGAGCATAAAGATAGATGAGTGGAATCAGTATTGCCTCTACATAACCCCATGGGAGTACATGAAATATTTAGATATTTAAATATTTTTATATTATTTTTACTTAAGAGAGTTTCAGTTCCTCTTTAATTCAGATAGATTAGGAAAATTCTGAATTTTATATAACAAAAATATTAAGTATTTCCTTAAACATATATTGATTAGGGTGATTTTCATGGGTGTGCATAGGATAACGAGTGAAGCTGCAAAGTATTATGCTAAAAGGGAAAAAATTCTCGGTAGTGGTATATCTCTATTAGGTTTAGCAAGTGAAAAACTCGATAAATTGAATGAGGAAAAGCTTGAAAAGTTGGGAGATTTGGCATCCATGCTTCTTCCACATTCACCAGGTTATGCTGGTAAATTAATTCCAATAATTGCAAGACTTTTCTGGAAACTTGCGGGGATAGGTGAAAAAGAATTCAAATACGTAGAACTTGATGATATTGAAAAGTACATAAATGAACTGAAGGATGAGATAGAATCTCAGTAACAGTTATCTTTTCTCAATGAGAAATATTTTCATGATAGAGATCAAAACGAGCAGTAGAGTTGAAGTTGTTGATATAACTGATAGAGTTAGGGAAGTAATTGAGAGTCAAGATGTTGTTGATGGTATAGCATTGATTTACACAAGGCACACAACAACAGCAATAATAATAAATGAAAATGAGGCTGGTTTGAAAGAAGATTTGTTAAAGATTCTTGAAAGATTAATTCCGAGTAGGGCAGGATACATGCACGATAGAATTGACGATAATGCTGATTCACATCTCAGAGCAATATTTTTGGGGAATTCAGTTGTAATTCCTATTACAAACGGTAAGCTTGACTTGGGAACTTGGCAAAGAATTCTGTTTGTAGAGCTGGATGGTCCGAGAGTTAGGAGAATAGTTGTTAAGGTGATACCTTGCTAAAACTTGTTTTTGTAGAGAGTTCACTCGAAACAGTTCCAAGAAGTATAATAAATCATCCTGCAATAGTGAAAGATGCAAAGAGGAGAAAAAAGAGGCCCAGTGAAATTATTTTGGATGATTCTAAGCATCATTCCGCAATGAAGAATTTAGATAGGAGAGAGAAGAGAGGGAGACCAGATATAATCCATCAATGCCTACTCTTAGCATTGGATTCACCACATAAATTTGATGTTTACGTACATACTTTAAATGACATAATAATATGGATTAACAGAATTACAAGGTTGCCAAGAAACTACAATAGATTCATTGGACTTATGGAGGATCTTTTTAAAAGGAAGGTCATAAAGGCTGGGGACACAAAACTTATGGAAATAAAGGAAATGAGTTTAAAAGATGTTCTGATTGATTTAGATGTCTATGTAATGAGTGAAAGAGGGGAAAATAGGGATGTGAAATTTAGAGATTGTGCAGTTTGTATTGGTGCATTTCCTCATGGCGAATTTGATGATAAAACTTTAAAAGTGTTTGAGGAAGTTGATGCAGAATTTATTTCCATAGGAGACAAACCTCTAACAGCTTTGTATACAACATGCTGGGTTCTGGGAAGGACGCAATAATTATATACATGTATCAAAAGCTGAAAACATGGCAAGGTTTCCGGAGGCTGAGGCAAGGATATTCAATGTCAAAATATGTATGAGATGTAATGCAAGAAATCCTATGAGAGCTACAAGATGTAGAAAGTGTGGATATAAAGGATTGAGACCAAAATCTAAGGAGAGAAAGGGTAAGAGGAAATGATTACCTTTTAATCAATTCAAAATACAAATCCTCCAATCTTCCAACTTCAACATCCAATTTTACAATCCTTTCATTTCTCAATATCTCAATCAACCTTTCTATTTCGTTTGTCTTTATAACACCATTTTCAGTCTTGACAACGTACGTTTTAAAGCCCCTTATCTCCTCAACATCTCCCTCATAGATTATTGAACCCGATTTCATTATAATAACTCTGTCGCAAATGTATTCAACGTAATACAAGTTATGTGCTGAAAAGAGTATGGCTTTATCACTTAACTCCTTAAGAAAATCTGCCAATGTTAAAGAAATTGTTGGATCCAAGCCACTGAAAGGTTCATCGTAAATTAAATAGTCTGGATTGTGAATTAGAGATCTTGCTATCAGCAACTTCTTTCTCATTCCCCTTGACATTTCCGCTATAATCTTATTTGGAATTTCGAGAACATCCATCAATTTCCTATTGAATTTGACATTGTAAAGGCTTGCAAAGAATTTTAGATACTCATCAGCTCTCATATCTTCATAGAGAGAATCGAACTCTGGGACATAGCCAATATTTCTCTTCAATCTTTCTCTATTTTTGAGAAAATCTATACCATCATATTCAACACTTCCAGATGTAGGGCTCAACAATCCTACAATTATCTTTATTGTTGTACTCTTTCCAGCTCCATTTTCTCCTATAAGTCCAACTATTTCTCCTCTCCTAACATTGAAGCTTACTCCTTTTAGAGCAATAAAATCTCCGTATTTTTTCACAAGATCCTTTACTCTAAGCACAAACAACCTTTATAACATGAGTTATTTAATGTTTGGTAAATGCTAAAGATTGCAAAACATGAAATTAGGATGAGAAAGGTATCAAAAAGAATGTGTTTTATTGTATTGATATCTATAATACTCTCTGCCATTTTCATCAATAAAATAATTGTAAATGGAATTGTAATTGATGAGGGAATATATTTCACAAATATTCAAATAGATTATAGACCGTTTAAGGTTTCTGAAAATCCAGATATAATTATCTATGGTAATGTAGTATATGTAAAGAACAATTTAAAGGGGTATTCTGCCTTTGACGAGTTCAGAAATTATGTAATTAAAGATTACAATAGATGGATTTATGAGAAGTTTGGAGAAAAAGCATTTCCAGTATTGATAAAAATTCAAGAGATTCCAACACATAAAAAGACCGAAATAAGTTATAGGGAGATTGTAAAACCTAAAAGTGTTACTGAAACTCCTATTCAAGAAAAAAAGGAATATATTAAGCCAGTTAAGAGAGAGGAAAGAGAAAAAAGGGTGGAGAAAGTTAATGTAACTGCAAAAACCTTAAGAAGTGTTGAATATATCACTCCAGATTCTTTAAGACCCCCAATTCTCCTTAAAAGGTTTGTTCATGCCTTTTTATTTGTAATGCCTTTTTACTTCATTTCACAGATATTTTCATCTTCATTTATGGAAGACAAGGTTAACAGAAGATTTGAGGTACTACTTACAGTTTTATCCAGTAGAGATGTAATTTTTGGAAAGATGATTCCTTATATTGTCATAGGATTCATAATTTCTGTTATAATTTCTATAATTTTCAGAAATTTAATCATAATATCTTTACTATTACCAATACTCTTGCTTATGCTATCCATCGATGCATTTGTAGTTTTCCTTTCTAGGAGTTATAAGGAAAATTCTTTCATTTCAATTGTTGTAACTTTACTCATTACAGCTTACATGTTCATTCCTGCAATCTTCAGCTTTATTCCAATGAGCAAGCTCTCACCAATAGCTGTGTTAATTGATATTATAGAAGGAGGAAAATTGGATATATATCTGCCACTTTCCATAGCTCACATCTCTGCCATATCTCTTACACTGATATATCTCACATCAAATTCTTTTGAATTCATGTACTTCCAAGGACTTACGGAGAAACTTATAAACCTAACATCCAAGCTTACAGATAGATACTACAAGGTATTTATCTTTACAATTGCTTCATTACCTTTCGTATTACTTTTTGAGATGTTTACGCTTGCAATTTTGTATCCCGTAAGGATGTACATAATTCCAGTCTTAATATCTTTGGCAGTTGTTGAAGAATTCTTTAAGGGTCTCTTTGTCTATTCATCTAAAGATAAATTGAATCCATATATCTCAGCATTTATATCTGCATTTGCATTCTTTTCTGGGGAGAAGTTGATCTTACTTCCCACAATTTCCAACTTATCAGCTCTCTTTATAATTCCACTGATTGCACATATAATTTCAACTACAATTTTTGTGCTTACGATGAGATGGGGATTTAAGACTGGAGTATTTTCTTCCGCAATTTTCCATGCAACTTACAATGGGGTGATAATATGGTATCTCTCATCATAACTAAAAAGGATTTGAAAGCTTTATTTAGGGAAAAAACTATTGTTTTTACTCTCCTTTTACTTGTAGCTTTATCCTCCCTTTCCCAAATAATTGCAACTGGATTGATGATACTTTACAATCCAACATTTGAATCGAGTGTAAGGATTGGATTGGTTGGTAATGCACCTATATTTGAAAAGATAGCAAATCCTATAAAGTTCGAGGATATAGATTTTGCTCTTAGAAGCTTGGAGGAGGGATATGTAGATGCTGTAGTCGTTTTAAATGAAAGTGTAGATAAAATTAATTATGTAGAAATTTATATACCAAAGGAGGAAGTAAAAGCTATTAAGGTAATACCATCTCTCAGAAAAGTATTTCAGAAATATCAGGAAATTTTGAGGGAGCTAAATGGAATACCAACACTAAATATGAGGGCTTATGTAGATGGTAGACCTGCGAATATTCCTGAAGGAATATCTTTACAGTTCAAATTCATATACATTGTTTTAATTCCTACTATAATAATTTTATGTGGAATAATAGTGGGTATATACACAATAGACATTTTGTATGAGGAGAAGAGGAATATAGAGGTAATACTTACAAGTGTAAGCTTAAAGGATATAGTTCTTGGTAAAATTCTTGCAGTTATTATAATATCTACACTTCTAACACTTGTATGGACAATCTGTTTATTTATCAACGGTACTGAAATTAATTTTGCAAGTGCATTACCTTCACTGCTATTTTCTATTTTTTCCTCTTCAGTTGCAATGATTATATTTGGAATATCTGAAAATAGAGAGCAAGCACAATTTATATATTCATTAATTTTTATACCTTTAGTTCTATCTTTCTTAACGTTTACACCTTCCCCAATTAGTCTATCTGTAAAGTTTTCACTTTCAATCTTTGATTCAGATACTGTTCTATTTGCCTTTATATTCGGAATAATTGATTTACTACTTCTAGTTATTTCTTACAAAATTGTTAAGAGTGCAATAACCAAAAGCTTATAGGCTCCTCAAAGAATTTCAATTATGAAACTCAACAGAAAGAAGATAGTGGCACTGATAATCTTTACGCTTGCGGATTTGATAGTGATAGATGTCTTGGTAAACATATACACAGAATATCTCTGGTTCTCTTCTCTTAACTATGGACAAATCTATCTTGAAATGTTAAAATATCAAATTGCCACATTTTCAATTGCATTCATCCTAATATTTTCAATTCTCACACTAAATGGTTTTACAATAAAGAAGGCATTGGAAGAATTTCTGGGGGAAGGTATAAGATACTTTCACGAGATTGATATTTTGATATCTTTGATTTTAGCTTATGCTTTTTCTGGAGAATGGTTAAAGTTAGTTTACTTTGTTAATTCAAGTAAATTCAATCTTGCAGATCCAATATTTGGCTACGATCTATCTTTTTTCGTATTTAAACTTCCTTTCTTTGAGATGATCCTTCAAATAATTGCAGTTTCAATAATTCTTTGTTTTATAGTATCTCTAATTTACTATTTATATCACTTCAGATGGGTTAGAACTTGGGAGGAATTTAAGGAAATCTTTCCAGAATTGGGATACTTACATTTTTCAATCCTCTCAGCCTCAATATTCTTTCTTATCGGAATTTATTTCTTCCTATTAAGATTTGAATTGTTGTTTTCCCAGCATGGAGTTGTCAGTGGTGCAAGCTGGGTTGAAGTGAATGTACTAATGCCATCCCTATTACTAGCATTCTTTGTATCTTTTGGATTTGGTTTGGCTTGTATAAAGTTTAGGGGTTTTGAAAAGGTATTGGTTCTTTTTGGCATATACTTGGTTGTCATAGCATTCGTATTGGGAGTTATTCCATTTGCAATACAAAAGCTTAAAGTAGAACCGAATGAGCTTCAGATGGAGTGGAATTACATAAATTACAGTATTAGATATACAAGATTTGCATTTGGAATTGATAATGTTAAGGAATATTCCTATGAAATAAGATACGATTTGAGTTATGAGAAGTTGGAGAGGCATAATGGAACTATAAGAAATGTAAGGCTTTGGGATCATAGACCTCTCTTAGATGTTTACAGACAGTTACAGCAGATAAGAACATACTACCTCATTAATGATGTTGATGTAGATAGGTATTACATTGAAGGAAATTATACGCAGGTTATGATATCTGCAAGAGAATTGAATATAGATCTCTTACCTCCAAGAGCTAAGACATGGGTTAACGAGCATCTAGTCTACACTCATGGCTATGGAGTTATTGCATCACCCGTCAATGTAATTTCGAAAGAGGGTTTGCCCGATTTCATTGTGAAGGATATTCCTCCAAAAGGTAAAATTGAGATTGAAGAGCCAAGGATTTATTACGGAGAGATTACGAAAGATTACGTTGTTGTCAATACAGAGCAAGAAGAGTTCGATTATCCCTTAGGTGATAAAAATGTCTTCACGAAGTACAATGGAAGTGGAGGGGTTAAGCTTGATGTTTTCAGAAAGCTCCTATTTGCAATTAGATTTGGAGATATTAACTTGATATTGAGTCGTTACATAACTGAGAATAGTTCGATAATGTTTCATAGGAATATAGTTGATAGAGTCAAAACTATTGCTCCATATCTGAAATACGATTCAGATCCTTATATAGCAATTATAAATGGAAGATTATATTGGATAATAGATGCTTATACGGTATTGGACAGATTTCCCTATTCAGATGTTCAAGATGATGTAGCATATATAAGAAATCCCGTAAAGGTTTTCGTAGATGCCTACAATGGTACTGTAGAATTTTACATAGTTCAAGAGGATGCTGTTTTGAGAACTCTCGAAAATGCATTTCCAATATTTAAGAGGGATATGCCAGATGATTTCAGAAAACATATAAGATATCCTATAAATTTGTTTGAAATTCAGACTGAAGTTTTTTCAATATATCACATGACGAATGTAGAAGTATTTTACAATAGGGAAGATGCTTGGGAACTTCCAAAAGAGGTTTTTGAAAGTTTAAGAATTTTGATGGAGCCATATTATGTCATTCTGAGTATTGAAGAAAAACCAGAATTTGTCTTGATGGTACCATTCACTCCGAAAGGTAGAGAGAATATGATAGCTTGGATGTGTGCCAGATGTGATGAAAAGTATGGAGAATTGATAGTTTATCAATTTCCAAAAGGTGAACTGATATATGGGCCAATGCAAGTAGAGGCTAGGATAGATCAGAATCCAGAGATATCAAAGCTTTTCACACTTTGGGGACAAGTTGGTTCGAGAGTTATAAGGGGCAATTTGCTTGTAATACCAATGGAAGGATGTATTCTCTATATTGAACCTATATACTTAAAAGCTGAGAGATCTCATATTCCAGAGCTTAGAGGAGTTATAGTTGCCTACAACGATTATGTCGTAATGAGGGAAAATTTGGAATCAGCAATTGGAGCTATAATAGGTAAGAAAGTTGAAGTTGTTGAGGAAGAGGAGGATTTGATAAAAAAGGCTATCGATTACTACAATAAGGCTATTGAGAGTGTTAGGCAAGGAAATTGGAGTGCTTTCGGTGAATATTTGAAGAGGCTTGGAGAAGTTTTGAATGCTCTGAATGAGAGTAAATGAGAACAGTGATATTTGGATCAACATTGATAGGAATAATGGGTGTATCTATCTTATCTCCAGCTCTACCAGATGTAAAAGAAGCACTGAGCTTAAACGATTTTCAGGTTGGATTGTTAATAACTGTTTTCACACTTCCCGGCATATTCTTTGCCCCAATAATGGGAATTCTGGCAGATAGATATGGAAGGGGAATAGTTCTATCCTTAAGTCTCATAACTTTTGGATTGTCTGGATTTGCATGTGCATTTGTAAACTTTGAGGCTATGCTAATTCTTAGGTTAATACAGGGTATTGGTGGTTCAGCATTAACTTCTTTGGCAGTTACCCTAATAGGGGACATTTACAATGGTTTTGAGAGGGTTAAGATGCTTGGATACAATGCAAGCGCTTTGAGTATAGGTTTGGCAGTTTATCCTCTAATTGGAGGAATATTGGCTGGATTTGACTGGAGATTTCCCTTTATAGCCTCTCTATCCTCAATACCAATAGGTCTTTTGGCATTGAAATTGAAACATAGAAGTGATAGGAAGAAATTTAGGCTTAAGTTGGATAGAGAGATTTTACTTGCATACCTTTTGGGTTGTTCCGTATTTCTATTTACATACGGTGTATTCTATTTTTACATACCTATTATGCTAGAAGATAGATTTAATGCAAATTCGATTATAAGAGGTTTGGTTCAATCTTCTACACTAATTCTTACAGCTTTCGTTGCATCTAAGCTTAGCTTCTTTGTAAAAAGGTTTGGGACTTATGGAACTATAAGTTTGGGTTTTTTAGGTTACGGCATTTCACTTCTGACTATTCCCCTATCTACAAGTATTGTTATCATGGCATTGTTTACAATGATATATGGATTTGGGCATGGAACAGTACTTCCAGCCTTGCAAAACCTACTTGTTGAAAAGACAGATGTTGAGAACAGAGCTACAGTTATAACAATTTACAACTCAACGATAAGAGTTGGACAGACTATTGGCCCCATAATTGCATCTTTCATTGGATATTCAAGCTTTCTTATCTCTTCAATACTTTCCTTTACCCTTGCAACTTTAGTCTTTCTGTCGAAAATTATTTATTATGATAGATTTCCCGATAGGACATGATTGATCTTTTGCTCGATGAATACTCCCAGTTCTCTGACGGTTACTTTGGTAGCATTGATGGAAGACCAGTCTGTGTATTTTATAGGGAAGGAGTTTTTGAGGGTTGTAGATGTGATGTTATAGAATTGGCTTTGAAGGTCGGAGTGCCAATAGTAAATGTTTTCAATTGTGAAGATTTCGATATTAGCTTTGAAAATCTTTTAAATTTATCCAAATTCCTTAAGATTTTGAGCTTAGCTAATGGTGTAATACCAAGGATAACTCTTTTTCTGAATAAATCTCACTGGCTTCTGAGTTATCAGACGGACTTTGTTGGTATGTGCGAAAAAACTGAATACAGTTTGGTAATGCCCGATATAATAAAGAGCTTTACGGGTAAAGATGTTGAGATATCATCTGAATTTCATGCAAAAGCTGGCAACTGTCATCTCTTAGAAGAGAGTGATGAAGCTTTAATTAGCTCCGTTAAGAAACTTCTAAGCTTTTTACCATTAAATAACATGGAAGATCCTCCTTTAGCTGAAACAAGAGACGATGTAAGAAGAGTTATCGATTTTGAAGTTCCTAAGGATCCATATCAACCTTACGAAGTTAAAACACTTATAGCTCAGGTTTTGGATGATGAGGAGTTCTTTGAAATACAAGAGAGTTATGCCCAGAACGTTATAATTGGTTTCGGAAGATTGGATGGAATGAGTGTTGGTATTGTTGCAAACAATCCGGCATATAAGTTGGGATGTTTGGATATAGATGGAATGAAGAAGGTTTCATCCTTCGTAAGATTCTGTGATGCTTTCAATATACCTGTCATAAACTTTATAGATTCTCCAGGATTTTTACCCGATTTCGATCAGGAAATATTCGGTTTGGCTAAATATATGAGCAGACTTTTAGATATATATTCTCAGACAACAACACCAGTAATGTCTGTAATTGTTAGAAAGGCTTATTCAAGCTTCATACCCATTTTGATAGGTTCAGACATAGTTTTCTCATATCAAGATGCAGAGTTTGCAGTAATTGATGCCGATACAGATTCTTCAAAAATAGGCATTGATAGGAAAAAATATGTTGATGAAATTAGAAGGAAGGCATTTGATTCAATTGTTAGTGAAGTTATAGAGATAAAGTGGACTCGTGCAAAACTCATCAATGCTCTCAGAATACTAGAATCTAAGAGAAAGAAGTTGCCACCTAAGAAGTGTGATGTCTTATGACACCAGAAGAGTTTTTAGCATGTATAGTGGCTGTAAAGAAGTATATCGATGATAGGAAGCATATGCCAAAGGATTTTAAGATTGGTAAGTACTGGAAAAGTTTGGGGAGAATGAGATTATGAAGTACAGAGTTAAGGTATTTGATAGGGAGTATGAGGTATACGTCGATGAAATAGATGAGAAAACTTTTGAAGTAGTCGTAAATGGTAAGAGAGCTATTATAAAATTGGAGTAAGTTTATTTAATCATTTTTATCAACCTAAAGGAGTAAGCTATTCTCCTTAAAAAAATCGAATTAAAGCTTTACTCTCCTTATCTTATTCTCTCCCTTAATTTTCTTGAAATACTCAATCTCTTCTCTCATTCCCTCTGTTATCTCATCTCCAAAGATCCATAACTCATCACAAAACTCTAAAATCTTTTTATTCATTTCTAAAGCTTTCCTTCTATCTTCTGGATTTTTATCATCCATAAACTGTGAAAAATAGACATGAGGAGCTATTGGTATGTATCCCATATCTACAAGCATTCTGCAGTATTTTTTAGCTTTCTCTACATTCTCCTTCTTTCCCTGAAATGGTGAGCATACAAATATAAATTTCATTTTCCATGTTGTTATCAGATCGATAAAAAATGTTTTTCTCCGAGCAATTTCAGAGATTTCTCTCATAGCCTTAACTTCTAATTCTTCTTCGATTAGTTCAATATTTACCTTCTTCGATAACTCTTGAAGTGTAATGGACATATGACATTAACAAAATTAAAAAATATTCTTGAGAGGCAAAACAATTTATTCCAAATCTGTCCGTTTTTGTTGAAATGAAGCTTAGAGAATCCTCGCTTTGGTGAAATCAGGAATTATTTAAGAGTTGGGATGGACCGGTGGGGATTTGAACCCCAGGCCTTCGCCATGCCAAGCTTTTAGGGAAATAAGACTGCAAAACGATTCTTTCAAGGTAAAGAAGGAATTATACAAGGAATACATCGAATACAGACGTTCAAGGTTGAAAGCCAAAAAATCCCTGTATTGGATTAAGAAATCCATAGACGACTTCCTGAAATCTTCCAATTGGGAGATAAGCAGAGACGCTCTCTTGAAATTCCAAAATTGGTATCGTGCAAATTATGGTTTTGAAGCTCAAGCAAAATACCATAGCAACATCAGGAACTTCCTCGAATGGCTTTACAAGAAGACGGGAAGCTACTTTTTCCGTGAACTTAAGGAAGTGTTAGAACCACCGAAGAGGGATTCAAAGAAGCTCAATCCTATAATCATTAGAGAGGAGGATGTGAAGAACATTATCATGGCTGTGTGGAGAGGAAATTATCCACCCTTCCTCAAACTCAAATACATTGCAGGAATCCTCTTTACATCTTACACAGGACAGAGACCTGAATCAACCATCGGTAAGATAACGGTTGGTGAATTCAAAGAAGCTCTGAGAAGAAAACCACCCATGCTTTGGATACCTGAAGAAAAGGATAAGGAAAGATTTCCCCATTGGGTTCCTCTTCATCCTGTGGTTGTTGAATGGATTAGAGCTTACGTTTCACTGATAAAGAAAGATAAAGAAATAGCATTTGGGTATTATGCTTTAAGGAAACTTCTTGATGACCTCAACATCAAAGCAGTTCATACAGGAAGGAAGATTGCAATATCTCATATGAGGAAATTCTTTGAGCAGATGTGCAACAACGTTCTGATGGTCCATCCAGGATTGAGGGATTATATCATGGCACACAATACAGGGAGCTTAGACGTTCAATCCTATGATGGGAAATTGCCTTCGGAGATCTATGAACAATACATGATGTCCTGGAAGGATGTGAACTTGGTTCCAGGAGAGGTAAGCCTTGAAAAGTTGATCAAGGAAATAGAAACTCGATAGTAAGAACATACCGTAACGCTTCCAATCTAATTTTTAGAGACTTGTCCCTTATACCATAAGGTGATACAATGTTCCTATTGTATTATTAATAATATAATGTAATAATTAAGGAAAGGAGATTCACCTTGAGGTTATCAACAACGTTTCAATGTAAGGGTAGTTTACCCTGTTAAGCTTTAGGGAAATAAGACCGCAAAAGTATCAACCGTAAACGCCTTCTCTTTTCCCAACCTTGAGAATTTTAATCGTTCTTTCTTCTTTTATGTATTCGAATATGATTCTGTAGTCTCCAACTCTTAACCTGTAAACGTTGTGATACCCTTTCAACTTTTTAATGTCAAGTCGGGCAAGGGGAAAATAAGTGAGCTTTGAAATCTTATCCTTAATTGCTTCTCTTTCATTTTTAGGAATGTTCTTTAACTCTTTAAGTGCACTTCTTGAAATCAGTATCTTATTTTCATAGCTCATTCTCGATCGACTTCCAATCTAAAAAATCGTCCTTTCTCCTTTCCTCTATGTCTTTAACCTCCCATTCTTCTGGCTCTTCCTCATCAATCAGTTCAAGATTTACCTCTATTAGCGATTTAAGGTATCGTTCCAATTCCTCAACCTTCTTCGACAACTCTTGAAGTGTAATGGACATATGTTGATGATTTACTAAGCATGTAATAACATTTTTCCAA
>CAZKQI010000022.1:0-18245 GCA_964554855.1 uncultured archaeon | reverse complement strand
ACGCATTTAAAATTGCAGCCACCGTAAAATATTGTTCCACTTGGAACCAATGGAGCTTCCTCACCGTAATGATGGAAGTAGCTGTGAACGTTCGTTCTCTTAACCATGCAAACTCCAACTTCCCCCTTCAATCTGTTTACATTACATCTCCTCTCACAAAACTCACAGCTCTCAAGCATTTTGTAAGCTATCTCCACCTTCAAATCTAAAAAGTTTGGAGAAGCGTCTGGCAATCTATCAAAGTTAATTCTTCTCTCCTTTACAGCTTTAAACAACTCTTCGAAAGTCTTAGCCGTTTCTTCATGAATCTTCCAAAGCTCTTTCAAATCAGAGTTCTTATCATAATTAACTTCGATTTTCTTGCATATCATGAATTTCGCTGGCATCTCATCCTTCATTACCATATAATACCAGCTAAGCCTTTCTTTAACAATAGGATTCTTCCAAACAGATAGTGCATCTGGTCTAAGTATATCCCACACAATCTGAATTTGTTTCTCAATTTAATGATTTTTTCTCAACAACTCCAAGTAAGATTCTCTTATAACTCCCTTAAGTCCAAGCATTCTTGCAATTTCAAATACCCTTTCCTTAGCTTTCTCCAAATCATCGCTTTCCAATTCAATCTCAACAAAATCTCCCAAACCTTCAACTCTGTCAATCGTTATCTTTACATCATTGAAAACGTACAATCTTCTGACTTTCGAAACTTTAGCAAAAAATCTGAAACCCAGTTCTTTCAAAATCTTTAAAATCTTTTCAAAATCCTCAACTTCAACCTCTATCTCAACTCTAGTTTTTGTTTCTCTATCAACCTTAGGACCTTTATAAGTCAAAAGTACTTTATTGGATTTTCTAACTCTCAAAGCTTCATCACTCTTCCCAAAATCTCTGCAGGGATGATTGAAATAGTAATCTTCCTCCCTAACTTCACCCAAAAATTTTGCAATATTCTCAATTCTTTCTCTTACTCCACTTTCAAGTTTAAATTTTATCTCCACCTCCACACATCTTAAATTGTCATACATCAATTTACCTTTATGGAATTGAAACCAATAGGATATGTTGTCAAAGAGAAAATAATAGAAATTTTACCAGATTTTGAAGAGGGTTTGAGTGGACTTAAGGAAAATATGTCCGTTTGGATTTTGTTTTACATGCATAGAGGAAAGGAGAAACTGAAAGTTCATCCTCATGGAGATAGAAGTGTAATTAAGGGTGTTTTTGCAACCCGTTCTCCAAACAGACCAAACAAGATTGGCCTATCTTCCGCAGTTATAAGGAAGATTGAGGGTAGGAGAATTTTTTTAGATAGGCTCGATGCAATAATTGGATCTCCTATTATAGACATAAAACCATATGCAGAAATATACGATTGCATAGGTTCCGTTCTTAGTGGGGAGCAGATAAGAAAGAGGATAATTTATGATAAACTTATCGAGGATTACATAGATTTAGATAAACAAATTCAGCCAAATGGATTTGATTGTACTGTAAGGAAGGTTTTTAGGATAAAAGGGATTGGAAGAGTTGGATTTAGGGAGAAGAGTTTACCAGATTATGAGGAAATTGAATTCAGAGATGGATGGACATTTCTTGAAAAAGGTATCTATAAGGTTTTGCTAAATGAGAAAATAAACATGCCAAACGATTTGATGGCAATAGCAAAACCAAGATCAACACTTATCAGATGTGGTGCAAATATCTTAACTGCAGTTTGGGATGCTGGATATAAGGGAAGGAGTGAAGTTGGCTTAGTAGTTCATAATGATGGTATTTGGATTGAGAAAAATGCCAGAATTGTTCAACTTGTCTTCATAAAACTATCTGAAATAACCAAGTCCTACAGTGGTAATTATCAGTTTGAAAATATTTAAGGTGGTTTACTTATAAATCCCATCTCTATCAACTTCTCAATCTTTTCCTGAGTTCCACTTATAAGAAACTCGCATTCCTTGTAAATTTCATCCTTACTCATAATCCTTCTAGCAATTCCTTCTTCAATTGCCTTTAAAGCAACTTCAGTTGCCACATGCGGAAATACACTTTCATCTGTCATAGTCGGTATTATATATTCCTCACTTAAATTTGGCTCAGCAAACTTTGCC
Organism: uncultured archaeon; assembly: GCA_964554855.1. GTDB lineage: Archaea > Halobacteriota > Archaeoglobi > Archaeoglobales > Archaeoglobaceae > Archaeoglobus_B. The sequence continues at coordinate 16,137 of CAZKQI010000022.1, read as the reverse complement.
AGTGCTTCCGCAGCCGTGATTGCCATTTCATCTGTTATAGTTTTAGCTCTAACAGTCAAAACACCTCTAAACATTGCTGGGAACACCAAAGAGTTGTTTACCTGATTGGGGTAATCACTTCTTCCAGTTGCAACTATCTTAGCTCCAGCCCTCTTAGCTTCATCTGGCATGATTTCTGGAACTGGATTTGCCAAAGCAAAAACTATAGGATTTTCTGCCATCTCTTTAATCCATTCCGGCTTTATTATGCCCGGTCCAGGCTTACTAGCTGCAATTACGACATCAACATCTTTCAATGCCTCTCTAATCCCACCAACTCTACCTTCAGAATTTGTCTTCAAGCAGAACTCCCATTTATATGTATCTCTCAAATCATCTCTATGTTTACCCAAAATACCTTTGCTATCAACCAAAAACATGTTCTCAAGCTTAGCTCCATACTTCTCAAGCAATCTGACCGTTGCAGTATTTGAAGCTCCAACACCTACTATCGCAATCTTGATCTCATCCATCCTTTTTCCAACTAGCTTCAATGCATTTATCAAACCAGCTAAAGTTGCAGTTGCTGTTCCTTGCTGATCGTCATGCCATACTGGTATATCCAATTCCTTTCTAAGCCTTTCTAGTATGTAGAAACACTTTGGTGTAGCTATATCTTCGAGATTTATGCCACCAAATGATGGAGAAATTTTTTTAACAATTTCTATAAATTTATCAGGGTCTTGCTCATTTATTGGTAATGGAAATGCATCTACACCTCCCAAATACTTGAATATCAATGCTTTTCCTTCCATAACTGGGAGAGAGGCTAAAGCTCCTATATTACCCAGTCCCAGAACTCTTGATCCATCGGTTACAACAGCCACCGTATTCCATTTCGATGTATATTCAAATGCCAAGTCTTCGTTCTTTTTTATCTCCAAACAAGGTTCCGCAACACCCGGTGTATAATAGACTGCAAAGTCATCAAGGTTTCTTATTGCACACTTCGGTAGAACCTCTATCTTTCCTCTATAAAATCTATGCCAAGCTAGAGGTTTGGATACTTTCAATCGATCACCCCCAAGGAGAAAGATCGTAGACATTTAGATAATAAAGCATTTACCATTTTGAAATCGAAAGACTTTTATTATTTTATATTGTTTAAAAACTATGAGTAAAGATTTAAAGTCTCCGATGTGTGCAAAATGTCCAAAGAAACCTTGTTACCGCAACCCTTCTGAGAAAAAACCGAAATTTTGTCCTATGAAAGTTTATCCTGAAATTGTTCAGAACTCAATTAAATACTACGAAACTGATGAGTTTTCGAGAAAAATCCACAGAATATCTACCATAATAGAAAAAGAAGGTTACGGTTTCTGGCCAAGGATAAGAGAAGTAATTGAAATCTGTAAAAGGTTAAATATCAAGAAGGTAGGTATTGCCTTTTGTATAGGTTTGAGTGAAGAAGCTAAGAAATTACATGATGTTTTTGAAGAATGGGGTTTCGATTGTTATTCTATAGTTTGCAAATGCGGCTCTGTCGACAAGACTTTGATAGGTGTTGGGGAAAATGAAAAGCTAAAGCCAAATACGCATGAATCGATGTGCAATCCCATACTTCAAGCTCAGATACTAAATCATGTTGGAACTGAAATAAATTTGATAGTTGGACTATGTGCTGGCCATGATACAATATTCCTCAGGTATTCGAAAGCACCAGTAATATACCTAATAACTAAAGATAGGGCAACTGGACATAGTCCCGCAATCTCACTCTACGCTTGGCATTACTTTTCAAAGAGAATTCTACCAGAAAAGTAGTTCGATTGACATTCGTTTTGATTAAACTTTAAAAACTTAAATTTGCCAGAATTTTCTCGGTGATTGACTTGAAGGTTGATTGCGACATTGTAATAGTTGGAGCTGGATTGGCTGGAATGAGAGCAGCAATAGCTGCAGCAGAAATTAACAGAGAATTATCAATTGGTATAATTGCTAAAACTTATCCCATAAGATGCCATAGTGTATGTGCAGAAGGAGGAACTGCTGCAGTTTTGAGAGAATACGATAGCTTTGATCTTCATGCATGGGACACAATAAAGGGATCAGATTTCTTGGCAGATCAAGATGCTGTAGAATTTTTCGTAAAAGAGTGTCCAAAAGAGATTTTGAGGCTTGACAACTGGGGATGCCCATGGGCTCGAACAGAAGATGGCAAAATAGCTCAAAGAGCCTTTGGAGGTCACAGCGTTCCAAGAGCTGTTTTTGCTGCTGACAGAACGGGTTTTCATGAAGTACATACGCTATATGAAAGACTTTTGATTTATGAGAATGTTGAGTTCTTCAATGAATACTTTTTAACGAATTTGGCAATTGAAGATGGCAGAGTTCAAGGGGTATCTGCAATAAACATGAAGAATGGAGAAGTTACGTTTTTTGAGGCAAAAGCAGTTATTTTAGCAACTGGAGGGGCTGGAAGGTTGTATGGCTTCACTACGTACAGTCATCAGGTTACTGGAGATGGAATGGCAATTGCTTACAGATGCGGAGTTCCTTTGAAAGATATGGAATTTATGCAATTTCATCCCACTGGCTTAATTCCCTCTGGCATACTTATGAGTGAGGCTTGCAGAGGAGAAGGGGGATATCTTTTGAATAAGGAAGGAGAAAGATTTATGAAGAGATACGCTCCCGAAAAGATGGAGCTTGCACCAAGAGATATAGTTGCAAGAGCAATGTGGAAAGAAATAGAAGAGGGGAGGGCGTTTGAGGGAGAATATGGCCCCTACATTGCACTGGATTTAACGCATTTAGGTGAGGAAAAGATAAGCGAAAGATTGCCATTGATAAGATCTGCTGCAAAGAAGTTTGCTGGAGTTGATCCAGTCAATGAACCAATACCAGTGAAACCAGTACAGCATTACACAATGGGAGGAATTCACACCAACATTAACTGTGAAACTCCTATAAAAGGACTTTTTGCATGCGGTGAATGTGCATGCATAAGTATTCATGGAGCAAACAGACTTGGCACAAATTCAACTGCCGAATGCTTGGTCTTTGGAAGAGTTGCAGGTGAAAATGCTGCTAGATTTGGCGAAAAAGTAAGTAAATCAAGGATTTCCAATGAATTTGTTAAGAATGAGGAAAAGAGATTATTTGATGAGATTGGAAGAGGTAGCGAAAATCCTTATCAGATAAAAAAGGAGCTCAATGAGGTAATGGATAAATACGTCTGGATTTTCAGAGATGAAAATGGATTGAAAGAGGCAGTGAAGAAGATAAAAGAGCTTAAAGAGAGATACAAGAGAGTGGAGATTGCAGATAGATCAAGGAAGTTTAACATGAACTTAATTTCAACTCTTGAAGTTGGCTATCTATTAGATTTGGCGGAAGTTGTTGCAATATCTGCATTGTTGAGGAAAGAGAGTAGAGGGGCACATTATAGAACAGATTATCCAAAAAGAGATGATGCGAATTGGTTGAAGCATACCTTAACATATTACACACCAGATGGCCCAAAATTCGATTACATCCCCGTTAGAATAACAAAATGGCAACCTACAGAAAGAAAGTATTGAGGTGTTTGTATGAAGTTTAGGATAAAGAGGTTTGATGGTGAAAGAAGTTATTGGCAAATCTTTGATGTGCCAGTGAAAAGGGGTATGACTGTTTTGGATTGTTTATATTATATCAGAGATAATATCGATTATACTTTATCTTTCAGAGCTTCATGCAGAATGGGTGTTTGTGGGAGTTGTGCTGTAAAGATAAATGGAAGGCCGAGATTGGCATGTGAAACGCAAGCTTTTGAACTAAAAGAGCCAGTTGTAATAGAACCGCTCGATAACTTTGAAGTCATTAAGGATTTGGTTACGGAATTCGAAGGATTTTTCCTAAAGCATAAATCTGTAAAGCCTTATCTGATTAGAGATGACATAAGCTACGAAAATCCCATAGAACTTATACAGAAGCCTGAGGAACTGAAGAAATACTACATCTTTACCTTATGCATAAAGTGTGGTGCTTGCTATTCTGTATGTCCAGCCTCTGCAACAAGAGATGAATATCTCGGACCAGCATCCTTAGTGGCAGCTTACAGATTTATAGCTGATAACAGAGATAGGGGTAAAGAGGAGAGATTTAAAGTTGTAAGTGAAGATCACTGTCTCTGGAGATGCCATTTAGCTATGGCTTGCAGCGATGTTTGTCCAAAGGAAATTGAGCCTGCAAAAGCAATACAGTTACTTAGGAGGAGTGTCGCAGCTCATACGATAAGAACAATCTTTAGGTGATTTTATGAGTGTATCGAAGTGGTTTAGGCCAGTAGGAATATACGATCTGGCATTCCTATTTCAAAGGTTGACTGGTATAATACTTGTCATTTACCTCTGTATGCATCTTGTCTACCTATCAACATTAAGAGAACCAAGTATCTACGAGAGCTTTTTAAGAGTTACAACATCTCCTCAATACCTTCCATTCGATATTATGTTAGTACTTTGCGGAGTTTATCATGGCATAAACGGTGTTAGAATAATTTTACATGAATTGGGCTTTCTGCATGAGCATAAGAAAGTGGTTCTAGCAATTGCAATTGTTACTATAATAGTTGCATGGGTGATTGCAAGCTACATGATGTTGGAGGTGATTTGAATGTCGAAAGTAGAGCCTATGGCATGGTTATTACAAATAGTTACGGGAATTTTGATGGTATTTTTCATTACCTACCACTTTATCATAACACACACATCTGAAGGAGCTTTAGAATATCTCAGTGTTGCAAAGAGATTTCCAGCATTGAGTTTGTTTTACGTAATTTTACTAATTACGGTGTGCTTCCATGCCTTCAACGGATTGAGGTCAATACTTCTCGATTTGAATGTAAACAGAAGTGCTGTAAACATTTTGACATCAATTTTAATGATTGCATCAATAGGAGTTGGATTGTATATAATATCTTTATTTTCTTAAGTTAAAAAATTTTAATTTTTTGCAGGTTCCCCAGTTACATGGGCAATGAGGAGTTTCTACATTCGGTAACTTAACTCCCTTAACCTCTTTCATCAAAAATTCCTTAAACTCTTCAATTTTATCTTCCTCCCCCTCAACATAAAGAGTTATGGAGTTAACTAATCCACCAGATGCTATTGGTACAGCTTTCAATCCAAAAAGAGTTTTTATAGCATCTATTTCGGTAAAAACATTTCCATCAACTTTTCTGAAATGAACTGGCATTCCCATCGAGTATTTCAATTTATTTGGATCTATGGATATATCTACAGATGGTAAAAGTTTTTCGAGCCCAGCCGGTAAAATTATCTTGAAACCTTTATCTTTTGCCATCATGAATCTTCCGACAGTCCCAATTCCATCTGGAGCTCCTATTAAAACTCCAGCATTTCCATTAACATCTATGGCATTTGGTGACTTAATGTAAACATCTTCCTTCCCCATTCTTTCGATAATTTTTTCAGTTTCTTCCTCTATTAGCCTTCCTTTCTCAAATATCCAAAGAATTCGAAATTTACCCGAATCTTTATCATTTTTAAGTTTATCAAGCATGTCCTTAGATATACATGTTCCCCACTCATCTATCAATCCGCATATCCAAACATCTGGCTCGTAACCAGTAAACTCTTTAAAGAGGAAATAAGTAGTGCTACTTGGATGAATTACACATATACCCCTCTCATAAGCTCTCCTTACATCATCAAGATTTGACAGACCTTTTGATATCAAAAATTTAGACTCTGCTGATGTTAGAGTTACTTGCATAGCAATCATTTCAGACACCCATTATTTCGAACAATTCAAATATATACCTATTTTCTATATTTTTGATGAATTTCAGAACATCTTTCCTCTGATCTTCACTCAAATATTTATCTGTAAGATCTGAAAATTTTTCAAAAACATCCTTGAATCTTGCTGGATCTTCCGGCTCTCCTTTTGGATAATCTCTTGAATAAATTTTATCATCAACATTCACAACAACTTTCCACTTTTCTGGATAATCATTATCTAATTTTTCATCGGGATAAACATCAATTTTATTCATAATATTTACAATTTCATTACTAAGATAGACATTCATAAAGTCATCAACAGTTAACTTGCCTTTATAAGATAAAACAGCTACTGCAAAGGGTAAACTGAATTGAGCCGAAACCATGTTCTTTGGATTTCTCTTCTCATCTATTGGATCACCAACAATTTTATAGCCAGCTGAAACCATTTTAATGGTCATTTTATTGAAATTTTTTATATTATTTTCTACAATTAAATCAAGGACAGGATGTATGTACCTACAACAAGGATAAAGCTTTATACCAGTGTTAGTTATCTCAAATTTCTTTCCTAAGTTTTCTACAGCCTTTTCAAAAATTGCATTATGTGTATAAGAGTTTAGGAATCCATATTTTCCTTCTATTGGTTTGCCAGCGCCTAAAAAACCGTTTTTAGCTAAATTGACTGAAATTACTGCATTATGACATGCAATTCCAGTGTTTAACCTCTTATTCCAAGATCCGTTCTCTAAGAACTGCATGGTTCCAGAAACCATGCTCAGTGCAGTGCCATATGCATTTATTATCTTATCACAATCGAAATCCAATATTTTTGATAGAGCGGATATACCTCCAAATATTCCGCATGTGGCTGTTATGTGAAAGCCGTGATCGTAGTGAACTTTGGGATTGATAGCCATACCCAATCTACATGCAACTTCATATCCCGCAACAACTCCCTCCAGAAAAGTTCTTCCATCAGTATCAACTGTTAAAATAGGAGGAAATACGCATACACCGGGATGCATTGAAGACTTTCTATGCGTATCATCAAAATCCAAGGAGTGAGCTAAGAAAGAATTGATAAGTGCAGAAATCTGTGGTAAATATCTGTTACCAGTAGGTAAAGCTATTGAGTTTCCATGAGCATTCTCAAAAGTTTTCAGAATAACTTTTGCCGAATCGAGTTCATAACCTTTAAAGGGTAATCCTATGAAATCTAAAAAAAGTAATTTTGCATATTCAATAACTTCTTCAGGAATTTCTCTATAATTTAAATCCTCTACAAACTTTGCAAGTCTTTCTGAGATCATTTAGACCTACTCCTTATCATTTTATAAATTTCAACAGTTTCCTTAGCTTGAACGTAAGATGCATAATCGACCATCTTACCCTTAAAAGATATTACTCCCGTCTTTGCTTCTTCGTAAGCCTTTACAAGTTCTTCAGCCTCCTTAACTTCATCTTCAGATGGTGAAAAGATTTCATTTATTATTGGAATGTGATTTGGATGTATTGCCATTTTTCCATCGAAGCCAAGTTGCTTTGCCATCATTGCTTCCCTCCTCAAACCTTCTTTATCTATTATCAATCCCAAAAATGGTGTATCTATTGCCTTCTTACCGTAAGCCTTAGCAGAATTGACTATCATACATCTCGCAAATAGAAGTTCAATTTGAGTTTCGGAGAATTTGATTCTTCCAAGACTTCTGTAGTAATCCAAAGCTCCAAATGCAAGAGCAATAACTCTATCATTTTTTGCGATCTCTATAGAATTCATAACACCCATGGGAGTTTCTATTAGAGCTATTATCTTCTTCTCTTCAAGTCCCCTCTCCTCCTCAATTTTTTTCATCTTCTCTATTAATAACTCTAAATCTTTTGCTGATTCCGTTTTGGGAAGCATAACACCATCTATACCATCAAAAAGGACGTATTGCAAATCATCGTCAATAATTCCCGAGTTTATGGAATTTACTCTTACAAACTTCAATCTGCCATCCTCAAACTTCTCATTTGCAATAGATTTTATAAAAATCCTTGCAGTCTCTTTTTCCTCCATACTTACAGCATCTTCAAGATCGTATATACAAACATCAAAATTAAGTGTATTTGCCTTGAGAATTGCTCTGTAGTTGTTACCAGGTACAAAAAGACAACTTCTCATTAACATCAACTCAACACCTCTCTCACTCTATCTACAATCTCTCTCGGAGAATCAACAACTATTGCCCCTACTCTCTCCAAAGCACTTCTCTTGCTTTCATAAGATCCTCTTCTCCCTTCAACTATTGCACTTGCATGCGAAAACCTGATACCACTTGGGAGTGTTGCCCCAGCTATATACGCTATAACCTGTTTATTCACACCGTATTCTCTGATAACTTCAGCAGTCTCTTCCTCAGCTATACCACCTATCTCCCCCCATATAACTATACAATCCGTTTCTTTATCTTCATTTGCCATTAGAACGTATTCTGGAAGTGAAGTTCCCAAAATTGGCTCAGTTCCAGTATGAACTGCAGTGGATATACCTATACCCGATTTAGAGAGAACCCAAGAGATTGTAGTCGTTTGTCCCCCACTTCTCGATATAACAGCCACATTTCCCGGTTTAAAAACCTCTTTCGCAGTATCTGCATCTCCACCTATCCATCCGACAACAGCTTTATCAGGACTTATTACACCCAATGAACCTGGCCCAATTATTCTGCAACCTTCCTTCTTAGCTTTGGCAACTATGTAAAGGGTGTCATGAAGTGGAACTCTCTCAACACACATTATTATAGTCTTTACACCATTTTCTATAGCTTCAACTGCTGCATTCTTTGCTAAGGGGCCTGGAACAAATATGGCAGAAACATCTATTTTTCCATATTCTTCCACAATTTCTCTAACAGAATCGTAAACTGGGATTCCCCAAACCTCACTACCTCCTTTACCAGGTGTAACCCCCGCAATTACCCTTGTACCATACTCCAACATATATCTAGCCCTTGCACTACCTTCCCTCCCTGTAATTCCCTGAACTATGACATTCGATTTTTCATCAATTATGAAAGCCATTACATCACCTCCAATTCCGAAATCCTTACAGCATTGTAGGGACAGTATATTTCACAAGCTAAGCATTCGTTATCTCTCTTTTTGACATCTTCAGGTGGAAGAAATGTTACGGGCAAACCATTTTTAATCCTTAAAATGTTCCTACCGTAAATACTGCAAGCCTTAACGCATTCGTAACTTTCACAAACTTTACACTTATCGTGATCTATTTCTATCTTCAACGTTCTTGTAATTATAACGTACATCACAATCCCCTCATTTCCCTATATCTTTCAATCATTTCCTTCAGTCTGTCCGCTATGTAATCCAACTCGTATATGTATTCTCTACCATATATTTCATACTGGTAATTCATATTTCTGAAATGCTTATTCAGTATCTCCAAACTTTCCTTTTCCTTGTTCCCAGCTAAAAGTATGATAACGGGAAAACCTCTTGTTTTTTCACTTTCAAACTCCTTGAAAGCCTTAACTATGGCATGAGCATGATGCCACTGCTCTTGAGAAGCAAAAACTGCACCCATAAGAGCATAACCCTCTATACCCTTCTGCGATAAACAAATCTTCACAATTCTGTATATCTTACTTGCTGGTGGATTTCCACTTGTATCAGCATAATTTGCAAGTATGAATCCCTTTTTCATCAAAACATCTGCAGCAAGCATTGATGCTCCTCCACCAATTCCATGAAAGGCTATGTATCCATTCCTCTTATCTTTAGGCTCCTCCAATGTTAGTTGGATGAAGTAAGCTGTTCCTCTGTAATCGTTCTCCTCAATCTTCCAAGCTTTTCTTTCAAGTTCAGTCGGCTCTCTATCCATTTCAATCGGAAAAACATCCCAACCAAGCTTAAATATGGAGGCATCATCCACAACAATCTTACAATCACCTGCTATCATTTCACTTCCTTTAAGAAAGAGAGGATTTACCTCAATGCTTTTAGCATGATAATTGACGAAAATTTTGTATAATTTATTAATGAAATCTGTTATTTTCGATTTTAATTCTTCATCAATTTCAAATTTGTTCAAAGCTTCATAGAATTCTTCTTCATCAAATCCCTCCAAGTAATCTACGGTTAATCTTACAATCGCTTCTGGCCTTTTCTCAGCAATTTCCTCCACATCTATACCCCCCTCAATACTGAATATTATCTCAGGAGATTTCGATTTGTAGGAAGGATTGACGATTATACCCGCATACATCTCCCTCTCCGCTCTTACCATCTCTTCTATCAAAATTTTGTCAAAGATATACTCTCCCCTTTTTTCTGCAATTCTTTTTACCTTCTCATTCAGATCATCGATGTTTTCTGCAAAATCTATCAAACCCTTTTTCATTCTACCAGTTGTCAATGCTTGTGCTTTAATTACGCATGGAAATTTGTCAAAATGTATATTATCTAAATCTTTTAGGCTAATTAACACACTTCTCGGAGTTCTTATTCCGTATTCTCTCAATATTTCCTTACCTCTATATTCTGGAACCTTTACCACATTTTCACCTCCAAAATTTAGGCTTGTGTTATACGTTGCATTCTCCTGACACCTACAATTGTCATGATAAGTAAAATTGGTGCTATGATCATTGAAAGAGTTTTTTCTGGTGAATATAGAGCTAAAAGTCCAAGAACTATGAATACAGATCTTACAATAATATCAAGTTTATTATTTAAAATTTTACCAAATGAACCGAATGTAACTCCAAAGCAAGCAATCAGAACTATTGAAAAAGCAATCAACTGCTGTAAAGATGGCTCGATTACAAGTTCAGGCCAGCTTATAACAGCAAATATCATTAGATACAGGGGTAATATCCACTTCTGAGTGTAGAATGCTGTTTTTATAAAAGATGTTTCAGCAATTCTTGATGTTACAGCGGCGATCAAAGCTACTGGCGGTGTAAACTCGGAAATTGCAGCCACTAAGAATACGAAGAAATGTGCCACCCACCTATCTATTCCAAAGAATATCATGTAGGGAGCAATTAGAACTGCTGTAATTATGTAAACAGCGGAAGGTGGCAAACCAAATCCGAGAAAGAATGCAAAGATAAATCCTACTGCAATCAGGGCCATAATATTCTCTCTTCCAACATCCATTAATATCATTCCAAGCTTCAATAACCATCCACTAACCGTGAAAAGGTTTATTATTATTCCCAATGTAGCCAGTAAAAGGATTATGTCAACGATAATTTCGGGATATCCTTCTACAAAACCTTTCATACACTTTACAAAATCTTTTAGCCTATCCCTAATAGAACTACCGCCCAATACAAATCTAGCTATTGAAGACAATACTATGAAGAATATTACAGTCGTAAGTGCTGCTCTTATTTCTGGCCACCAAAGTGAACCCATGAGATATATGAGGAGTATGAGACTTGCAAAGAAGATTAAGGTTCCCAACTTATCCAATATTGTTGGTCTACCTACTTCAGATATGAACTCCTCAGATCTTATTCTACCCGGTTTGACGTATCGTAGTGTTAGGAGATATACTGTAAGAGCTATTGAGAGATAGTATATCATTGCAAGTACAAAACCTCTAACTATCACTTCAAAGTAGCTTACAGCCAAGAATTCAGCCATTATGAATGCTGCTATGGCCATTACTGGGGGCATTATAAGTCCACCAAGTGCGGCACTACCTTCAGTTGCAGCTGCATAGAGTGATGGAAATCCCGCCCTCTTCATTGCTGGAATTGTAAACTGACCAACAAGTGCCGAATCTGCAGCTCCAGAACCCGTACATGTAGCTACGGCCATAGAACTTAAAACGGCCGTTTGTGGGATTAGAGTTGGTTTTTTACCCAATGTACCAATTATTGTCTTTATAAGGGATTTATCTATACCAAATCCCTTTGCAGCACCCATTAAGAGTAAGAATGCACCGATTATTCCAACTCCTACTTGGGCATATGTTCCAAACATTCCCAATTTAACTTCAACAGTAGATGATGTTATCAACCTATCTAGAGATATTCCTGGCTGCTTGAGAATTCCAGGGAAATAATCTCCAAAGAGACAATAAACAATTAAGAACAATATCAATCCAAACAAAACCTTGTGTTCCCTTCTAGAGTATTCCAAGATTAGAAGGAACATGCAAATTCCAACAATCTTATCCAAAAGTGTGTATGATCCTACTCTATAGTATATTAAATTCATGTAATTGGTAGGCAAATAGACCATGGCGAATAGGCATAAAGAAATATATATTATTGCCACTACATACTGAAACTTACCAAGTCTGGGATAGAACTCATTATTTTTCAGTTTTTCAAGAACGTAAAGAATGTAGGCGAGGGGAACAAAAACAAGTACCCAAAACATGCTTCCCATTATACCAGTTGAGTAATAATAAATTGCAAGAGAAATATATATTAAAGAAAAAATGAAAATAAAAAATTTCAAAAACTTTTGATTCATTTATATCACTTTGCTATATATTTATCCCATTCGCTCTCCCAAAGTCCTTTCTCCTTCAAGAACTTTGCCAATCCTGGATGTACTGGTATTACACTTGGATCACATGACTTTACACCCTTGTACTGGAATTCTGCAAAGTTCTTTGCAAGTGGTTCTAAACCAGGATCTACACTTGCCAACATCTCTGAATTTTCATCCAATGTCTTGAGCATTGTGTAAATGTCTTCCTCAGACATCTTTGGGCTTGAGTGATATCCAAAGTAGAAAGGTACACCGTATATTACACCTTCAAAGTCTTCGGAAACTTTCTTGGCATCAATTTCCTTAACATCAAGTCCAGCCTCTTTGAGCTTCTCTATCTCTTCAGGTGTTGGATTGAGTGGTACAAGCTTACCCTTACAGCTGATCATTAATTCCTGACCCCAAGTTGGTAGAGATCTTCCAGCCGTTGTGTATAGGGCAGTAGCAACTATTGTTCCATCTTCAATTGCCTTACAAACAAACTTAGAATCAACTTCAACATGTTGAGGATTAACACCTAAAGCGTTTAATGCCCTTCTTATATTCAAGTGATTCATATATCCAGCAGGGGTTAAGAATACTGGTTTTCCATCCAAATCGCTCCAACTCTTTATTTCATCAGCCTTATCCTTAGGTATCAATATGAATGTCTCCATCGTATAAGCCCAGAAAGTTTGAACTGGCATCTGCTTTACTTCAGGCTCAAAACCCTCAAATGGTCCAGTGAAATTGTACAATTTTCCGAAACCTAAATCTGCCAAATAAACGCTTTCTGCTTCATCCTTACAGAATCCTTTTATAGCTGCCGTTGTTGATGAATACGGCTTTATTGAGAAGTCATATTGAGGTAGGTTTCTCTTGAGTATGTCAACCATTCCCGTTATAACTCTGTAACCGTAAGAGCCGGGATCTGCGGTGGCCCATCTCCAAGTTTTAACAGTTGTAGGAGTTGTGGTTGGCTTTTCCTCCTTTGGTGGTGCTGCACAGCCAGCAAAAATTATTACTGCAACTATAGATACTGCAATCAATAGTGCTAACTTTTTCTTCACATTTCTCACCTCTTACAGAGCTTTTTAACGATTTTTCGTGATCATCATTAAAAATATAAAAGTTTCTTTACAATCCTTGACAATGCTAAGCAATGTCAATGTTCGATTGAATAATTCAACTCTTCATCAATTAAAATGTGAATTAAGTCCTTTACAAGTGATTGAGTACAAACTGCTAAGACATCGCAACCGTGATGGGCAGCTTCAATGCAACTGTATTTAGATCCAAAGAATACTGCATTTAATTTGGCTTTTCTACAAGCAACCAAAGCTTCAACACCTAAAGCTACAACAAATTTGTTTTTAGCCAATTTCTTCAATTTATTTATGTCAATGGATTTACTACCGCCTAAAGCAACATCTGGAACTTGGTAAATCGTTACTCTTCCCTTTTCAGGTGGTTTGAAAGATATAGGTTTTATGAGAACTTCCTCATCCCTTCCATCTGTCAGTGCTACAGCATTGTAATCACGATCAACCTTACAATAGATTATTCCTCCCTCAAACCAGTATCTAACTTTATCACCCCTTTTTACATTACCCAAAGCTAAAGCAACAACTTTGGCAGAAAAAACCCTCTTTAATATATCTTCAGACCATGTGTGCACCTCATACATCTTCTCAACTAACCACTTCAAGCCCTTATCAGTTAACTCATATCCCTCAACGAAACCTTCAGAGCTCAACTCCTTGAAATATTCTGAGATTGCCTGTGGTGTTAAGTTCAATCTTTTAGATATCTCTCTCTGATTTAAACCATCTAACAAAAGGGACAATATCAACATCTTAACAGTATCTCTTCTCTTCATTAGGGCATCCATTTGAAAATTTAAACTTGATTAGATTAATCTCTTTCGACAAAGTACATTCCAAGTATAATTAAAGTGCCTCCTATCGCTGTAAAAATTGTTATTTCTTCAGCTATAAATAAGTATGCAAGAATTGCAGTAAAGAGAGGAATTAGGTACGTGAAAAATGCCACATTTGTAGCTTTTAAGAAATTTAAAGCTCTATACCAGATTAGATATGCAAATACTGAGCAAGGGATGGACAAATAAAGTATGGAAAGAATTAGAGATTGCTCAAATGTTAGAGGATTTGCCAATCCATTGTAAAGTGCAAAGGGGAAGAGGAAAATTGTTCCAAAGAAGAATGCATACGTTGTAAGATGTTCAGCCTTAAATCTATCCAGCATAACTTTTCCTAAAACTGTGTAAATTGCCCAAAGAAATCCATCGATAATCATAAGCACATCACCTAAATTTATAGAGTTTATCTGACAGTTTGAAACTACAAAGAAAACTCCTAAGAATGCAATGAATATTCCAACAATCTTTCGAAAATTCATACTTTCCTTCAAAAAGATGTATGAGAGTATTGCAGTAAATATTACGCAAGTGTTTATCAGTATAGAAGCTTTTGTTGCAGTTGTAATTTCAAGAGCATAAAACTGAATTGCATAAAGGAGAGTTACACCAGAAAGTGCCAAAATTGTTATTTTAAGAAGATCTCTTAAGCTAATTCTGAAAGATGGTTTAAATATTGCCAGCATTATTGGTGTAGCTATAAGGAATCTGTAAAAGGCTAAGTTGTAGGGATCGATGTAATTCAATGCTACTTTTATGGCTATGAAAGATCCTGCCCATATCAGAGATACTAGTAACAGTAGATGATACATTTCAGAAAGCAGAAAATTGGAATATTAAATCTTTCTACCTATAACCAAAAATCCTGTATGCCAGATTCTTGTAAGTGGTCTTGTACCAACCCTCTTATGCTCGTAATCTATTCTAACAATTTCAAAGCTCTCAACATTCCTAAATCCGATTTTGATCATCTTATGGTAAACTTCTCTCGTATCTTCAATGTAGGGATTGTAGACAGCTAAATGCCCCCCATATCTCAAAATTTCGTAAGCTTTAGGAATAAACTTGACATCATCTTTCATGTCTAAAACTACAAGATCGAACTCCTTCTTGAATCCATCTGCAATGAAAAAAACATCACCGACTATCTGATGTATGTTCTTCAATCCTGCTATTTTGAAGTTCTCTCTTGCAATCCTTGCAAATTCTTTACGTTTTTCAACCGTCACAACCTCACCGTACTTATTGAAATATGCTAAGTAAGCAGAAACCATTCCAGTTCCAGTCCCAGAATCTAATATTAGAGAATCTGGGCTTAAACCAGTGTATACAATTATTGCACCAATATCCTTAGGCATTATAGGAGTTGCAGATCTTTTAAAATGTTTGAAGAAGTCCACAGCTCTGTAAGGAAGAATTTTATAACTAACACCTAAATGCGTTTTTATCTCATCCCCAAATTTTTTATTTTTCAGTTCATCTAGATTTATTATGCCATCATGTGTATGCAATTTACCTTCAAATCTCTCAATTAAAAATGTGTTTTTTCCTCTTGCCAAAATGATGGGAGGTTTCATTTCTGCAGTTTCATCAAAGCTTCGGCCAGATCACCTTTAGCCTCTATAAGAGCTTTCCTAGCAGTTTCTTCATCTACATTAGCCTGTTCCATTATGAGTTTAACATCTTCATCACTAATCTTTTTAACTACTTCATAATTACCAATTACCTGAAATATCTCCATTCCCCTTCCCGAAACCTTAGTAACACTTGGATTCTTGAAGATCAATTCTTCGCTTGGCGTTCTTATTATCACTTCAGTTGCATTTATCTCCTCCATGTTTATTCCCATCTGTTTCATCATCTTCCTCATCTGAGCTATATTCACTGGAAGCATGTATCAGCTTAGTTTTGAGAGTAATAAAATCTTCGATA